>JBARWP010000413.1:0-10694 GCA_049646905.1 Pseudaminobacter sp. | reverse complement strand
GGCGCGGCCCATCTTCATGGCGGTGAAGATGCCATGCTGGCTGATATGGTCGGCCGGCTCGCGGCCTCCGGCTTTTCGGCTCGGGCCGCTTTGGCGGACAGTTGGGGCGCGGCACATGCGCTGGCCCGTTTCGTCGGTCGTCCGACGATGGTCGTGCCTGCGGGACAAAGCGGCAACGCCATCCTGCCGCTGCCGATCGCGGCATTGCGCCTGCCGGATGACATGATTGCCAGCCTGCGCCGGCTGGGTTTCGATCGGATCAGCGATCTTGCCAACAAACCTCGCGCGCCCCTGGCGCTGCGCTTCGGGCCGGAGCTCGGCCGCCGCCTCGATCAGGCATTCGGTCGGTTGTCCGAGCCGATCGATCCGCTTCGCCCGCCCGAGATTGTGGAAGTCCGTCGCGCTTTCGGCGAGCCGATCGGCGCAGCCGAGACCATCGCGCGCTATACGGCAAAACTCGTGGAACAGCTTTGCGAGGCGCTGGAGCAGATTGGGCAGGGGGCTCGCCGTCTCGATCTTCTGTTCCATCGCGTCGACAACCGGATCGAGGCCATTCGCGTTGGCACGGCCCAGCCGGTGCGCGACGCGAAGCGTTTGACCCCGCTCCTGACCGAAAAGATAGAAACGATCGATCCCGGTTTTGGTATCGAGCTGATGCGGCTGGCAGCCACTTCCGCAGAGCCGCTCAAGTCAAAGCAGATGATCTCCTCGTTGACCGGGGAGCCGGAGGCGGACGTCTCCGACCTGATCGACATTCTTGCCAACCGGGTCGGCGAGGATCGACTTTATCGGTTCGCACCGGTTCAGAGTGATGTTCCCGAACGTGCCGTCAGGCGCATCGCGCCGGCCGAACCCGATGCCGGCGAAACCTGGCCAAATGACTGGCCGCGGCCAGCCCGCTTGCTATCACGCCCGGAACCGATTGAGACGGTGGCGCTGCTCCCGGATCATCCCCCGGTCACGTTCACCTGGCGCGGCATCCGCCGCCATGTGAAGCGCGCCGACGGACCGGAGCGTATTTTCGGCGAATGGTGGAAGCGCGACGCCGAGTTGGCGGCCGTTCGCGACTATTTCCGGGTAGAGGACGAGGCCGGCGAGCGCTTCTGGATCTATCGGGCGGGTGATGGCGAGGATATCGGCACCGGATCGCAGAACTGGTTCATGCACGGAATATTCGGATGAGTGCACCCGTCCGATATGCCGAGCTACAGGTGACCAGCCACTTTTCCTTCCTGCGCGGCGCATCCTCCTGCGAAGATCTGTTCGTGCGTGCCGCCGAGTTGGGCATCGAGGCGCTGGCAATTGTCGACCGCAATTCCCTTGCTGGGATCGTCCGTGCGCACGAGGCGGCCAAGGTCACCGGCGTCCGGCTGATCGTCGGCTGCCGCCTCGATCTTGCCGACGGTACGTCGCTGCTGGTCTATCCCACCGATCGTCCCGCCTATGCCCGGCTTTGCCGCCTTCTCTCGCTCGGCAAGGGCAGGGCCGGAAAAGCCAAGTGCCATCTCGAATGGGACGACGTCGTGGCCCATGGCGAAGGCCTGATTGCCGTCCTGGTTGCTGACGACGCTGACGAGGACTGCGCACTGCGCCTGCGTCGGCTGCGCGACGCTTTCGGCGACCGCGCGTTTCTGGCGCTGACCCTGCTGCGGCGGCCGAACGATCAGCTCAGGCTGCACCAGCTGGCCAACCTCGCCGCCGCCATGGGCGTCCCGGCGGTGGTCACCAACGACGTGCTGTTCCATGAACGTGAACGGCGGATGATGCAGGATGTCGTCACCGCGATCCGGCACAATTGCACGATCGACGAGCTCGGTTTTCGCCGCGAGCGCCATGCCGATCGCTATCTGAAACCTGGCGCCGAGATGGCACGGTTATTTTCCCGCTATCCCGAGGCCATGGCGCGCACCACCGAGATCGCCGAACGTTGCCGTTTCTCGCTCGACGAGCTTGCCTATCAATATCCGGAAGAAAAGACGATGCCGGGCCTCACCGCCCAGCAGGCATTGGAGAAGCTGACCTGGCAGGGCGCCGCCCAGCGCTATCCCGAGGGGTTGCCGGGCAAGGTAGGGGCGTCGCTCAAGCACGAGCTGCAGCTGATCGAACGGCTTGAATACGCGCCCTACTTCCTCACCGTGAATTCGATCGTGCGTTTTGCCCGCTCGCAGGGAATCCTTTGCCAGGGTAGGGGATCGGCCGCCAATAGCGCCGTCTGCTACGTGTTGGGGGTCACGAGCATCGACCCCGACCGCAACGATCTCCTGTTCGAACGCTTCGTTTCCGAAGAACGGCGCGAACCGCCGGACATCGACGTCGATTTCGAGCACGAACGGCGAGAGATCGTCATGCAGTGGGTGTACGAGACCTATGGCCGCGATCATGCCGCGCTCTGCTCGACGGTCATCCGCTATCGCTCGAAGGGCGCTCTTCGCGATGTCGGCAAAGCTCTCGGCCTGACCGAGGACCTGATCAAGATGCTGTCGGGCCAGGTTTGGGGCTGGTCGAAGGAGGGGATCGAGGCGAAGCACGCCGAGGCTATCAACCTCAATCTCGGCGACCGGCGGTTGCGGCTGGCGCTCGATCTCGCCCGCCAGCTGATAGGCACGCCTCGTCATCTCAGCCAGCATCCGGGCGGCTTTGTCCTGACCAACGACCGGCTCGACGGTCTCGTACCCATTGCGCCGGCCGCCATGGTCGACCGGCAGGTCATCGAGTGGGACAAGGACGATATTGATGTGCTGAAATTCATGAAGGTCGATTGCCTGGCGCTCGGCATGCTGGCCTGCATGAAGCGTGCCTTTGATCTGATGGCCGAACACAAGGGCATCGAACACGACCTGGCCTCGATCCCGGCCGAGGATCCGAAGACCTATGCGATGATCCGCAAGGCCGACACGCTCGGAACCTTCCAGATCGAGTCGCGCGCACAAATGTCGATGCTGCCGCGGATCAGGCCGCGCACCTTCTATGATCTGGTCATAGAGGTGGCGATCGTTCGCCCCGGCCCTATTCAGGGCGACATGGTTCATCCCTATCTGCGACGTCGCGAAGGCAAGGAGGACATCGTTTATCCCAAGCCCGAGCTGGAAAAAGTGCTCGGAAAGACGCTCGGCGTGCCCTTGTTCCAGGAACAGGCAATGCGGGTCGCGATCGAATGCGCCGGCTTCACGCCCGGCGAGGCCGACAAGCTGCGCCGCGCTATGGCGACGTTCAAGCACACGGGAGGGGTCAGTGCTTTCCGCGAGAAGCTGGTCGGCGGCATGGTCAGGAACGGTTATGAACGCGAATTCGCCGAAAAGACTTTTTCGCAACTCGAAGGTTTTGGCTCGTACGGGTTTCCCGAAAGCCATGCCGCATCCTTTGCGCTGATCGCCTACGTATCGTCCTGGATCAAATGCCACCACCCCGATGTGTTCTGCGCCGCCTTGCTCAACGCGCAGCCGATGGGCTTTTATGCACCGGCGCAAATCGTCCGCGACGCCATAGCCCATGGCGTCGAGGTCAGGCCCGTCTGCGTCAACGCCTCGCGCTGGGATTGTACGCTCGAGCCAACCGGGAACGAGGACCGCTTGGCGGTCCGTCTCGGCATGCGCATGGTTCGCGGTCTTGCCAATGCGGACGCCGCGACCATCATCGCCGCGCGCGCGGACCGGCCGTTTGCATCCGTCGATGATCTGTGGCGCCGCGCCGGTGTTCCCTCAGCTTCGCTGGTCGAATTGTCCGACGCCGACGCCTTCCAGCCCGCACTCGGCCTTGCGCGTCGCGAGGCGCTTTGGGCGATCCGCGCGTTGCGGGATGAGCCTTTGCCTTTGTTCGCCGCGGCGGCCGAACGCGAAGCAACAGCCGTTGCCGAGATTGATGAGCCGGCGGTGCCGCTGCGACCGATGACTGCCGGCGGCCAGGTGGTTGAGGACTATGGACATCTCGGGCTGACGCTCCGCGATCATCCCGTCAGCTTCCTACGTCAGGATCTGACACGTCGCCGCATCGTCTCCTGTGCTGAGGCCATGGCGGCGAGGGACGGCAAATGGCTGGAGGCGGCCGGCCTCGTGCTGGTCAGGCAGATGCCCGGCAGCGCCAAGGGTGTCATGTTCATCACCATCGAGGATGAGACCGGCATCGCCAATCTCGTCATCTGGCCGCACGTTTTCGAAAGGCAGCGCCGCGTTGTCCTGGGCAGCAGCATGCTGGGCGTGAAGGGCAAGATCCAGCGCGAGGGCGAGGTAGTACATTTGGTCGCTCGGCATCTTTCCGATCTTTCCGCTGACCTCGCCAGCCTCGGCGACCGCGAGCACACCTTCCCGCTACCGCATGGGCGTGGCGACCAGATTCGAGATGGCGGCTCAAGCGGACCGGATCCACGCGAGCTGCCGCCCCGAGGCCTCAAGCCGCGCAACATTTACGATCCCTATGGCCATATCAGCCAGATCAAGGTGAAGACACGGGATTTCCGGTAGACGGATGGCGCTTAATCCGTGTCTGTGTCCTTCGACCTACGTCGCCCACCGCTCCTGGCGGCGGCAGCTTTGGCAGGCGCCGCTCTCTCGCCTGAAGTCGCCTCTTCCGCCACGGCCGCGGCTTTGATTTGTTTGGACGGCAGCTTTGGAATTGTGCGCTGGAGTCGCAGCTTGGCCAGACCCGGTGCCTTGTCGGCTTCTTCCTCCAGAAGCCTTACAACCTCGTCGATCCAACGAGCCTCAGGTTTCAGGGCCTCTTCCATGCGCGCGCCCTTGTAGCGCTCCTGCAGAGCGTTGGAGATCCAATACCAGTTTGGCTTTGGGGATCGCATCCACGCCGCGATGAAATCCTTGGGCTCTATGGCGGCGAGGATGGGTATCGAAGCGTATTTGTTCATCCCTTTTCCCGTGGAGCAGACCTGTTCGAGGAATTGTTGACCGTCGGTCTCCACGACCTTTAGAAGTTCAGGTGCTAACTCCGCGAACTTCGCTTCAAGGGCCTTGCCACGCGCGTCGAGCAAATGCTGGAAGAGCGCTTCGAACTCGGCTTTGTAGTCGTCGGTAACCCAATAGCCGATCCCATAAGCTGAATGCTCGAATTCATCATACCAGCGCCAATCC
The DNA here is from genome assembly GCA_049646905.1 of Pseudaminobacter sp. GTDB lineage: Bacteria > Pseudomonadota > Alphaproteobacteria > Rhizobiales > Rhizobiaceae > Pseudaminobacter. The sequence continues at coordinate 5,616 of JBARWP010000413.1, read as the reverse complement.
GACCCCCGCGCGGGCAACCGACCCTTGGCAAGAAGCTCATCGATATAGGATCGGCATTCCCTCGCGACGGTCTTGACGTCCTTGCCAAGAATGCCCTTGCTGGCCATCATCATCCGAAGCGCAAAGATGTGGAGCATCTCGCCGGAATCGACGATGGCCCGCGTGTCGAACTGCTCCTGCATTTTCTTGGCTGCATCATCGACAACGTCGTCGTTGAGTTTGTCGAAACTGCCGACGATCTGCCAAGGCGCCGCGCTCTGAGGTTTCAGGAAATAAGAGCTCGCCTCCAACGATGCTCGAATGTTTGATTTATCGAACGTCCCCTCAATCAGCATCTGGTTGAGTACCTCGTCCTGAAGCAGCGAACTGGTCAGATTCACGGAACTGTACCGGTTCTTCGCGACTACGATCCTGGGCTGCTTGCCGGCGCCCTCCTTTCCCCCGCGCCCAGCAATGTAGCCAAATTCACTGGCGCGCCGTTGCGATAGGTCCTCAGGCTCGAGGCGGCCGGCCCGCCATTCGATGTCGAACGCGCAAAAGAGCCGGACGAGTTCGACCATCGCCTGATCGTTCGCCAGATGCTCTTTGCTCAAAGTTCCGGTCAGTCGGCTGAGATCCTCGATCACATGCCGCAGTATCCGAAGGGATTGTACGCCGGACTCGGAGAAAACCCCGATCATGTTGTCCCGCTGCGTGGCAACGAAATCCTTTTCGGACCCCGCAGGCAACGCGGAATAAAAGTCGTCAAAGGCCGCGAGGACCTGCGGCTCCACGCGAATGGTCTGGCCGAAGATCTTCTCCTTCGCTTCCGAAAATTCCTCTGCGAGCTTCTGGTCGTGGGCAATGACCACCACGCAACAGCCGTGATGCTCCACATAGAGATTGATGATGCCGAGCGTCTCTTTTACGCCGAGGCCACATCGTTCGAGATCGTCGAAGATGATCGGCTTGTCGTTCCTCACTTCCTGACGCAGGAAAGCCCCGACCAGTCCCGAGGTAAGGCCGCTGACGGCGAGTGATCCGAGGCCCGGCACCTCCGCCGTCATGTCACCGACGCCATCGGCAATCTTCTTGACCCACGCCTTTGCCGGAAACATCGCTGTATACACCGCGGCGATGACGTCATCCGCGCTGTTAAGGCCGAAGAGGCTGACGTAGTACGCCTCCTCGGCCGGGATCGCCTGGCGTACCTGGTAGGTCTTTCCTGTTCCCCAATCACCGGTGACCAGAACCGCATAGTGCGGCTCTTTGCGGGAGCGGTAATAGTCCAGGTACTCCTTCAGATGTGACCTTGGAGCAAGGGGCTGCTCGGTGGCCTTCGGGGCGGCTTCGATCATGTCCGCCATAGATTTCGCTCGCTCCTCATCAGGCCCGAAAAAAAGGCGCTTTCTCAAGTATCCCCAAGCGCTCATGGTTTCTCCGCTTCGGGCGCGCCGACCATGATCGGCTCGCGCAGAGCCTCAGCGAGCTCGCTGAGCCAGGATGAGACGTCGACGATCGAAACAACGTTATGGTGATCGTGATAGTAGTCCGTCACCTTGCGATACCTGTCCCCAAACCGTTCAAAAAAGAGCATCTGGACCTTATCACCTCGACTGAGCACGCTCTTTATCGAACGGCCGCCTTGCAGAAATTTCAGCGCGTGTGCCGTTCCAAGCAAGTACAAGTTCTTGCATTTCTGGCTGTTGCTGTCGGCGAGCATGAAGAAGTCTTTGAATATTGAATTCTGCCGAATGGACTCCGACCCACCCCGCCAATTTATAAACTTGAATTCCGCGATGCGACGGTCGGTCTCAAGATCGAACTGCCGTCCCGTGTTGCCCGCGCCAAGCGAAACATACTCGACGCGCTCACCCGGTTCGAGAATGTGCGGGAGACACATCAGGATGCCAAGCGCATGTATTGTGACGTCGATCTGAGCGGCAAGCCGTTTCATTTCGCCGGCCGCCGCAAGCACGTCGCGTTGAGCACCCGCAGTCTCCAGAAATGCCAACGCCTGACCGGCCGTCAAACCCCGCACATCGGTTTGGGCTCTGAGTAGCAACGGAACAGAAAATACACATAAGCTCGCCTACAGATCGTCGATTCCTGCGGTTCGGGGATCGCGCAGCGGCCTGAGTTCGCCGCGCGCGATGATTTCCGGCAGGGTGAAGGCATAGCGGCCGAGCATGTTGATGTGGCCGAAGCTCAACGGCGAAAGGTGGGCGACGTCCTCGGATTTCACCTCGTATCCTTCGGCGCGCAGCTGGTTCAGGGCAGCGTCTATGTAGATCGTGTTCCACAGAACGACGACGTTGACCACCAGGCCGAGCGAGCCGAGTTGGTCCTCCTGGCCGTCGCGATAGCGCTGGCGCAGTTCGCCGCGCTTGCCGTGGAAGACCACGCGCGCCAGCCTGTGGCGGTTTTCGCCGCGGTTGAGCTGGATGAGGATGCGCCGGCGATAGCTCTCGTCATCGATGAACTGCAGCAGGTAGAGCGTCTTGATCAGGCGTCCCAGCTCCTGGAGCGCACGGGCCAGTTTCGTCGGACGATCGTTGGTCTGGAGCGTGCGCGTGAGCCCGGCGGCGCGCACGACGCCGAGTTTCAGCGAGCCGGCGAGGCGCAAGAGGTCGTCCCAGTGCTCCGCGATGAGGCGCATGTTGATCCGGTTTGATGCCAACTGGTCGAGCAGGCCGTAATCGGCTTTCCTGTTCACCCGCCAGAATCGGGTGCCGCCGACGTCGGCGATGCGAGGGCTGAACTGGTAACCGAGGAGATGGAAGATTCCGAAGATCGTATCGGTATAGCCAGCCGTGTCCGTCATGATCTCGGTGGGAGAAAGCTCGGTTTCCTGCTCCAGGACGAGGGCCAGGAGATAAAGGCTATCGCGTAGCGTTCCGGGAATGGTGATCGCATTGAGACCGGTGTATTGGTCGGACGCCAGATTGTACCAGGTCACGCCGCGCTCGTGTCCGAAGTAATGAGGATTGGGACCGGAATGAACGGTCCGCACCGGCACGACAAATCGCAAGCCGTCGGCCGAGGCAACTTCGCCACCGCCCCAGGATCGGGCGAGTGGGACCACATTTTGCGCCGCTACCAGTGCTGCGTTGGCCGCGGTCAGCGTCTCAGCGCGCAGGAAGTTCTGTTTCACCCAGCTCAGCCGCGATCGGCGAAGCGCCGGGCTGTCCCGCCGGACAAGCGGCTCGAAGCCAGTATTGCAGGCTTCGGCCAGTAGAACCGCGCTGACGCTCGTCGCGATGTCCTCGGCGCGTGAGCCACCTTCGCTCGCATGGGTAAAGTGCTCGGCAAATCCAGTCCGCGCCTGTATTTCGAGGATAAGTTCAGGCAGATCGACATGCGGAAGTCGGGTCTCGACTGCGGTGCGAAGCGCCACGAGGCTCGGTGGCTCCTCGATTTTATCGAGCTGCGCGACCGACAGATCGGCGCCGCCGGCCGTCGTCTCGATCGACAGCGCCGGGTTGGCAGGCGCGCGATCGGCGGTTTCCCGATAGGCGAGATCGAGGCGCGCCGAAAGCCGGGCCAATTCCTCGTCGGCCGACGCCGAGACCCCGACCGTCCGACAAACGGCGGGGCGGGCGGCTTCCCAGGTCGCGCCGGACAGAAGACCCTTGCGGGGATCGGCGTAGCGCAGCGACCGGGACGCAAAGACATCCCGTCGGCGGATCGTGCGCCGGAGCTGGTCGAGCACGCAAAGGCGATAGCTAAACAGGTCGATCTTGCCGTCAATGGTCTTCAATTGACCTCCCCACTCCTTTGGCGCAAAGGCGACAGGCGCGGGTCCGGAGCGTTTGCCGCCATCTTGAACGACGCGCACGTGTTCGATGGCATCGAGGAGGGATTTGCCCGCCGGGGCCGCATCGAGGTCGAGCCCCCGCAGCAGCGCCGGTGCGAAGCGAAACTGCCCCCGGTGTTTCCTGAGTTCGGCGAAATAGACGTCGTCGGGCGGCTCGGCGAGCGCGCCCACCTTGTCATAGGCGACTTTCAGCAGGTCGCGCCCCACGGTTTCGAAGATGACGGCACGAACCTTGGCGTCCGGTGTCGCCTCGTCGAACAAGACGGCGGCGGCATCGCGCAGCTTCAGCGCCGCGGCATCGAGGTCGCGAAGCGAGCGTAGACGCGCTTCCCTCGAGGCTGCCTGCGCATTGGAAAAGATCGTTGTGGTGACGACGTCGAACAGATCGATGACGTCGTCGCTGGCGCTGGCCTCGAGCGTGCGGATAAACGCCAGCAGCGTCGCGATCCGCCGATCATCCGGAAGTCGGGCGACCGTCTGTGCCTTGGCGGCGGACGCAAAGCGGGCGAGAGCATTGATGCGACCAGGCGGTAGCCGGTCGATCTCCGGCAGTCCTTCCGTGATGACGCGGATTTCGTCGAGACGCGCCAGCGCCCGGCTGATCTCAGGTCCGCTCTGGATATAAGGACCGTCCCGAAGGCGATCGAGCGGGCTCTGGCGGGCGCCTTCAGGCACCACGACGAGAGCGTCGAGACGCTCGCGCTGTTCGGGCGTTACCTTGTCGACGAGGCGGCGGAACAGACGGGCATTGGCGCGCGAGCGGACGCGGGAGACCGTCCGCTCGAGCACCGATAGTCCCGGCAGCAGAACCTTATTGGCGAGCAGAAAGGAAACAGCCCGATCAAATAGCGCCGAGGGCCGGTCGGTGCCCGTCCAGCAAAGGGCGTAGAGAAAGCGGCTCAGCCGGAACGACACGCCGGAATCGGTGACGGAGCGATAGCCGTAGCGAGCCCGGATGCGTGGGATATGTCGCCAGCGCGCCCGGTCGTTCGCATAGGCGAAAATCGCACCCGGATCATTGAGGCCGAGTTGCTCGGCCGCGTACCCGACGGCGGACGCCGGGGCTGTCGCAAGGTCCTCGAGAAACACCCCGAGCAGGCGAACCGATCCGAGCTGGACGGCGACGCCCAGGCGGTTGCGATCGCCGCGATGCTCGGCGACAAACGCGCGATCGGCGTCATCGAGATAGAAATACCGGACCAACTGGTCGGAGGATGGCTCGTCCGCGAAACGACCGTAGCGCCGGACCTGGTCCTCGGTGAGGAAGCTGACCGGCACGGGCTCTCCTATTTCGCGGCGACCGAACGCTTCTTGAGAAGATCAGCGGCACGCGGGCGCGGTTGGCCCTTGCTGTCGACATAGGCATAGAGCGTCGACAGCGAGACGCCGAGCTGGGTGGCGACATCACGGGCGCTGTTTTCCCGGTCCGCCATCATCGCCATCGCGGTCTTAAGCTTCGGACGGGTCATCATCCGCGGCCGTCCGCCGGCGCGACCCCGGGCTCGCGCGGCGGCCAGACCTGCCATCGTGCGCTCATGGATGAGATCGCGCTCGAACTCGGCGAGCGTGGCGAAAATGCCAAAGACAAGTCGCCCCGTCGCCGTGGTCGTGTCGACGTCACCGGTCAGCACCTTCAGCCCGATCCCCTGCTTCTGAAGCTCGCCGACAAGCCCGACGACATGCGGCAGGGATCGTCCGATCCGGTCGAGTTTCCAGATGACAAGCGTGTCGCCCTCGCGAGCGGTGTCGAGTGCCTGGGCAAGGCCGGGCCGCTCGGTGGCGCGGCCCGAACAGACATCCTCGTAGATCTTCCGACAACC
>JBARWP010000412.1:0-2721 GCA_049646905.1 Pseudaminobacter sp. | reverse complement strand
GCCCGATGGTTCGGAGCGCGCGGTCATTGCCGCTTGCTCGATTTCCTCCGCCTCGCGCAGCAGACGCAGCGCGCGCTCGTGCAGGTCGCGCCCCTCGGGCGTGAAGGTAAGCGAGCGCGTTGTACGGGTAAACAACGACACCCCCAAATGCCGCTCGAGCCGCTGGATGCTCTTGCTGACCGCCGACGGGGAAATCGACAGCACGCGCGCCGCTGCCGTGTAGCTCCCCAGCGATCCGGCACGCGCGAAGGCGATGATACCAGTGAGCCGATCCAAAGCGATATGTTCCTCCATGGCATTACTTAAGCGCCATCGGCACCGATTATCAACCAACAGTGATGCCGCTAGATTCGCTCCAACGACATGATGAGCGGAGATTTGACCAGTGAGCGATAAGATGAAGGCAGTCCGTCTACACGCATTCGGCGGTCCGGAGGTGCTGGTGTACGAAGACGCGCCGAGGCCGGATGTGAAGCCCAGCGAGGTGCTTGTCCGCGTCCAGGCGGCGGGGCTTAATCCGCCGGATTGGTATCTGCGGGACGGCTATCGCGCACTGCCGCCAGAATGGCGACCCAACGCATCTTTCCCACTGATTCTCGGCACGGATGTGTCCGGCGTCATTGAAGCGATTGGCGCCGACGTCCCTGAGTTCAGAGTAGGCGACGAGGTCTATGCAATGGTTCGCTTCCCCGATGACCTAATGACGGGTAGCAATGCCTACGCGCATTATGTCAGCGTACCGGCATCGCAACTTGCGTTGAAACCAGCCGGCATCGACCATATTCATGCGGCCGGCGCGCCGATGTCGCTTCTGACGGCATGGCAGTTCTTGATCGAACTTGGCCATGACGAGCCGAACCCGTTCCAGTCCTTCCGGCATGAGCCGGTGCCGCTCGATGGCAAGACTGTGCTCATCAACGGTGCCGGAGGCGGTGTCGGGCACCTGGCAGTCCAGTTGGCGAAATGGCGGGGCGCTCGCGTCATCGCGGTGGCATCGGCCAAGAACGACGCGCTGATGCGTGATCTCGGCGTGGATCAGTTCATCGACTACAAGACAACCGGGGCGGAAGATGTCGTCCGAGACGTCGACCTTGTCCTCGACGCGGTGGGCGGCGCGGATATGGAGCGCTTCTTCCATGTTCTGAAGCCGGGCGGCGCGCTGTTCCTGGTCAACCCGCTGGGTTTCGCTGGTCACGAGGAGGCAGAGAAGCTGGGGATCACGGTCTCATCCACACAGGTTCGATCCAATGGCGCGCAGTTGGCAAAAGCCGCCCGCCTGCTCGACGACGGCATTTTGCGTGTCGTCATCGACAGCACATTCCAGCTGGCCGAGGCTTCGCGCGCACATGAGCGCGCCGCCGATGGCAGTATTCAAGGCAAGATCGTGCTGGCCGTCTGATTTGTTGCTTTCAGCGCCCGATCGTCGGACGTGCAGACGGTCGAGCGGGATTCACCAAGGAAAGCCTTGATGCTGATTGTTACCGGCTATATCTACGTCGACCCCTCGTCGGTCGCCGAGTTTGTTCAGGATCTCCAGAACCTAGCCATAGCTACGCGGCAGCGCGACGGAAATCTTTCCTATGACGCGGCCGTGGACGATCCGCTCGCCGGCCGCCTCCTGGTCGCCGAGCGGTGGAGAGACCAGGCCGCACTCACTGCACATCTCCATGCTACCGACACGATGGCGTTCGTTGGCCGATGGGGCGACACCATTAGGGGTGAAGTTCTCAAGTACGACGTCCTGCGGGAACGTGCCTTGATGGACGAGTAGCAAAGTACGCCGGTGAGCGTAGAGCGGCAGTCGGATCGTCTGCATATCTGCGCTCGCAACCGGCGCAGTGGATGGCAGCTATCGACAGCTTCTTGTCCTGATAGCTGCCGGACCGTTCACCACCCCCGTCGAGCCGTACCGGGGCACAGCCGGCGCGCGCGGTGAACCGTCGGGATCCGACCTCATTATCGCCGTTCGGAGTACTTCAGTCGCCGCCGGACACCTGCCGCTCGATCAGTTCCCGGGACGGAAAAGTCGAGGCCTTGAAGTGGTCCATCGGCTTTCGGTGTGAAAATCTGGAAAGCCGCTGTTCGGTCTTCAACGACTAAACAGGAGGCAACTGCCGAGCAAATCGCCGCACGAGCGCAAACAATCTTCTCCTGTAACGCCACGGATGCTAAGAACTACAATCCAGGAGGGGATCGTGGTCAAACGCACCGCGGTATCACATCTGGTGGCTGCACTGGCGATTGCGCTGGTGCTGATCGCCCAATCCGTCGTCGGCGCTTACGCACTCGGCGTGGCTGGGGCTGGCCCGCAACTCGACTCCTTCGGCAATCCTCTCTGTCTCAATAGCTCTGATCATGACGGTGGTGCCGATTCCGACCTGCCGGGGCACTCGAAGCTTCCGCCATGCTGCACGTTTGCCTGCAGCATGTTCTGGCCGGGTATGGCCGCATCGGCTGATTTTGCACGCCTAGTCGTCAGTGTTCGCATCAGCGACCCTGTAATCTTCGCGTATCCCAGGTCGATAGACCTTCCAGCGCCGGACTATCGGCAGGGCAATCCCCGCGCTCCCCCTGTGAACGCCTGACCGACGGTCCGCACCAAGCGGACAATCCCTTCAGACCAATCACAAACTTCGGATTCCGCACGCATCGCGGCGGAGCCGTTTTGGGAGCATTCAAGATGCAATACTCGAGCAGCGCCACGCGCGCGCTTCCGTTTTC
>JBARWP010000411.1:0-17854 GCA_049646905.1 Pseudaminobacter sp. | reverse complement strand
GGGTTTTATGGGATGGCCCGCCTCTCCTGAGATGCATCGGCTGGTGCTGATTGAGAGGAAGGAGCGAGCCATGAACATTGTGATCCTGGGCATTGATCTGGGCAAGAACCTGTGCAGCGTGGTCGGCGTCGACGAGACAGGCGCGGTCGTGCTGCGCCGGCGCATGCGTCGTCGAACCGTGGTGCAGTTCGCGTCCGGCCTGCCGCGTTGCGTGATGGCGATGGAAGCGTGCTGCGGCGCGCATCATCTCGGCCGCATTCTGCAGACGCAGGGGCACGAGGTGCGGCTGATGTCGCCAGAATATGTTCGACCTTACGTGAAGGCACAGAAGAACGACGACCGCGACGCTGAAGCGATCGCGGAGGCTGCCTCGCGGCCAACGATGCGGTTCGTTGAACTGAAGAGCCAGGACCAGCTCGACCTGCAGACATTGCACCGGGTGCGTTCGCGGCTGGTGAACGCACGCAAGACGCTGATCAACCAGATGCGGGCGATCCTGCTGGAGCGCGGCCACGTCATCGCCAAGGGACCACGGCAGCTCGACCGGGCGCTGAATGAGATGCTGGCCGGCGACGAGTTCGATGTCAGCGGTCGCATGCGGCAGCTGGTTGTCGAGATGCGCGACGAATGGCGGGAACTTGATCGGCGCATCGAGGCGCTAAACGCCGAGTTCAAGGACCACGTTCGTGAACATGAGGCAGCCCGGCGCCTGGTCACCATTCCCGGCATCGGTGTTCTAAACGCCACCGCACTCACCGCTGCGATCGGAGCTGGCGACACCTTCAAGCGCGGGCGCGATCTTGCCGCGTGGCTCGGTCTTGTGCCCAGGCAGGTGACGACTGGCGGCAAACCAAAGCTGCTCGGCATCACCAAGCGCGGCAACAAATACCTGCGCATGCTGTTCATCCACGGAGCGCGAGCGGCATTGCCGTCGCTGGCCAGGAGCGCAACACCTCTCGGCCATTGGCTGCGCGGATTGCTGGCGCGTGCTCATCACAATGTCGCGGTTGTAGCGCTCGCCGCCAGACTGGCGCGCATAGCCTGGGCGATCTTGCGGGGCGGCGGCTCTTTTGAGCCGGCTCATGGCGAGGCGATGGCTTAACGACAGACCGCCAGCTTCAGCGGAGGCAGACGGTCATCAGATCTGCGGGAAGGATAAAAGATGGCATGACGGTCGACCGGCGCCCCGGAAGCCTGGTTCAAAAAACGGCACTTCGATGCCGGGCGTTTTATGAGGATCGGGGCGCGCGGATATCCATCTTGGCCGCGAGCAAGGCCTCGCGAGACCGGATACGTTTGAGCAGACCTCTCACGCTGCCTTCAAAACCCTCTTGCAGACGGGGCGGGCCATACGTTTTTGAATCCGATGAATAGGTTGCGCTCGCTTCCTATTCCTCTTTCTTTGGCGCGATCACCCGCAGCGACAGTTCGCGCAACTGGGTCGGCGTAGCCTCGGCCGGCGCGCCCATCAGCAGATCCTGCGCCTGCTGGTTCATCGGGAACAGCGTCACCTCGCGCAGGTTCTTGGCGCCGACGAGCAGCATCACCACGCGGTCGATGCCGGCCGCCATGCCGCCATGCGGCGGCGCACCATATTGGAACGCGCGATAGAGACCGCCGAACTGCTCCTCAACCTCTTCCCGCGTCTTGCCGGTCAGTTCGAACGCCCTGACCATGAGTTCGGGCAACTGGTTACGGATCGAGCCGGACGCGATCTCGAAGCCGTTGCAGACCAGGTCGTATTGATAGGCCTTGATCGAGAGCGGGTCCTGGCTGTTCAGCGCCTCCAGGCCGCCCTGCGGCATCGAGAACGGATTGTGGGCGAAATCGATCTTCTTTTCGTCTTCGAGCCATTCGTAGAACGGAAAGTCGACGATCCAGCACAATTCGAACCGGTCACGGTCGACAAGATTGAGTTCCTCGCCGGCGCGCGTGCGGGCATCGCCGGCGAATTTATAGAATTTCGCCGGGTCGCCGGCCACGAAGAAGGCAGCATCGCCATCGGCAAGTCCAAGTTGCTGGCGGATCGCCTCGGTACGCTCCTCGCCGATATTCTTGGCGATGGGGCCGGCGCCTTCGAGCTTTTCACCTTCCTTGCGCCAGAAGATGTAGCCGAGGCCAGGCTGGCCCTCGCCTTGCGCCCAGGAATTCATGCGGTCGCAGAAGGCTCTGGAGCCGCCGGTCCTGGCCGGGATCGCCCAGACCTCGACCTTCGGGTTGGAGGCGATCATGCCGGCAAACACCTTGAAGCCGGAGCCGGCAAAATGCTCGGTGACCTGCTGCATCTCGATCGGGTTGCGCAGGTCGGGCTTGTCCGTGCCGTAAGTGCGCACCGCCGTATCGTAGGGGATGCGCCGGAATTGCTGCGTGACCGGCTTGCCCTCGGCAAACTCCTCGAACACGCCGCGCATGACCGGCTCCATCGTGTTCCAGACGTCTTCCTGCGTCACGAAGCTCATTTCGAGATCGAGCTGGTAGAATTCGCCCGGCAGGCGGTCGGCGCGCGGATCCTCGTCACGGAAACAGGGCGCGATCTGGAAATAGCGGTCGAAACCGGCGACCATCAAAAGCTGCTTGTACTGCTGCGGCGCCTGCGGCAGCGCGAAGAACTTGCCCGGATGAATGCGGCTCGGCACCAGGAAGTCGCGCGCGCCTTCGGGGCTCGAGGCCGTCAGGATCGGCGTCGAATATTCGGTGAAGCCCGTCTCGTTCATGCGCCGGCGCATATCGGCGATGATCTTGCTGCGCGCGACGATGTTCCGGTGCAGCGTCTCCCGGCGCAGATCGAGGAAGCGGTACTTCAGGCGGATGTCTTCAGGATAATCCGGCTCGCCGAACACCGGCAGCGGCAATTCCTTCGCCGCCGACAGCACTTCGATCTCGGCTGCAAAAATCTCGATCTCGCCAGTCGGCAGGTTTGCATTCACCGTCTCGGCCGTGCGCGCCTTGACCTCGCCATCGACGCGGATGACCCACTCGCCGCGCAGGGTCTCGGCCGTCTTGAAGGCCGGCGAATCCGGGTCGGCGACAATCTGGGTCAAGCCATAGTGGTCGCGCAGGTCGATGAAGAGCAGGCCACCGTGATCGCGGACACGGTGAACCCATCCCGACAGGCGGACCTGTGATCCAACGTCTGACTTCCTCAATTCGGCGCAGGTATGGCTGCGATAACGGTGCATGATGAAACTTCCGGTCCGGCGTGTTGGTGTAGCTGGTGCGCACGCCCGCGGGGCATGCTTGAAATTGGCGGGAAAAGCGCATGCGGGTCATGTTTTGTCAAGGAGAAGCGGTGTTTTGGTCCAATGGCTGGAAATCGCCGACGCGATAGTCCACTAAGGAGGCTCCACCGGACAGATTGCCCGATGTCATCCATCCGCCCGCTCATTCCCCTCCTCATCGCCGCAGGCATCCTTCTCGGCGGCAATGGCCTGCAGGGAACGCTGATAGCGTTGCGCGGCGCGGAGGAAGGGTTTTCCGCCTCGACCATCGGCTTCATGGGAACGGCCTATTTTGCCGGCTTCCTGCTTGGCTGCGTCGCCATCAGCCGCATCATGAAAGCGGTCGGCCATGTGCGCTCCTTCGCCACGCTGGCCGCGATCGCCTCCGCAGGCTCGCTGCTGCTCGTGCTGATGATCGATCCCGTTACCTGGTCGGTCATCCGCTTCGCCACCGGCTTCTGCTTTGCCGGATTGTTCACGACAATGGAGAGTTGGCTGAATTCCGGCGTGTCGAATCACAATCGGGCGCGCGTTCTTGCGCTTTACCGGGTGATCGACATCGGCTCCGTTACCGGCGCACAATTCCTGATCCCGGTCTTCGGGGTCGGGGGCTTTGCCATCTTCGCCATCATGTCGATCATGATCACCCTGTCGCTGGTGCCGGTTTCGCTTGGCGACCGGTCCAATCCCGCACCGCCCGACGACGTCAAGCTCGACCTGGCGAGGGTCTGGCGCATCTCGCCGCTCGGCTGCATCGGCTGCCTTGCGGTCGGCGTCACCAACAGCGCCTTCCGCACGCTGAGCCCCGTCTATGCCGAGCAGATCGGCATGTCGGTGGCCGATGTCGTCATCTTCGTCAGCGTCGGCATCATTGGCGGCGCGCTGATCCAGTATCCGCTCGGCCATCTGTCCGACCGCTGGGACAGGCGCATGGTGCTGACACTGACCACGAGCGGCGCGATGCTGACCGCGCTGGCGCTGGTGTTCCTGGCGGGCCAGACGCCTTTTTCCAATTTCGTGCTCGTCTTCTTCTTCGGGTCCTTCGCGATGCCGCTCTTTTCGCTCTCGGCGGCCCACGCCAACGACCGGGCCGAGAAAGGCGAATTCGTCCTCGTCAACGCCGCCCTGATGCTGTTCTATTCATTCGGGGCCATTGGCGGACCGTTCGCGGCGGCGGCCGCCATGCAGTATTTCGGCCCGCATGCGCTGTTCAGCTTCTCGGCGGCCGTCTATGCCGTGTTCCTGCTGGTCATCCTGCATCGGATGCGGGTTACCACCAGCGTGCCGGCAAGCCGGCGCCGGCCTTTCACCGCACTCTTGCGGACATCGACGATTTTCTCGCGCCTGGCACGGCGCGGCGGCGAGCCCGCCAAACCGGGCGAGAACGGGCAATCGGCCGCAAAGCTTGACGAACGCGCTCCAGACTGAAAGGAAATAAAATCCATTTCCGCTTAAAAGAACTTTCATGCACGTCATAACAACGCAAAAAGAACTCGAAACGGCGATTTTCGCCCTCGAAAAATCCGCTTTCGTCACGGTCGATACCGAATTCATCCGCGAAACGACGTTCTGGCCGGAGCTTTGCCTGATCCAGATGGCGGCGCCGGGCGTAAACGCGCTGGTCGATCCGCTGGCGCCGGATCTCGATCTGGATCCCTTCTTCGGGCTGATGGCCAATGGGGGCGTGACCAAGGTTTTCCATGCCGCACGGCAGGACATAGAGATCGTTTTCCATCTCGGCGGGCTCATTCCCAACCCGGTATTCGACACCCAAGTGGCCGCGATGGTGTGCGGCTTCGGCGACAGCGTCTCCTATGACCAGCTTGTCCAGAAGGTGACTGGCGTCCATCTCGACAAATCCTCGCGATTCACCGATTGGCGCCACCGTCCGCTTTCGGAAAAGCAGCTGAACTACGCGCTAGCCGACGTCACGCACCTGATCAAGGTCTACCAGCATCTGCAGGCACAGTTGGAACGCGAAGGCCGCGCCCACTGGCTCAATGAGGAAATGGAAATCCTGACCTCGCGCGACACCTACGATCCGCATCCGGACGATGCCTGGAGGCGACTGAAGGTGCGCCTGCGCAAGCCGATCGAGCTGGCCATGGTGAAGGCCGTGGCCGCATGGCGCGAACGCGAGGCGCGCGAACGCAACGTGCCGCGCGGGCGGGTGCTGAAGGACGATGTCATCTACGAGATCGCGCAGCAGCAGCCTCGCGATGCCGCAGCCCTCGCGCGGCTGCGCACCATCCCCAAAGGCTGGGAACGCTCCTCGACAGCGGCGTCGCTGCTTGAAGTGGTCGAAAAGACGCTGCGTATCCCCAAGGAGCAGTTGCCGAAACTGCCGAAGGCCACACAGGCGCCGGAGGGCACGGGCGCTGCGTCCGAGCTGTTGAAGGTGCTGCTGCGGCAGGTTGCCGACAAGCAGGGCGTGGCGGCGAAGGTGCTGGCGTCGGGCGACGACATCGACCGCATCGCCGCCGAAGGCGAGAAGGCCGATGTGCCTGCCATGCAGGGCTGGCGGCGGGAGGTCTTCGGCAATGTCGCCGCGCGGCTGGTGCGCGGCGAACTTGCGCTCAAATTCGACAACAAGAAAATCTCGATCTTCGAGACCGAATGACCTGCCTGCCGCTGTAATCAGACCACGCCGGGATAGTTCGGGCTTTCGCGCGTGATCGTCACATCATGGGTGTGGCTTTCGCGCAGGCCCGCGGTCGAGATACGCACGAAGGTGGCGCGCTCGCGGAAATCGGCCAGATCGCGCCCGCCGACATAGCCCATCGCCGCCCGTAGACCGCCGGCAAGCTGGTGCAGCACGCCCGAGACCGGTCCCTTGTAGGGCACCTGCCCTTCGATGCCTTCCGGCACCAGTTTCAGCGTATCGCGTACCTCGGCCTGGAAATAGCGGTCAGCCGACCCGCGCGCCATGGCGCCGACCGAGCCCATGCCGCGATAGGCTTTGAAGGAACGGCCCTTGTAGAGATAGACCTCGCCCGGGCTTTCATCCGTTCCGGCAAGCAGGGAGCCGACCATGGCAGCGCTGGCGCCGGCCGCCAGTGCCTTGGCAAGATCGCCCGAAAACTTGATGCCGCCATCGGCGATCACCGAAATACCGGCCTTCTGCCCGGTCTCCACCGCCGACATGATCGCCGACAATTGCGGAACGCCGACACCGGCGACGATGCGCGTGGTGCAGATGGAGCCCGGACCGATACCGACCTTCACAGCGTCGGCGCCGGCGTCGATCAAGGCCTGGGTGCCTTCTGCCGTCGCGACATTGCCGGCCATGATGCGCACGGAATTGGAAAGCTTCTTGGCTCGCGTCACCGCGTCGAGCACGCGCTGGGAATGACCGTGAGCGGTGTCGATCACCAGAAGGTCGACACCCGCATCGATGAGCCGCTCGGCACGCTCGAAACCGTCATCGCCCACCGTGGTCGCCGCCGCCACCCGCAGCCGGCCCTGTACATCCTTGGAAGCGTGGGGGTTGAGCTGCGACTTCTCGATATCCTTGACGGTGATGAGGCCGACGCAATTGCCGGACTTGTCGACCACCAGCAGCTTCTCGATGCGGTGCTTGTGCAGCAGGCGCTTGGCCTCGGTCTGGTCGACGGTCTCCTTGACCGTGACCAGATTTTCCCGCGTCATCAGTTCGTAGACTTTCTGGGCGGGATCGGTTGCGAAACGGACGTCGCGGTTGGTCAGGATGCCGACAAGCCGACCGAGCTTGTGGCCGCCTGTGCCGCCATTTTCCACCACCGGGATGCCCGAGATGCCGTGTGCATGCATCAGCGCCTGTGCATCCGCCAATGTGGCGTCCGGGCCGATGGTGACCGGATTGACGACCATGCCGGACTCGAATTTCTTGACCTGGCGGACCTGCTCGGCCTGCTCGGCCGGTGAGAAATTGCGATGGATGACCCCGATGCCGCCGGCCTGGGCCATGGCGATGGCAAGCCGCGATTCGGTCACCGTGTCCATGGCAGCAGAGAGAATTGGGATGTTGAGCTCGATATCTCCGGCAATCACCGTGCGGATATCGGTTTCGCCCGGCATGGTCTCGGAGTGGCCGGGCTGCAGCAGCACGTCGTCAAAAGTCAGGGCGGTGGCCCCGGTCGCAGTTTCAATGATTTTTGCCATGGCCAACCTTCAATACATGAAGCAGGCGCTGAAGCCTGAGGCCGCGCCGACTTGTCGTTTCCCTTTCAGGATTGGCACCGGCTGGTAACACGTCTTGGGACGGATGAAAAGCGTGCCGTACGCGGATTTATTCCGGGCGATGCGGCGACCGGGCCAAACGCCCTCGTCGCCGCAGCGGTGCCGGCTCCAAGCCCCCCGCCCGAAACCGGCACCACCACCACCATCGCGACGTCCGGAACGTCATCGATGATTTCAGGCCTACCGTCCCCCGACCGGCATGGCGACAGCATTGGCTAAGGAGGGCGCCATAATCAAGCCCAATCCTTCATCTGACATTCCACTTCTGGCCATGTGTTGCAGCTTGGTTGCAGGCGACGAAATCTTCGACCTTGAGCCC
This sequence comes from Pseudaminobacter sp., assembly GCA_049646905.1. Taxonomy (GTDB): domain Bacteria; phylum Pseudomonadota; class Alphaproteobacteria; order Rhizobiales; family Rhizobiaceae; genus Pseudaminobacter. The sequence continues at coordinate 10,099 of JBARWP010000411.1, read as the reverse complement.
ATAAACTCCCCTTCCTCATTGCATAAAAAGGAGGCTCGACGGCCGGTACGGAATTTCCCTGGAGGAGCAGCCTCGGAGGCGAGCCAGCAGGCGGCAAACCGCGCTTTTGGCCCTTTCAAACCCCTTTGGGGCTTGAAGCAGAAGCCGTCCGGTGTCACATCATGGAAAAATCGGCTGGTCCATCGCATCCGGCCGCACCGAAGCCGGAAAATCATTCATGGTCACCTATCTCGATGCCGCTACGGCTCCATCACGAAACACCGGGCAGATTCGCCTTTATGGCGAGGAGGCCTTCGCCGGCATGCGCAAGGCATGCAACCTGACGGCGCGCTGCCTCGATGAACTCGTGGACATCGTCAAGCCGGGCGTCACCACCAACACGATCGACCGCTTTGTCTTCGAGTTCGGCATGGACCAGGGCGCCCTGCCCGCGACGCTGAACTATCGCGGCTATACCAAATCCACCTGCACCTCGATCAACCATGTGGTCTGCCATGGCATTCCCGACGACAAGCCGCTGCGGGACGGCGATATCGTCAATATCGACGTGACCTATATCCTCGACGGCTGGCATGGCGATTCAAGCCGCATGTATCCGGTCGGCCAGATCAAGCGGGCGGCAGAACGCCTGCTGGAAGTCACGCATGAATGCCTGATGCGCGGTATCGCCGCCGTGCGCCCCGGTGCCCGCACTGGCGCAATCGGCGCCGCGATCCAGACCTATGCCGAGGGCGAGCGCTGCTCGGTGGTGCGCGACTTTTGCGGACATGGCGTCGGCCTGCTTTTCCACGATGCCCCGAACATCCTGCACTATGGTAGCCCCAACGAAGGCGTGGAGTTGCGCGAAGGCATGATTTTCACCATCGAGCCGATGATCAATCTCGGCCGGCCGCATGTGAAGGTGCTGTCGGATGGCTGGACCGCCGTGACACGTGACCGCTCGCTATCGGCGCAGTATGAGCACACCGTGGGCGTCACCGCCAATGGCTGCGAAATCTTCACCCTTTCGCCCAAAGGGCTCGACCGGCCGGGTTTGCCTTCCTAATATTCCTACCGGCGACAGGGCGGCGGGGGTAGGCTATGGAAGACCATGAGGACGAGCGCGGCTTTTTTGCCGAGCAACCACCCCGCTCGATCCACCCGGCCAAGCCGGCTGACGACAAACCGCATTATCTCGGCCATCGCCAAAGGCTGCGGGACCGGTTTCGCGAGGCCGGTGCCGACGCCCTGTCCGACTACGAAATCCTCGAATTGCTGCTGTTCCGCTCGGTTCCGCGCGCCGACACCAAGGAACGAGCCAAGGCCTTGCTGAAGCGATTCGGCTCGCTGGCGCAGGTGCTTGGCGCGCCCGAGCATCTGCTACGCGAAGTGCCCGACATCGGCGCGGGGGCAGCACTCGACCTGAAGATCGTTGCCGCGGCTGCGCTGCGCATGGCACGCAGCGAGATCAAGGGACGCGAAATCCTCTCTTCATGGAACCAGGTGCTCGACTATTGCCGGGCCGCAATGGCCTTCGAGGAGCGCGAGCAATTCCGCATCCTCTTTCTGGACAAGAAGAATACGCTGATAGCCGATGAGGTGCAGCAGACCGGCACGGTGGACCACACGCCGGTCTATCCACGCGAGGTGGTCAAACGGGCGCTCGAACTGTCGGCAACCGCGCTCATCCTCGTGCACAATCACCCGTCTGGTGATCCGACGCCGTCGCGTGCCGATATCGACATGACGAAGATGATCATCGAATCGGCAAAACCGCTCGGAATTTCGGTGCACGACCACATCATCATCGGCAAGAAGGGCTATGCTAGCATGAAGGGCTTGCTGCTGATCTGATCTGCCGGAAGGGGCCGGTCAGGGCAGTTCGCCGCCGCACATGCGGCCGATCCTGGCCACGGCGTCCTGAATTCCGGCAAGGTCGAAATCAGCCTCGCCATTGCCTGCCAGGAAACCGAAGCGCCATACGATCTTCAACCGCCTGGCACCAAGCAGCCGGTCGATGCCGTCCTTGCCCTCCCTGGAAAAACCGCGCTTCTGGAAGCCGAGCGCCCATTGCTCCGAAAGGGTCGTGCCGTCGATGCGCAGGGAAAGGTCAACGGCCTGGTCGCCGGCGACCGGATCCCTCAACTGCACGGATTGACTCCAGTCGCCACCCTCTGTCGGGCGGCACCCGATGGTGAAAGTCGGGTGATACTCGATCACCCGGGATGATCCGACCCGCAACGTGCCGATCGAAACGACCGATGCGGTGACTGTCCCGTCGCGGCCATTGCCGATGCGCCAGTGGTCGCTTTGGCCGAACGCAACGGGTGCGGTGGCGATGCAGGCACCCGCTGCAAGCAGGCCAGCGAGAAACCTCGTATTGGCGCGCGACGTCATTTCAACCCGAAACTGTTCAAGTTAGGTCGTGAACTCAAGAGACGTAAGCTTGCGCCGCCAGAAACCGGCAGCACAGTATGTTACAATCAAAGCAAAAAGGCCGCTGACATACCAGCGGCCTTTTCTCGAAACCCGATTGCGGAAACGCGTTACTCGGCGTCCGCGTCCTTGGCGGCAGCCTTCTTCTTGGGCGCTGCCTTCTTCTTCGGCTCTTCGGAAGCGGCTTCATCGGCCTTCTTCGCGGAGGCCTTCTTGGCTTTCTTTGCAGGCTTGCCGGCGTCCTCGCCTTCCTCGTCGTCGGCCATAAGCTCTTCCTTGCTGACCTTCTGGTCGGTGACCGATATCTGGGTCAGCAGATGGTCGATGACCTTCTCCTCGAAGATCGGCGCGCGCCGGGTGGTCAGCGCTTCGGCGTTGTTGCGGTAGAAGTCGAAGACTTCCTGCTGCTGATTGGCCGGGTAGCGGCGCACGAACTCGAAGAGTGCGCGCTGCAACTCTTCGTCCGACACCTGGACACCAGCCTTCTCGCCGATCTCGGCCAGCACCAGACCCAGGCGCACGCGGCGTTCGGCAAGGCGCTGATACTCGGCCCGCGCCTCCTCCTCGGTCGTGTCCTCATCGGCGAAGGTGTGGCCGGCGGCGGCGAGATCACGCTCAACCTGGTTCCAGATATTGGTGAACTCAGCTTCAACGAGCTTGGACGGCGCCTCGAACTTGTAGCTCTCGTCGAGCTGGTCGAGCAACTGCCGCTTGACCTTCTGGCGCGTCATCGCGCCGAACTGGCTCTCGATCTGGCCGCGCACGATCTCGCGCAGGCGTTCAAGCGACTCCAGGCCAAGGTTCTTGGCGGTCTCGTCATTGATCTCCAGTTCGCCGGGCTTGGCGACTTCCTTGACGGTCACGTCGAAGGTGGCTTCCTTGCCGGCCAGTTCAGCCGCACCGTAGTTCTCCGGGAAGGTGACGGTGATGGTCTTTTCATCACCGGCCTTGGTGCCGACCAGCTGGTCCTCGAAACCGGGGATGAATTCCTTGGAACCGAGCACCAGCGGCTGGTCAGAGCCGGTGCCGCCATTGAACGGCGTGCCGTCAATCTTGCCGACATAGTCGATGGTGACGCGGTCGCCTTCCTCGGCCTTGCCCTTCTTGGGCTCAAAGCTGCGCGAGGATTCGGCTACCTTACGGACCTGCTCGTCCACTTCCTCGTCCGGCACGTCGAACACCTGACGGGTCACCGTGATCTTGGAGAAGTCCTGGATCTCGATGTTCGGAATGATTTCATAGGAAAGCTGGAACTCGAAATCGGCGCCGCCTGCCAGGATCTTCTCGGCTTCCTTCTCGTCCTCGGTCATAGTGACTTCCGGACGCATCGCAGCCTTCTCGCCGCGCTCGGCAATGATGGTGCGGGTCGAGTTCGACAGGATTTCGTTCACGACCTCGGCCATGAAGGACTTGCCGTAGACCTTGCGCAGATGCTGCAGCGGCACCTTGCCAGGGCGGAAGCCGTTGATGCGGACCTTCGACTTGGCCTCAGAAAGCCGCTCGACCAGCTTGGCTTCCATATCACCGGCCGGCACGGTCACCTTGATTTCGCGCTTCAGACCGGAATTGAGAGTTTCGGTAACCTGCATCATCAAACCTTTGTTTTCGCCAATGCCGTTGACTTACGGCGCCCTGCCGCTCAGCCTGCCGGAATTTCGTGCCGGGATAATTCTTTGGTGCGGGTGAAGCAAGTGAGGCCGAGATGGCTTGGCCATCGGGCATCAAGTGCTCTTAATGCGCTCCAAGAATGTGGGTAAGTCTTTGTTTTTCCTGCTTCCTACCACATTCAACCGAAGCGGACCTCAATAACCCTTCACATTTGACACGCCTTTTGTCATAGACAGAGTGAATTTTCAACACTCTTCGCATGTTCCACTGAGTCCGCCAGGACGCTTTTCTGGACGACATCGTTCTGTTGCGAGATTGACAGAATGATGGCCGCGTGAGATTTGCAGCGCATCGCGGATGTGGCGGAACTGGTAGACGCCCTGGATTTAGGTTCCAGTGCCGAGAGGCGTGGAGGTTCGAGTCCTCTCATCCGCACCAAATAACATCAGGTTTTGGAAATCAGCTTAACCGGCTATCGGGCAGACGGGCTTTCCCATCCTGGCCCTGCCCTGGCGTTCATGCGGCCATCCCGGGTCATGACGGCACGAGAGCCCCGCCCGCCGCATTGTGAAGAATTGTCCGATACTGGCAGGTGCGCCCGTATGCGGACGCTTTGCCTCTATTTCATCCAGGGCCAACCATTGCCCTCGTGTCCCCCCGCCCGCTTGCCGGGCGGCTGCGTGCTTGCGTCTAACTCGGCTTCTTGGTGATAAGCGTCAGCGCACCATCCTGGCTCATGCTGGCCGCGATGACATGCTCGGATGTAAGCCCCTTGGCCTCGAGCGCCGACTTGGCCTGCGGCGAAGAATCGACCGAGCTGCGCAGCTTCTGAAGCTCCGCCTCGCCGCCCTGCGCTACGACCTGGTCGATCTGCGTCTGGGTGTTTTCCGGCAGCTCCGTGATGTCGACAACCGTGACGCTCTGGATGCTGGGCGCAGCAGACGGCGCCTCTGGCGCGGTGGGTGCCGCAGATGCAGGCGGCTGGGCCGGCTGTTCCTGCGCGCTGGCAGCGGCGGCAAACATGATCGCGGCCGCAGCCATAGGAATTATCATCTTCCGCATTTCCATTCCTTTCCATTGATCGCATCAATTGCGGGTGAACCCGCCAACGTCACCTGACGAATGAGCCAGGAACCTGCCCCCGAGAGGGTTTTTCGGAGGTGAAAGGATGGCGAAACCTAGGCCTCCTTTGGCAAGTACAAGGATTGCGGCCACCGGATGACGCTGGTTGGATAGAAATCAGGAAGGAGCGGCAAAATGAGCGGAACAACAAGGATCGGTATAGTCGGTGGCGCAGGATGGCTTGGAGCAGCGTTTGCCGAAGCGATTGTCGATGCGGGCATCGTCACCCTGGACCAACTCACCCTGTCCTACCGCAACACGCTTCCCGACCGTCTTCCCGAAGCGAAATGGACCAAGGACAATGCCGAACTCGCCAGCCGCTCGGATATCGTCATCGTCTCGGTTCGCCCTCATGATTTGCCTGCGGTCCGGATCGCGGGCGGCAAACTGATCATCTCGGTGATGGCCGGGATCACGCTTGCCGAATTGTCCCGGCACTTCCGGACCGACCGCGTGGTCCGCACGATTCCGAACGCTGCGGCGGAGTGCCGGAAATCCTATACGCCGTGGGTGGCATCCGACGGCGTTACCGCGAGCGACCGGGAAATTGTTCGCCGGATCCTGGAAGCCTGTGGAAGCGCCGACGAAGTGAAGACCGAAATGGATATCGACTATTTCACCGGCGTGACCGGTTCGGGGCCGGCATTCCCGGCGCTCCTGGCAGAGGCGATGATGGAGGATGCCATCAAGCGGGGTATCAGCCCCGAGGTCGCATGCAGGAGCGTCAATGCAGTTCTGATCGGAGCCGGAAGGCTTATCGAAAATCATGGGGAACGCCCCGAGGACATCGTGCAGACCTTCGTCGACTATGGCGGCACGACTGCCGCCGCGATCGCCGCGATGCGCAATGCCGGTTTTAACGCGGCCGTGCACAAGGGCCTCGAAGCGGCGCTTCAAAAATCGCTGAGCATGGGAAAGGCCATCTCCAGACCTCGAAAGGAGAAAAAGGGAAGCAAAGCCGCCAGCAAAAAGTAGCAGCGAAGAAAAAACCCGCCACCCAGGAAAGGGCGGCGGGTAGTTGGACGAACCACGTAAGGGGACGTGGGCTGCACTTAAACAAAACGCGCGGGCATTCGTTCCCTCAGGCCGCCTTGCCGAGAGCCTTGTCGTTGACGACTGCATCCGCAATGCCGGTCAACGCTTCGTCTGTTTTCGCTTCTTCGGCCAGCGTGGCATCGAGCAGCCGAACGGCATCCTTCATGCCCAGCAGTTGTGCCCACCTCTTGAGCGTTCCGTAGCGCGTGATTTCGTAGTGCTCGACCGCCTGGGCGGCCGCCAGCAAGCCTGCGTCGAGAGCCGCGGTGCCCTTGTAGTCCTCCAGAACTTCTTCACCTTCTTCGATAATCCCATCGATGGCGGGGCAGGTCTTGCCCTGGGCACGCTTGCCAAAGATCTCGAAGACCTCCTGGAGCCGTTCGACATGGCCTTCGGTCTCGTCGCGATGCTTTTCAAAGGCGGCCTGCAGGTCAGGTGCCTGCGCTCCCTTTGCCATCTTCGGTAGTACCTTCAGGATTTTGCGCTCGGCGTAATAGATGTCCTTCAAGCTGTCGTAGAACATGTCTTCCAGTGTCTTGTCCTTGGCCATGTTAGGTGTCCTTGTGAGCGGGAGCCCCCAGCCAACCTGCAATGGTTTTCAGGAAGGCTTGTTCCATGGCCATCCACTTTTGATGCACCGAGCCCCCCGCGGCAAAAATAGCTGTCCGGTCCATGCTCAGTTTCCTTTGATTAGCGAGGAGATCAGGCTATAGGGAGGCTGCTCACCCACCCAAGCAGGCAGGCGGCAATGGTTCCGGCTGCGGGGTTGGTGGGATGATCCTCTTGAAAATAATCGACTACTTTGAAGACAGGCGTTTTGCCGGGTGGCTATTTGCCTTCGCCGTCCTGGCAATTGACGTGGTGTTGTATCGCTACGCCCTCAAGACCGGCTAGCTGACAGCGCCCAGCGGCTCGTTTCCGTCCCCCTGCCGGTTTCCCTTCGATAACGTGGAACCTCTAAGGCTTCCGCGAATTGCTCTTCGTGTTCCACGAGGAGGCGCCCGATGAAAGGAATCGTACTCTGGCTTATGGGTGTCCCGCTCATAGTCATCATCCTGCTTTATCTGTTCGTGTTTTGAGGATGCTGCGATGCGCCGGGATCGAGAAAAAACAAACGTGCTGGTCGAATTCCTGTGGCTTTTGTTTCTGCCCGTATTGATTCCACTGGTCTGGTTCGACGAATGGCGCCACCGCCACCTGCCGCGGCGATGATACTTTCGTCAGTTGCCGGCACCATCCCATATGGCGGCCTGACCGATACAGATGCTGCCCGCGCTAGTAGAGCGGCTCCGCGAACAATACCTTGTCGCCGTCTATAAGGGCCTTGATCTGCGCCGTGCCGTCCTTGCCGACAGCGGCGAGAATGCCGAAGCTTCGAATGCGCATGTCGCGTTCGATAGGTTTGCCCTCGCCTTCCGGCAGATAGAAGCGTTCCACGCCATACTCGACCCGGATGCTTGCATTCTCGCGCGTCACCCAGCCGGTCGAAGTCGTCCCGCGGATCTCCACCTCGCCTTCCCCTAGCGCCGCGATTGATGGTGCACCGAGCGATGCCGACACCGGGCGCCAGAACCCGTCGGCCTCCTTCTTCACCCGCACGAAAATGGTATCCGGCGCCGGCACTTCGGAACCAGCATTTGTAACTAGGTTCACCGGAATAGTGGAGATTTCATAGCCGAGGCGCACATAATCCCCGCGCAGCAGGTCACGCGGATCAACCGGCTCGACCTTCAAAAGAACCTCCTGCCCATCGCGCAGGATCGCCGCCCTCCCCGCGATCATCCATGCCAGGAATACGATCTGGGCCAGCGCGAGGATCACAGCCGTTACAAGCAACCGGTTCTTCTGCATCATGCGCCCTGCCCTCCCTGTATCGGCCTGGTCTTGATGCGCCTTTCGACCCGGATGATGAAAAGAGCGATAATGCCCAGAACGATGCCCGAGGCGAGGAACAGGCCAGCCGTGCCAAGCATGGTGCCGATCGTGGCCGCATAGACGAAGCTGAGTTCGAGCCCGAAGCCGGTATAGGCAATCCATCGCAGCATGCGGCTGTCGCGTCCGGCCAGGATCAATGCGGCGGCAATGCCGCCAAAGGCCACGAGGGCAGCCAGCGCCAGCCGCCCGCCTTCATCGGCAAGCTCGATCTGCACCAGGGCGAGCCCGACCAGGAAGCCGAGCAAGCAGTGAACGGGAAAACGTCGGTCGAGTTGCACGACCCTTTCAATCGCGTCGGCAGCGTTGACGGACAATATGAAAAGTAATGCCGAGACAATCGCCACGGCGATGCCGATGGCAGTGGTGTCACGATGTACGGCCATGAGGCACATATATAAAATGAGCGAGAGCAGGATCAGGTGCCGTGCCGGCCGGCTTTGCGTCCAATAGGAAACAAGCCAAAGCACAGCCGCCATGACCAGGTAGAAATGCGGGGCGACATCCCAATCGTCTATGCCGCGCATCACCATCCATGCCATGGCTATGGCCACGGCCCCAACGGTGAGCGGCGAGGAACGCAACGATGCTGCCGCCAGCGCCGTGCCGGCGCACCAGGTCAGCACAGCCGACGCCTCGTCACCTGACAGATGATACATCTGGCCGACCAGCGCGATCGATCCGCCGAAGGCTGCGGCGGCAATCAGCCAGCACGCCTCGGCAATGGCATCGCGGCCACGCTGCTTCAGCCAGGCGCCGCCGACATAAAAGCCGAAGATGAGCGCAAACAGACCGCCCACGCGGACAAGGCGCGGGATGGCTTCCCAATTTGCCGCGACCAGGAGAAGGATTGCCGCGCCGAGCAGCAAGGCCGCCATGATGGCCAGGACCGAGCCGAAATTGAAAGAACGCTCATTGCGCGCCTCGGCATCCGCGACCAGAGCCTCGCCGGTGGGCAGGTCGATCATGCCCTGCTCGACCCAGCGCGAGACATCCGTTTTCAAGCGCGACACATAACTCGTCAACAGTCTTTCTCCTGACCCGATGCGCGGGATGCATAGCCGTCAAGCCATTGGCAATACGGCATTTTCGTGAACCGGCCGCAATTGGGCCACAGACCCTAAAGCCAATTAATGTTGCAATGCACAAACGCATTGCTGCTATGCACCGTTAGCACTTTTAATGTTCCGTGAACGGGCCTATCTACACCTCGTAAACGAAAGACAGACGAACCGAAGACGAACGAGCAAGACGATGAACCTGATCCGCAATTACCGCAACTGGCGCCGCTACCGCGACACCGTTTCCGAGCTGAGCCGCCTCTCGAACCGTGAGCTTAACGATTTGGGCCTCACCCGCAGCGACATCCCCTTCGTCGCGCGTAAGTCCATCTAAGAGCCTCCGGCAAGAGCCAAACCGAACAGACTTATAGAAAGCAAGAACAATGAACATCCTGCGCAATTACCGCAACTGGCGCCGTTACCGCGAGACGGTAACCGAGCTTGGCCGCCTGTCCAACCGTGAACTCGCCGACCTCGGCATCAGCCGCAGCGAGATCCACTCGGTCGCGCGCCGCGCCATCTAAGGAATTTCGTCGGCGCCACCTCCTCCCAGGCTCCGACGAATACGATCAGCTTTCACCTCCTCCCGATCGCTGATCGACCCAAACGGCACCCGCCGGACCTCCTCCCCCGGCGGGTGTTGTTACCCGAAGGCCCTTCGCAGCCTCAAATGGCGAAAAGAATTCAGTCGGTACCTACCTCCTCCCGGGTTCCGGCCGATACGGTCAGCTTCCTCCTCCCAATGCTGACCGACCTCAACGACACCCGCCGGACCTCCTCCCCCGGCGGGTGTTGCTGTTTCAGGGACAGGATTGATTGTGCGATCAACGCATGCCCATAACGCCGCGGGTCAACCATTGCGACAGCGGCATGATATCCGGCGGACCACCCGCCGGCGTGTACCAGCTGTCGACCGTCCATTTTTC
>JBARWP010000410.1:0-12494 GCA_049646905.1 Pseudaminobacter sp. | reverse complement strand
GGATGGCACCGCGTGGCCGATTTCTACAGGGTCCATGACAAGGGCTTGGATATCCTCGTTCGCCTCACCCCGCGCGCGGCCAGGGATGCCATCGAGAATGTCGGCGAGGGTGCGGACGGCCGCGTCTATCTCGGCGCACGTGTAAGGGCGGTTCCCGAAAAGGGTGCGGCCAATGCCGCCCTTCAAAAGCTGGTTGCGGGCTTTCTCGGCGTGCCGCAAAGCGCGGTCTCGGTGATTGCCGGTTCCACCGCACGGCTGAAGACGGTGCGGGTGGCAGGCAATGCGGATGCCCTCGCAACCCTGCTGCGAAAGCTCACCGCGACGGGCGGATGAAAAGCCTCGCCAGATGCCGGTTGGTGAGCAGGCACCAAGCAAAGTTTTCAATTGCCATCGTGAAAGCATGCCACTTCGACCGGGCGACGTGCTTCAGTTTCTTTTTGCATGTCGTGGTCCCGAAATCGACTCTCGCTTCAGGCGAAGCATCAGCCAGAGCAACGGGTATCCGAACGAATACAGAGCCGCTGCTCTAACTGTTTGTTTTGGCCGCTTTTATGCAATGTCAGGCAATCTGCTGACCATAAAATGCTCCGGCGTCTCAACCTCAGCCCTTCGTCTTTGCCCTCTCGATCGCCTCCAGGATCATCTCCTTGGCGCGGGCGGCATCGTGCCAGCCGCCGATCTTGACCCATTTGCCGGGCTCCAGATCCTTGTAGTGCTCGAAGAAATGCGTCACCTGCTCGAGCGTGATCTGCGGCAGGTCGGTATAGTTGAATATCTTCTCGTAGCGCCTGGTGATATCGTTGGAGGGCACGGCGATAATCTTCTCGTCCTGGCCGGCATTGTCCTCCATGATCAGCACACCGATCGGCCGCACATTGATGACGCAGCCGGGGATCAGCGCACGCGTGTTGCATACCAGGACGTCGATCGGGTCGCCGTCGCCCGACAGTGTATGCGGCACGAAGCCGTAGTTGCCGGGATAGCGCATGGGCGTATAGAGGAAGCGGTCGACGAAAAGCGTCCCGGCCTCCTTGTCCAGCTCATATTTGATCGGCTCGCCGCCGACCGGCACCTCGATGATGACATTGATGTCCTCGGGCGGGTTCTTTCCCGTGGGGATCGCTTCGATACGCATTAAGGGTAGTCTCCTGTGTGGCGCACCGAATAGCTGCGCCACGCCGTCGGTGCAACAGGCCGAAGGCTGATCGCCTGTCAACTTTTGTATGGACGATGCCGGGAAGTGGTCAGTCCCAGACGAAGGCGACCTTGCGCAGCGCTTTCTGGTCGAAGACTTCCACGCCTTCGGCAACGTCGCGACCGCCGGCGCCGGCATAGAACGCCAGCGCATTGGCGTTGTCTTCCAGCGCCCAGACAACGAGACCGTGAAGGTTGTGGGCGGCAAGCCGCTCGCGCGCGGCAGCAAAAAGACGGGTGCCGAGTCCCACGCCCTGATATTCGGGGCGCAGATAAAGTTCGTAGATCTCGCCCTGCTGCGGCAATTCGCGCGCGCGATTTCGGCCGATAGTGGCGTAACCGGCAACAGTACCGCCGATTTCCACGACCAGCACAGTCGCGGCGCGCCTTATCGCATTGGCCCACCACGTGCTGCCACGGCGGCCGATCATCGAATTCAATGCCTTATAGGGAATGATGCCCGCATAGGCACCCTGCCACGCCGAGTGGTGCACATCGGCGATCTGCTCCGCATCGCGCGGCTCGGCTTTCCTGATGTCGATCGTCAGCGTCTTCATGATTTGTTAACCATAAACGCGAGACCGGGGCCATGGCAAGCACCTCATGGCTGCGCCAGGCGATGCAAGACTCGCAGAACGCGATCTGTTTCGGATCAGCCAATGCCGGTTTCGTCCGCACCAACGGCGGCCCCGGCGCCTAACAGGTCAGATTTCCACGAGATGGTCGTCCAACTCGTTGATGTCTTCGCTCGACACCGGAAAATGTCTTGCCAGATGCTCGCCCACCGCCCCTATCGCCGTAACGAAGCCATCGGCCAGGCGTCCCTCGCGCGCATGAGCAAGCAGGTCGCGCAGGATCGTATCCCATTCCCGTTGCGGCACATGCTGGTCGATGCCGCTATCGGCGACGACCTCGGCATAATGCTCGGCAAGCGAGACGAAAATCAGCACGCCGGTCCTTGCCGCGGTGATATGGACGTTTCGGGCGAGGAACTGCTTTAGCGCGTTGTCGTGCGCACGGCGATATTGCAGCGCCTTCGGCACCAGCCGGATACGAAGCGAAGGCACGATCCACAAGAGCAGCAAGGCGCTGGCGAGCGCGAGGATCTGCGCCGCCACGAAATAGGGCAGCCTGATGCTGACCCACCAATATTCGAGCCCGAGCGCTACCGGCAGGCTGGCCGACAGCATGGCAGCGCTGAGAATGAAGGCCGCCGGAAAGAAATAGCTGTCGCTGCTGCGCGCCACCACGCAATAAATCTCGCCGGCCGTCTTTTCCTCCGCGGCGCGAATGGCCGTTGCGATGCGCGCATGCTGTGCGCTATCGAGCGAGATCGAGTTCGTATCCATCACCAACTCCCCGACGAACCGCCGCCTCCGGACGAACCCCCGCCGCCTGAAAAACCGCCTCCACCGGACCATCCGCCGCTGCCACCGGACCAGCCACCGCCTCCGCCCGACCAGCCTCGATCCGATGAGCGTCCGCTGCCATAGGTGAAATCCATGCCCAGCCACCGGTAGCGGCCGGGACCAAGCTTCCTGCCGAAAATCGGCGGCAGGAGAGCTGCCGCAAAGCCGCCGAAGAAGATCGTCAACCAGACAATCAGGAAAATCAGCATCGCGATATCGACCGGCTCCGAATCGCTCGCCTGGTTGCGCCTGGCGCGGGCTTCCAGTTCCACCGCATTGCCTTCCAGCACCATGATGATGTCATCGACCGCGCGGCTGATTCCGCCGGCAAAGTCTCCGGCGCGAAATGCGGGAAGCATGGTGTTTTCGATTATGAGCTTCGAATGCAGGTCGGTCAGTGTACCTTCGAGCCCATAACCGACCTCGATGCGCATCCTGCGGTCGGCTTGTGCCACCAGAAGCAGGATGCCGTTATCCTCGCCGGCCTGACCCAGCCCCCAACTGCGGAACAGGCGATTGGCGTAGGGCTCGATCGCCTCGCCGTTCAGGCCTGGAATGGTCGCGACCACGATCTGGTCGGAGGATTTCTGCTCGAAAGCCTCGAGCTTTTCTTCCAGCGCGCGGCGCTCGGTCGCCGTCATCAGGCCCGCCTGATCGACGACGCGGCCGCTCAGGGCAGGCAATTGCGCAGCCAGGGCCACGCCGAAAAGAACCAGAACCGCCACGATCGCGGCGAAACTTCGCCCGATCAGTCGAACGTTATCGGCACGCCGGCATGGCCTCATTGCTTGCAGACATAGTCCCGGCATCTCTCACCGACCCCGCCGCAGCGCAAGCGCCATCACGCCTCACCCGCTCGTATTGAAATCGACTTGCGGCGCTTCGAGCTTGTCTTCGGAGACGGTGAAATTCTGGAACGGCTGGTTGTCGGTGAACCAGAACTTGGCCCAGAGGATCGACGGGAAGGTCCGCAGCGTGGTGTTATAGACCCGCACGGCCTCGATATAGTCGCGCCGAGCCACCGCGATGCGGTTTTCGGTGCCTTCGAGCTGAGCCTGCAAGGCCAGGAAGTTCTGGTTGGCCTTGAGGTCGGGATAATTCTCCACCACGGCGAGCAGGCGAGAAAGCGCGCTGGTCAGTCCGGACTGGCTGTCCTGGAAGGCCTTGAACTTCGCCGGATCGTCGAGTGCGTCGGGTGGCAGCGTCACCTGTGTCGCCTTGGCACGCGCCTCGACCACCGATTCCAGCACTTCCTTTTCGTGCGCCGCATATCCCTTCACGGTCTCGACAAGATTGGGAATGAGGTCGGCGCGGCGCTGATACTGGTTCAGCACCTCGCTCCAGGCTGCCTTTGCCTGTTCCTCGGCGGTCGGAATGGTGTTGAAACCGCATCCGGTCAGCAGGGGCAGCACGAAAGCCAGGAAGAGGAAAGCGGGCAAAGTCTGCAATGACGGGCGCAACGGAAAGCTCTGGGCGAACATGGATAAATCCCCGGATCACGATCGGAGACCAACAGGTAGCACAATCCGCCTTGAAGAAAACCAGTATGGCTTCGCTCCGGAACCTGGCCCTACCGAAATCGATTCCGCTTGGCCGGCGAATGCGTTATAGCCTTGTGGCGACAGGAGAAGCCGACCGTGGCACAGCGAGACCAGGACAGGGAGACGGAATCCCGGCGCATCCTCGACCGCGTGATGCAGGAAGCCGACAGCAGCGGTCCCTCCACAGTATCACGCACCGCAAAGCGCGCCCGCGACCATATTTCGGCGAGCGATGCCGCCCCGTCCGACTGGATCGAAGATTGGGGAACCCGCATAGGCCGGGTGCTCGGCCTCGTGGTTTGCGCCGTCCTGCTCGTCTGGTTGCTGACTTTCGTCCTGCAGAATATGTGAACTCATGAGCGAAACAGGCGAACCGCGCGCAGTCATCGTCATTTCAAGCCATGTGGCACGTGGATCGGTAGGCAACCGGGCCGCGGTCTTTGCTCTCGAAACGCTCGGCTACCCGGTCTGGGCTGTCCCGACGGTCATCCTGCCCTGGCATCCCGGCCACGGCCCCGCGACACGGATCGTACCGGATGCGAAACAGTTCTCAGCCTTCATAAGGAATCTGGAAACCGCCCCCTGGCTCGGCGAGGTCGCCGGCGTGCTTTCCGGCTATCTCGGCGATGCGACACAGGCGGCCTCCGTCGCTTGCCTGGTTGCGGCGGTGCGCGCCCGCAACCCCAATGCCACTTACATATGCGACCCGGTCATGGGCGATGTTGGCGGCCTTTATGTGCCGGAAGCGCTGGCCACGGCACTTCGTGACGAACTCATCCCGATGGCCGACATCGCGACCCCCAACCGTTACGAACTCGAATGGCTTTCCGGTGGCGCTCGCCTTGATGACATCTCCTCCGTGGTGCGCGCCGCATCTCAGGTCGGGCCGGAGAAGATGCTGATCACTTCAGCGCCCGCGATGCTGGCCGGCAGCACCGGCAACCTGCTTGTCACGCCATCTGCAACGCTGCTGGCCGAACACCGCATCATCGAGCGGCCGCCCAATGGGCTCGGCGACCTGACGGCGGCCGTATTCCTGGCGCGGCTTCTCGGCGGCCAACCGCTCGACAAGGCTCTGCAATCCACCACCGCCTCCGTGTTCGAGATTCTTGCGCGAACAGCCAAACGCGGCGGCGATGAACTGCAACTGGAAACCGACGCGCAAAGCCTGTCGCACCCGATGGCCATGGTCCATCTGCGCCGTCTGGCCCATACCGGAAAAGATCGGTCCGCGTGACGTTCGATTTTTATTGATTGCGCCCGGCGATCCCGTTAATTCCCTCCCATGACCCACCTTCCTGAACGGCTGCTTACCGGTTACAAAAATTTCATGAGCGGCCGTTTCCTGTCGGAAACACAAAAATACCGCGACCTTGCTCGCGACGGTCAGGCCCCCGAAACACTGGTCATCGCCTGCTGCGACTCACGCTCTGCGCCCGAAATCATCTTCGGTGCAGGTGCCGGCGAATTGTTCGTACTGCGCAATGTCGCCAATCTCATACCGCCCTATGCCCCGGACGGCGAGTTCCATTCCACTTCGGCGGCGCTGGAATTTGCAGTGCAGGCATTGAAGGTCAAGAACGTCGTGGTCATGGGGCATGGCCGCTGCGGCGGCATCAAGGCTGCGCTCGATCATAAATCGACACCGCTTTCGCCGGGCGATTTCATCGGCAAATGGATGAGCCTGCTGGCGCCGTCCGCAGATGCCGTTGCCGGCAACTCACTGATGACCCCGGGCGAGCGCCAGACTGCGCTGGAGCGTATTTCCATCCGCTACTCGATTGCCAATCTGCGCACCTTCCCCTGCGTGAAAATCCTCGAGGAAAAGGGTAAGCTCAAACTGTTCGGCGCATGGTTCGACATTTCGACCGGCGAATTATGGGTAATGGACAATCAGACCGGCGATTTCCTGCGCCCCGAACTGGATTGAATTCCAGTGCGTTCCTGAAGGGCGCGGGCAGGTGTTGAGGATGAGGAAGACACTTGCAGCACTATTGAGCACTTTGGCGCTGACGCTTTCGGCCTTGCCGGCAGCGGCGGACGAGGCTCTGGTGGAACGCTGGTACCAGGCGCTGCTCGCGGTCGACCGTAACGGCCTGTCGTCGCTGCTGGCCGACGATGCAACCATCAAGCTGACCGATCTCGGGGTCGAGCAGTCGAAATCCGAATTCATCGCATCGATGGACGAGTGGCAGGCGGCCGTGGACGGCGCTGCCATCCACCATCGCATCGTCGAGACACAAGGCGCGGTGACGACCGTGCTCGCCTGCTACGACTTTCCCGGCAACGATATGCTGATGCAGGAAACCTTCACCATTTCCGGAAGCCTGATCGTGGAGAACACGCAGGCCACCGTGGCGGAAAACTGCGACTCCTTCTGAGCCCTGCCGAATATGGCAGAGGCACACCGCTCATCCATGCCGGTCGATGACCAGCACGCTCGGCTCGGGCAGGCTTCGCCAGATGATCCATGACACGATGGCCGTCAGGCCCATCACCGGGATGATCGTGGCCATGGCGAGATCGGGCGCACCGATCAGCGCGGCAACCGAACCGCCAAGCAGGCCGGCACCCATCTGCATGAAGCCCATCAGGGCGGAGGCCGCGCCTGCACTATAGGGAAAAGGCGCCATGGCGGCGGTCATCATGGCCGGCATGACAAAGGCGATACCGAAGGCATAAAGGCCGACAGGCACCATCACGGACAGGAATGTCGGCTCGTAGAAGCCCAGCAATATGGCGGTGCCGACACTGCCGAGGCCGACGCAAAAAAGTCCCGGCAGCACCAGCCGCGCTGCGCCATAGCGGTCGATCAGGAAACGTCCCGCAAGCGAGCCGCAAAAGAAGCTGCCGGTCTGCATCAGCATGCCGATGCCGAATTGCGAGGGAGACAGGCCGACTTGGTCCATCAGGATGAAAGGCAGGACGGTCGCCTGGGCATAAAGCGCACCGCTGGTGCCGGCAATGACAAGACAGGCGAGCATGAAATAAGGGGTGGCCACCAGCTTGCCATAGGTTCGCACCAGCGCCGCCGGGCGGATACGGGAAAGGTCACGCAAGACGGTCTCGCGCATGGCAAAAAGCGTCACGAGCACGATCGCCATGCCCATGAGCACCATCAGCAGGAAGATCGCGTGCCAGCCGAAGAATTCCATGGTCAGGCCGCCCAGCGTAGGAGCGAAGGCCGGCCCGACGGCCAGGATGATGCCGATCAGGCTCATGATGCGTGCGGAGCGCTCATGCGTGAAGAGATCGCGCACCAGCGCCCGTGAAATGGCCACGCCCGCGGCTGCACCGACGCCTTGCAGGAAACGTGCGGCGATCAGCATTTCGATTGTGGGGGCAAGCAGGGCGATCACGCTTCCGACGAGATAGATTGCCATGAAGCCTATGGTGACGGGCCGGCGGCCGAACCCGTCCGACAACGGCCCGCAAACCAATTGCGCGAAAGCAAAGCCGGCAAAATAAAGCGACAGCGTCATCTTCACGGCCGCCTCGGTGGTTCCGAACGCGCACACGATCTCCGGCATTGCCGGCGTGAACAGCGCCATCGAGACCGGCCCGATCGCTACCATCAGGCCGCCGATCAGCGACACGCGCCGTTCGCTCATCACCGGCACGAGCCTTGGCATCGACTGCATGTTCATGACGTCCTGCCTTCCCTGGCGGCCGAAGTCGACTTGGCGTCCTGCAGGTTGGCGCGGACGACCTTCAGATGCTGCAGCAACTGCGCCCACACGTCGGGGGCGATGCTGCGGGAGGCATCGGCACGCAGCGACGCGCTGATGGGTGCGATCCGCTCCAGCATGCCATCGGCCTCGTCGGTGAGATGAACCAGCTTGGCGCGGCGGTCGGTCGGGTCGGGCAAGCGCTCGATCAGCTTTTGTGTCTCCAGCCTGTCCAGCGCGGCGCTGAGCGTCATCGCCTCCACGCCCATGCGCTCGGCAAGCACATTCTGGCGCACGGCGCCGGCACGTTCGGCATGGATCAGCGTGCGCGCCTCGCTGGGCGTGATGCCAAGGCCGGCATCGCTGATGCGACGGTCCATCTCCGAGCGAACCAGGCGGGCCAGGTCGGTCACCAGAAATCCTATCGTGTCGGGGTCGAGATTACGGGGCATATTTAGTAATGTATCCTTATTATAAGGGATACATATTATTTCCCCGCTCGCAGGTCAAGAGTTGCGCCGGGCCGCTGCCCGCCCTACACGTTGGGCATGTCGAACCATATGGAAGTGCAGCCGATGTCGTCGCAAAACGCCGCCCTGGATCTCGAGGGTCACGCACTCACGCTGTGGAACGGCCCGCTCGGCCTGCCGGATTTCACGCGCATCGGCGACGGCGATTTCGCACCGGTGTTCGAGGCCGCGCTGGCAAGCCATGAGGCTGAAATCACCGCGATCGCCGACGATCCCGAAGCGCCGACCCTCGACAACACATTGAAGGCACTGGAACTCTCCGGCCAGGCGCTCGACCGCGTCTCGTCCATCTTCTGGTGCCGCGCCGGTGCGCACACCAATCCCGATATCCAGGCCTTGGAACGCGACATCTCACCGAAAATGGCACGGCATTTCTCCGCCATCTCGATGAACGAGAAGCTCTTTGCCCGGATCGACGATCTCTATGCAAGGCGCGACACACTCGGCCTCGATGCCGAGACGTCGCGCGTGCTGGAGCGGACATGGAAGAATTTCGTACGCGCCGGCGCAAAGCTCGACCCGCAGGGTAAGGAGAGGCTTGCCGCGATCAACGAGGAACTGGCCTCACTTGGCGCGAATTTCGGCCAGAACGTGCTGGCCGACGAGAGCGAATGGGCACTGTTTCTCGACGAAGCCGACCTTGCCGGCCTGCCGGATTTCCTGAAGAACGCCATGGCGCAGGCAGCCGAAAGCCGCGGCCAGAAGGGCCGCTACGCCGTGACGCTGTCGCGCTCGATCTACGAGCCTTTCACCACCTTCTCCAAACGCCGGGACCTGCGCGAAAAGGCCTTTCGCGCCTTCACCAACCGCGGCCAGAACGGTGGCGCTACCGACAATGGCAAGGTGGTGGCACGGACACTGAAATTGCGTGCCGAAAAGGCCCGCCTGCTCGGCTATGAGAGCTATGCGGCGCTGAAGCTCGACGACACCATGGCCAAGACGCCGGCTGCGGTGATGGCGCTGCTGGAGCCGGTGTGGGACAAGGCCCGCGAGAAGGCCGCCGCCGACCAGGTCGAACTGCAGCGCCTGGCAGCCGCCGAGGGCAGCAACGAACCGTTGGCCGCCTGGGACTGGCGCTATTACCAGGAAAAGCTCCGGGTCGAGAAATACGCCTTCGATGAGGCTGAACTGAAGCCCTATCTGCAACTCGAACGCATCATCGAGGCCTGTTTCGACGTGGCGACACGCCTGTTCGGTATCAGCTTCGTCGAAAAAACGGGCATTGCGGCCTGGCATCCCGACGTGCGGGTTTTCGAGGTGCGCAATGCAGATGGCAGCGAGCGCGGCCTGTTCCTGGCCGATTACTTCGCCCGGTCGTCGAAGCGCTCGGGCGCGTGGATGAGCGCGCTGCAATCGGGCTACAAGCTCGGCGACGGCTCCAGGCCCATCATCTACAACATCATGAACTTCGCCAAGCCGGGCGAAGGCGAGGCCGCACTGCTGTCGCTGGACGAAGCCAGGACGCTCTTTCATGAATTCGGCCATGCGCTGCACGGCCTGCTCACCGAGGTTACATGGCCCTCGGTTGCCGGCACCTCCGTCTCGCGCGACTTCGTGGAACTGCCCTCGCAGCTTTACGAGCACTGGCTGACGGTGCCACAGGTACTGGAAAAGCATGCCCTGCATGAGAAGAGCGGCAAGCCCATGCCCAAGGCCTTGCTCGACAAGATGCTGAAGGCCCGGACCTTTGCCGCCGGCTTCAACACGGTGGAATTCACCGCTTCGGCACTGGTGGATATGGCCTATCATGCCCGCGCGGACGCGCCGGATGATCCTCTGGCCTTCGAAGCCGCGACGCTGGAAAAGCTGCAGATGCCGGATGCCATCGTCATGCGCCACCGCACACCGCATTTCCAGCATGTCTTCTCCGGCGACGGCTATTCGGCCGGCTATTATTCCTACATGTGGTCGGAAGTGCTGGACGCGGATGCCTTCGCCGCCTTCGAGGAAAGCGGCAATGCCTTCGACCCTGCCATGGCCGAGAAGCTGCGCAAATTCATCTATTCCGCCGGCGGGTCGGCAGACCCGGAAGAGCTCTATACGGCCTTTCGCGGCAGGATGCCCTCGCCCGAAGCGATGATGGAAAAGCGGGGCCTGACCTGATCGGCCGGGCGTTTTTTCGCCTGCCTCTTTCGCATTTGCCAAAAAACCTGTAAGAGCGCGCGCAAGTGAAACGCGGTGCGCCTTCCCTGGCTGTGCCCGCAACCCTTCCGAGCTGACATATGAATCTCCGCAATATCGCGATCATCGCGCATGTTGACCATGGTAAGACGACTCTGGTTGATGCGCTCCTGAAACAATCCGGTTCCGTCCGCGACAACCAGCGCGTGGCCGAGCGCGTCATGGATTCCGGCGACATCGAAAAAGAGCGTGGCATCACCATTCTCGCCAAGGCGACCTCGGTCGATTGGAAGGATACGCGCATCAACATCGTCGACACGCCTGGCCATGCCGATTTCGGCGGCGAGGTCGAGCGCATCCTCAACATGGTCGACGGCGCCATCGTGCTGGTCGATGCCGCCGAAGGGCCGATGCCGCAGACCAAATTCGTCGTCGGCAAGGCGCTGAAGGTCGGCCTCAAGCCGATCGTGGCGATCAACAAGATCGACCGTCCGGATGCGCGCCACACCGAAGTCATCAACGAGGTGTTCGACCTCTTCGCCGCCCTCGATGCCACCGACGAGCAGCTTGATTTCCCGATCCTCTACGGCTCGGGCCGAGACGGCTGGATGGCCGCCAATCCGGATGGCCCGAAGGACCAGGGTCTTGCGCCGTTGTTCGATCTGGTGCTCGACCACGTGCCGGCACCGACGGTCCACCCCGGCCCCTTCCGCATGATCGGCACCATATTGGAAGCCAATCCGTTTCTCGGCCGCATCATCACCGGCCGCATCGAATCCGGCACGCTGAAGCCCAACCAGGCGGTGAAAGTGCTGCATCACGACGGCTCGCTGCTGGAGACCGGCCGTGTCTCCAAGATCCTTGCCTTCCGCGGCATCGAGCGCCAGCCGATCGAGGACGCGCAGGCCGGCGACATCGTCGCCATCGCCGGCCTCTCCAAGGGCACCGTGGCCGACACGTTCTGCGACCCGAGCGTGACCGAACCGCTCAGTGCCCAGCCTATCGACCCGCCGACCGTCACCATGTCCTTCATCGTCAACGACAGCCCGCTGGCGGGCACAGAAGGCGACAAGGTCACCAGCCGCGTCATTCGCGACCGGCTGTTCCGCGAGGCCGAAGGCAATGTCGCGCTGAAGATCGAGGAATCGGCCGACAAGGATTCTTTCTATGTTTCAGGCCGCGGCGAGTTGCAGCTTGCCGTGCTGATCGAGACCATGCGCCGCGAAGGTTTCGAACTTGCCGTGTCGCGCCCGCGTGTCGTCATGCAGAAGGACGAAAACGGCAACCTGCTCGAACCGGTCGAGGAAGTCGTCATCGACGTCGATGAGGAACATGCCGGCGTGGTCGTGCAGAAGATGAGCGAGCGCAAGGCCGAGATGGTCGAGCTCAAGCCCTCCGGCGGCGACCGCCAGCGGCTGGTCTTCCACGCCCCGACGCGCGGCCTGATCGGCTACCAGTCCGAGCTGCTGACTGATACGCGCGGCACGGCGGTCATGAACCGGCTGTTCCACTCCTACCAGCCCTACAAGGGCGAGTTGCCGGGCCGCACTAATGGCGTCTTGATCTCCAACGAGCAGGGCGAGGCTGTTGCCTACGCACTTTGGAACCTCGAAGACCGTGGCCCGATGGTCATCGACGCCGGCGTCAAGGTCTATCAGGGCATGATCGTGGGCATTCACAGCCGAGACAACGACCTCGAGGTCAACGTGCTGAAAGGCAAGAAGCTGACCAATATCCGCGCCGCTGGCAAGGACGAGGCCGTCAAGCTGACGCCGCCGGTGCGCATGACGCTGGAGCGGGCTCTGGCCTGGATCCAGGACGACGAACTGGTTGAGGTCACACCCAAGACCATCCGCCTGCGCAAGCTCTATCTGGATCCCAACGAGCGCAAGCGCTTCGAGAAAGCCAAGACCGCCGGCGCCGCCTGATTTCTCGCCACATGTGCCTCGATCGGCCCCCATCGGGCCGATTTCGTTTTGGCAAGCGGGGTTGTTCTCAAAGATATTGCAAAACCCGTTTACGAGGCACTGC
>JBARWP010000409.1:0-3974 GCA_049646905.1 Pseudaminobacter sp. | reverse complement strand
ATGTGCGTCTTGCCGGTTCCGGGACCGCCGACCAGGACGATGTTGTTAGCGTCGTCGAGGAACTCGCAACGGTGAAGCTGGCGGACCAGTGCCTCGTTGATCTCGCTGCTGGTAAAATCGAAGCCATTCAGATCGCGATAAGCTGGAAAGCGTGCGGCCTTAAGCTGATAGGCGGTCGATCGCACTTCTCGTTCTGCCGTTTCCGCCTTGAGGAGCTGCGACAGGATGGGAATCGCGGCTTCGAACGCCGGCGATCCTTGTTCGGTCAACTCGCCGACGGCTTGTGCCATGCCGTGCATCTTCAGTTGCCGCAGCATGATGACGATCGCACCGCTTGCTGGATTATGACGCATGGCGGGTCTCCGTCTTTCTCAGAGCATCATATCGTTCGACATTGGCCTTGGGTTCGTTGATGAGCGTCAGGGCCTGAGGGGCGCTGATGGTGGGCGGGGTGAAGGATTTGCCATCGACCAGGCGATGCAACAGGTTTAGCACATGCGTCTTGGTCGGAACGCCCGACTTCAGCGCCATATCGACCGCCGACAGAACAGCCTGTTCATCGTGCTGAAGGACCAGCGCCAGGATATCGACCATCTCCCGATCGCCGCCCGGCTTTTTGAGCAGGTATTGTTGCAAGGTCCGGAATGCATCGGGGAGTTCGGCGAATGGTGCGCCGTTGCGAAGGGCGCCGGGCTTTCGCTGCACCACCGCCAGATAGTGCCGCCAGTCGTAGATGGTCTGTCCTGGCCGGTCATGAGATCGGTCGATGACGCGACGATGCTCGCAAAGGATCTGGCTTTCTGCTGCGACCACGACACGATCCGGGTAAACACGCAGGCTCACCGGTCGATTGGCGAAGGACGCCGGAACGCTGTAGCGATTGCGCTCCAGATGCACGAGGCAGGTCGGAGAGACACGCTTGGTGTATTCGACAAACCCATCGAATGGTCGGGAAACAGGCATGAGCGCCGATGCTTCCTCGGCCCAGATGTCGGCAATGGTGCCGCGCATCTGTCCATGTGGGGTCTGTGTCCATAGTTCCTTGCACCGTTGCTCAAGCCAGTCATTGAGCGCTTCCAGCGAGGGAAAGCGCGGTGCGGGCTGCCACAGGCGATGACGCGCGTCCTGCACGTTCTTCTCGACCTGTCCCTTCTCCCAGCCTGAAGCCGGATTACAGAACTCGGGTTCGAACAGGTAATGGCTGGCCATCGCCTGGAAGCGGACATTCACGTCGCGCTCTTTACCGCGGCCGACCTTGTCGATCGCTGTGCGCATATTATCGTAGATACCCCGTCCCGGAATGCCACCGAACACGCGGAATGCATGATTGTGGGCGTCGAACAGCATCTCATGGGTTTGCAGCAGATAGGCCCGCACGATGAAGGCGCGGCTATAGCTCAGCTTCGTATGGGCGACCTGCAGCTTGGTGCGCTCATTGCCGATGATGGCCCAATCCTCCGACCAGTCGAACTGGAACGCTTCACCGGGGTCGAACGCCAGGGGCACAAATGTCCCACGACCTGTCGTCTGCAGTTCTCGTTGCCGATCATCGCGCCATTCCCGAGCAAATGCTGCCACGCGATTGTAAGAACCCTCGTAGCCAAGGCTGACAAGATCGGCATGCAACTGCTTCACCGTCCGCTTCTGCTTGCGGTTCTTCTTGGATTCGGTCTTCAGCCAGGCCGACAGCCGATCCGCAAACGGGTCGAGCTTGCTCGGCCGCTCCGGAACCTTGAACTTCGGCTCCACGCTGCCCGAACGCAGGTATTTACGGATGGTATTCCGGGACAGCCCAGTACGCCGTGCAATGTCCCGAATCGAAATCTCCTCTCGAAAATGCCAGCGTCGGATCACGCTCAGTAATGCCATGTCGATCACTCCATAGTCCCCGCTGAAAACACGCGAGGAAGGGTTCAAACATGGGTCAAATCTCGATGGAAATAATCCCGGGTCAGTTCCTGGTGGAAATCAACAGACCAACTCCACCGCCGGCTCGAAGCACGCTTCGGCAATGAGCTGGCGCTCTGGAGCGCCAGTGACGACTCGCATCTGGTCGCGATCGTCACCTTCGGGCTGTCGCCCGCAGGAATTGCCATTGTAGAGCAGATGGCGCTGATGGTGGTTGCCCGGAACTGGGTTCCGTACGAATCCGTGTACGAAAAAACGCTTGTCGATGCTCTCGCCCAGGTCAAGGAGCAAAGTGTCAAGGCGCTTCGCTTCAATCTGGCGCCGGACGTGCCGATCGCGAGCGCGCTGTTCCAGCAGCGTGAGCGGCCGATTGCTCTCTATATCGTCCCGCCAACCGCGGACGGCGACTACGAAGAAAAGCTCAGAGAACTGATCGCCTCGCAGCCTGACACCGACCCCTGGGTCTGGCGGCCCGCAGACGGCGAAATGCCGCCCCTGCCTCTGCGATGAGCAGTATCCCGGCAACGCGGCCCGCTTTAATTTGCGCGATGCGCCTCTCTCGTGATGGTGGAGGCTCCATGTACTGTGAACCACCCAAATCCATCGCAATCACCCATGGAGAGAATTTCGTTCGGTCACTCGATCATGCTGTCTGGTTCCACGCTGGCGGGGAACTGAGGCGGCTCCATCGACCCCGATCCGCGCAAATCGGTTGATTCTGATCAAGGCTTCAAGCACTTCATCCGATAATAGGTAAACATGCGATTGTTCTCCCTGAGAGGCAGTGAAGAACTTGGCGCTGCGATGGCAACCGAGCTGGGGATCCAGCTCGACCCGCATGAGGAGCGCGACTTCGAGGACGGCGAGCACAAGGCGCGTCCTGTGGTCAGCGTGCGCGGCAGGGACGTCTATGTCCTGCACGCGCTCGCCGGCGACGCGGTGGCCTCGGCGAACGACCGGCTGTGCCGGCTCCTGTTCTTCCTTGCCACCTGCCGCGACAACGGTGCGGCCCGCGTCACCGCGATCGCCCCCTATCTCGCCTATTCGCGGAAGGACCGGCAGACCAAGGCCCGCGATCCCGTCACCACGCGCTACGTCGCCCAGCTCCTAGAGGCGGTCGGCGCCGATTGCGTGGTCACGCTCGACATCCACAATATCGCGGCGTTCCAGAACGCCTTCCGCCGCCCGACCGTGCATCTGGAGGCACGAAAGTTCTTCTGTCCCGTAATCCGCCGTCTCGCGGGCGATCTGCCGGTCACGATCCTGTCGCCCGACGGCGGAGGCGTGAAGCGGGCGCAGCTTCTGAAAGAGCGCTACGAGGCGGACACGGGCGACGCGGCGGGGTTCGGATTCATTGAGAAGCGGCGCAGCCGCGGCGTCGTCTCCGGCGACCTGTTCGCTGGCGAGGTTGATGGCTCGGCCGTCGTCATCGTTGACGACATGATCGCCAGCGGCGGCACCATGCTGCGCGCGGCGCGGGCCTGCCGCGAAAGGGGGGCTGCGGCGGTCTACGCCATCGCCACGCACGGCCTGTTTGGTCAGGGGTCGGACTCCTTCCTCGCCGATCCGGCCATCGACCGCGTCGTGGTCACCGACAGCGTCGCCGCCGCCGCCCGCGCGGCGGAAGGGCACGGCCTGCGTCTCGAGGTCGTGCCTGTCGGACCGCTGCTAGGCGAGGCGGTGAGGCGGCTCCACGGGAACGGGTCAATCACCGAGCTGGTGGGGCTGGAAGATTGAGGCATTCGCGCTCGGCCGCCTCGAGATAGCGCTTGGCCAGTGGCCGCCATTTTTCGGGATGGTGTACCGGATGCTCCAGGAGATGGGCGATGCATAGCCGCGCCCTCAACAGCATCCGGAACGCGCCGTAGAGCGCCATCAGCGCGGTTCCCGGCGGGTCGCCCAGCCGCTCCTCGATGATCCCGAGCAGGAGCGGCCGGATCCACGGCGTGCCGAGCAACTCGCATTCGAGGCCAAGATAGTTCACCTCGTCGCAGGGGTCGACGATGCGCATGGAGCGGTTGAATTCGAGACAATCGATGATCTGCGGCGGATCGACGAGGCAGACA
>JBARWP010000408.1:0-23862 GCA_049646905.1 Pseudaminobacter sp. | reverse complement strand
ACGCCTTCCTGCTCAACAAGTGGTATTTCGACGAACTGTACGACCTCATCTTCGTGCGCACCGCCAAATGGCTCGGCAACTTCCTGTGGAAGAAGGGCGACGGCTGGTTCATCGACGGGTTCGGACCTGACGGGATTTCGGCGCGCGTCATCGACGTCACCAATCGGGCCGTGCGCTTCCAGTCCGGCTACATGTATCACTACGCATTCGTCATGCTGATCGGCGTTGCCGCGTTCCTCAGCTGGATGATGCTCGGGGGCTCTTTCTGATGACCGACTGGCCTATTCTTTCCACGGTCACCTTTCTGCCGCTCGTCGGCGCGTTCCTGATCCTGCTGATCCGTGACGACAGCGACAATGCGCGCCGCAACATCCGCAATGTCGCGCTGTTGACAACCGTCTTCACCTTCATCCTGTCGCTGTTCGTCTGGGCAGGATTCGACAATGGCGAGGCCGGTTTCCAGATGGTCGAGAAGACCGATTGGCTCGACAGCGGAATTTCCTATCACATGGGTGTCGACGGCATTTCGATGCTGTTCGTCATCCTCACCGCCTTCCTGATGCCGCTTTGTATCTTGGCGAGCTGGGAGTCGATCCAGAACCTCGTAAAGGAATACATGATCGCGTTACTGGTGCTGGAAACGCTGATGATCGGCGTGTTCTGCGCGCTGGATATCGTGCTGTTCTACGTGTTCTTCGAAGCCGGCCTCATTCCAATGTTCATCATCATCGGCGTGTGGGGCGGCAAGCGCCGCGTCTATGCCAGCTTCAAGTTCTTCCTCTACACGCTGCTCGGCTCGGTGCTGATGCTGCTCGCCATCATGGCGATGTTCTGGCAGTCCGGCACCACCGATATCCCGACGCTTCTGACGCATGACTTCCCGGCCAACATGCAGACCTGGCTGTGGCTGGCCTTCTTCGCATCATTTGCGGTCAAGATGCCGATGTGGCCGGTGCACACCTGGTTGCCGGATGCGCATGTGGAAGCCCCGACGGCCGGTTCCGTCATCCTGGCGGGCATTCTCCTGAAGATGGGCGGCTATGGCTTCCTGCGCTTCTCGCTGCCGATGTTCCCGGATGCGTCGCTTTACTTCCAGCCTTTCGTGTTCGCCTTGTCGGTCATCGCCATCATCTACACCTCGCTGGTGGCGCTGATGCAGGAGGACATGAAGAAGCTGATCGCCTATTCGTCTGTGGCGCATATGGGCTATGTGACGATGGGCATCTTTGCGATGAACCAGGAGGGCATCCAGGGTTCTATCTTCCAGATGCTGTCGCACGGGCTGGTGTCGAGCGCGCTGTTCCTGTGCGTGGGCGTCATCTACGACCGTATGCATACTCGCGAAATCGCCGCCTATGGCGGCCTGGTCAACAACATGCCCAAATACGCGGTGGCCTTCCTGATCTTCACCATGGCCAATGTCGGCCTGCCCGGCACCAGCGGCTTCGTCGGTGAATTCCTGACGCTGCTCGGCGCCTTCAAGGCGAACACCTGGGTCGCGCTGTTTGCGACCACCGGCGTCATCCTGTCGGCGGGCTATGCGCTTTGGCTCTATCGCAAGGTCGTCTTCGGCGTGCTCTCCAAGGAGAGCCTCAAGGGGATGCTCGACCTGTCCTCGCGGGAAAAGGCGATCCTCTATCCGCTGATCATCTTCACCATCTTCTTCGGCGTCTATCCCGCACCGGTCTTCGACGTGACCGCGAATTCGGTCCAGGCGCTGATCAACAATGTAACCGTATCGCTCGACGCCGCGCAGACCGCGGCTGCGAACTGACAGGACGGGCATATGACGCCGGAACTCGCATCCAGCCTTTCACTGGCTTCCCCGGAACTGATAATCGCTGTCGGTGCGCTGGCGCTGCTGATGGTCGGCGTCTACTCGGGACGACGGGCCAACGACATCGTCAATGGGCTGGCCGTTGCCGTTCTGGCAGGCGCCGGCGCGTGGATGCTGCTGTTTGCCGGGCACGGCAAGGCATTTGGCGGCGCCTTCGTCAGCGATCCGTTCGCGATGTTCATGAAGGCGCTGATGCTGATCGGCGCTGCGATCACGCTGATCATGTCAGTGGGCTTTGCCAAGGCCGAGAAGTTCGACAAGTTCGAATATCCGGTGCTGGTGCTCTTGGCGAGCACCGGCATGATGATGATGATCTCAGCCAACGACATGATGACGCTCTATCTAGGCATGGAGCTTCAATCGCTGTCGCTCTATGTGGTTGCCGCGATCAACCGCGACAGCGCGCGCTCGACGGAAGCCGGGCTGAAATATTTCGTCCTCAGCGCGCTTTCCTCCGGCATCCTGCTTTACGGCATCACGCTGGTTTACGGCTACACCGGGCATACGGGTTTCGATGCCATTGCCAGTGCGCTGACGGATACCGGGCGGCAACTCGGCCTCGTCTTCGGCCTTGTGCTGGTGCTGGCGGGCGTCGCCTTCAAGATCTCGGCCGTGCCGTTCCATATGTGGACGCCCGATGTCTATGAGGGCGCGCCGACGCCGGTGACGGCCTTCTTTGCCTCGGCGCCGAAAATGGCGGCGATGGCGCTGATGGTGCGCGTTACGATGACGCCGTTCGAGCCGATCGGCCCGGACTGGCAGCAGATCATCGTCTTCGTCTCGATCGCATCGATGGCGCTCGGCTCGTTCGCGGCAATCGGCCAGCGAAACATAAAGCGCATGATGGCCTATTCCTCCATCGGCCATATCGGCTTTGCGCTGGTAGGTCTGGCCGCCAACACCGAGGAAGGCATTCGCGGCGTTGCCATTTACATGCTGATCTATCTGGTGATGACGCTCGGCACCTTCGCCTTCATCCTCGCCATGCGGCGCAAGGACGGCAATGTCGAGCAGATCAACGACCTCGCGGGTCTTGCCGGAACCAATCCGATGATGGCGACACTGCTGACGATCCTGATGTTCTCGCTGGCGGGTATCCCGCCGCTCGCCGGGTTCTGGGGGAAATGGTACGTGTTCCTCGCGGCTATCAATGCCGAGCTTTACACGCTCGCGGTCATTGGCGTTTTGATGTCGGTGGTGGCGGCCTATTATTATCTGCGCATCATCAAGATCATGTGGTTCGACGAGCCGGATGAAGGCTTCCAGCCGATGGCCGGCGAGTTGCGGCTGGTGCTCGGCGCCTCGGGCCTGTTCGTGCTGTTTTACGTGCTGATCGGCGCACCGATCGGGCGCATGGCTGAAGCAGCCGCCAAGACGTTCTTCTGACGCATGGCATTTACGCTGGCTCCGACTTCCGCGTCCGAGGGCTTCAGGCTCGAGGCGCATGATAGTGTCGGATCGACGAACGCGATTGCTCTGGAACGGGCGCGGCAGGGCGACCCCGGCCGGCTTTGGGTGGTTTCGAAAAGGCAGGAAAGCGGGCGCGGGCGGCGCGGCCGGTCCTGGGCGACGCCGGAAGGCAATCTCGCGGCTACCCTGTTGATGGTGACGGATTGCGACCTGAAAATTGCCGCCACGCTCGGCTTTGTCGCCGGCCTGTCGCTTGCCGATGCGCTGGATGCGGTGGTGCCGGGCGGGCGGATCCGGATTGCACCGGACGGTGGCAGTGGTGAGCGCGGCAATCGTTTCGAGCTGAAATGGCCGAACGATGTGCTGGCCGAAGGTGCCAAGCTCGCCGGCATCCTGCTCGAGTCTTCCGTGCTCGACGGCCAGCGGGCAGCCGTTGCCATCGGTATCGGCGTCAATGTCGTGGCCTATCCGCAGGATGTTCCCTATCCGGCAACTTCGCTCAACATGCTGGGCGCTGATTGCGATGCCGAAACGCTGTTCTTTGCGCTGTCGGATGCGTGGAGCCAGAACATCCGCTTGTGGAACGAGGGCCAGGGCCTCGGCCATATCCGCAAGCGATGGCTGGAGCGGGCCGCGGGGCTGGGCGGCGAGGTCGCCGTCAGGGTCGATGGCGATGTCGTGCGCGGCGTGTTCGAGACCATTGACGAGGATTGCCGGTTTGTTATCCGCAACACCAAGGGCGAAATATTGAGGATCGCTGCCGGTGACGTGCATTTCGGCGCGGTCGCGTCGGCCGGCGCGCAATAAACGGAGGGCTGCAAGTCGAGTTCGTCTTGCGATACCGTTTCCGGATTGGAGAAAAAGACATGGCGCAAGGCAGGCAGGCTGAACTCGTATTCGCACCGTTGGGCGGTGTCGGTGAGATCGGCATGAATTTCGCGCTCTACGGCTATGGCCCTGCGGACAGGCGCGAATGGATCATCGTGGATGTCGGCGTCACCTTTCCCGACGCCTCCCTGCCGGGCGTTGACCTCGTTCTCCCCGATACACGCTTCATCGAAGACGAAGTTCACAATCTGCGCGGCATCGTCATCACCCACGCGCATGAGGACCACTATGGGGCGCTGCTCGACCTGTGGCCGAAGCTGAAGGCGCCCGTGTGGATGACACCGTTCTCAGCTGGCCTGCTGGAGGCCAAGCGGCAATCCGAGAGCAGCACGACCAGGATTCCGGTCACGATCTATCGCGCCGGCGACACTTTCGAGGTCGGCCCCTTCAGCATCGAGGCGGTGCCTGTCAGCCATTCCATTCCCGAGCCGGTGTCATTGGCGATCACTTCGCCGCTTGGAACCGTCATCCATACCGGTGATTGGAAGATCGACCCCGCCCCGGAAATCGGGCCGGAGACGGACGAGGCGCGCTTCCGGGCTCTCGGCGACAAGGGCGTGCTGGCACTTGTCTGCGATTCCACCAATGCGCTGCGCGAAGGCGATTCACCCTCCGAGCAGGCGGTGGGCGAGGGGTTGCGTGGCGTCATCGAGAAGGCGCCCGGCCGGGTTGCCGTCACGACGTTTTCCTCCAATGTCGGGCGCATCCGCTCCATTGCGGAGGCAGCGCGGGACACCGGCCGCCAGGTGCTGGTGCTGGGCCGTTCGCTCAAGCGGGTCATCGAAGTCGCCGACGAGCTTGGCTATATGAGCGGGTTGCCGGAATTCATCTTGGAGGAGGATTACGGCTACATACCGCGCGAGAATCTGGTCATCATCTGTACCGGGAGCCAGGGCGAGTCGCGCGCGGCCCTTGCCAAGCTGGCGCGTGACGAGATGAAGACGGTCGCGCTGTCGCCGGGCGATATCGTCGTCTATTCCTCGCGCACCATCCCCGGCAACGAAAAGGCCATTCTCGAGATCAAGAACCTTTTGATCGACCAGGGCATCAAGATCATCGAGGACGGCGATGCGCTGGTGCATGTGTCGGGCCATCCGCGCCGCAGCGAATTGCGCCGGATGTATGAATGGACGCGGCCGCGCATTGCCGTGCCGGTTCATGGCGAAGCGGCGCATCTGGTCGCCCACGGTGCCTTGGCCAGTGCGGCCGGCGTGCCCGAGGTCGCGCAGGTGCGCGATGGCGATATGCTGCGGCTGGCGCCGGGTGCTGCTGAAATCATCGACCAGTTGCCGTTCGGCCGTATCTACAAGGATGGCAAGCTGGTTGGCACCGATGAGGTGATGGGCATTCGCGAGCGGCGCAAGCTGTCGTTTGCCGGCCATGTTGCGGTCAATGTGGTGCTCGACGACCGCTACGAACTGTCCGGGGACCCCGATATCGTGGCGATTGGGGTGGCGCGAACCGATGGCAATGGCGAGGAACTGGAAGAACTGATGCTGGATGCGGCAATCGGCGCGGTCGACTCCATACCGCGTGCGCGCCGAAAAGACCTGGACCTCGTCCAGGAGGCTGTGCGCCGGGCCGTCCGCTCGGCAGCCAACGAGGCGTGGGGTAAGAAACCGCTGGTGACCGTCTTCGTCACGCGCTGAATACGGGATTGCTGACAATGCTTGGCCGATTGAACCATGTAGCCATCGCCGTGCCGGATCTCGCCGCTGCCACCGCGGTCTACCGGGATACACTCGGTGCCAAGGTGACTCCGCCGCAGGCATTGCCTGAACATGGTGTGACGGTGGTTTTCATCGACACCGGCAAGACCAAGATCGAGCTGCTGGACCCTTTGGGGGAAGGCTCGCCGATTGGCAGCTTCCTGGAGAAGAACCCGGCCGGCGGCATGCATCACATCTGCTACGAGGTCGATGACATCATCGCCTCGCGGGACCGTCTCAAGGCTGCCGGCGCACGTGTATTGGGCGACGGGAACCCGAGGATCGGCGCGCATGGCAAACCGGTGCTTTTCCTTCACCCCAAGGATTTTCTTGGCACGCTGGTGGAACTGGAGCAGGCATGAGCTGGGTTTCGGGCGTTGCCGTCTTTTTCATTATCTGGTGGACCGTGCTGTTCGCGGCCCTGCCGTTCGGCCTGAAGACCCAGGACGACAATGACGATGTGACCCTCGGCACGGTTTCGAGTGCCCCAAGCCGACCTCATATGCTCAAGGCCGTGATCCGCACGACGATCGTTTCGCTGATCATATTTGGCGGTTTATACTACGTCACGCGCGTGCTGGGACTGGGCTTCGACGACATCCCGATCATCGTTCCACAAGTCGATTAAGCGGGACTTCTTTCACTGACAGTGTTGGACCGCTGCTGCCACGGCTGCGCACGCGGAGGGTGCCATTGCGGTATAAGCAATGGTCGAACTTCCTGCCTCAAGCTCTTGATTGTCAAAAAAAATGCAAGGCACGAAGCCTTGCCGTTGAAGGCGTCCGATCTACTTCCGGTATCCGGCGGCAGCGTGGTTATCGCGCCTAGATCGCATCCTCCCAAGACTTTGACCGCGTATGGGGGCAGATTTTTCTCCGCTCCCTCAGTTATCGGGGCACCTTAGACCAAGGTGCGCTGAAATGTCACTAACAATTTTCCGCAATAAGCTAATTAGATGTGCTGCGGTGCACAATAAATATGCAGTAATCTTCATGTGGGACGTGAGCCTGAGCGCGTGCACGTGACGCGGATGTCTGGGTTTCCATTCTGCCACGAAATGGCTATGAAGTCGCGGCAGTCAGCTTTGTGTCGCCGCCGATTCCGGTGCCATCCATCTTTCTTCTTTTGACGGAATATCTCATGCGTCTGTCGCGCTATTTCCTGCCCATCCTGAAAGAGAATCCGCGCGAGGCAGAGATCGTCTCGCATCGGCTTATGCTGCGCGCGGGCATGATCCGCCAGCAGGCTGCCGGAAGCTTCTCCTGGCTCCCATTGGGCAAGCGCATCCTCGACAAGGTCTGCCGCATCGTCCGCGAGGAGCAGGACCGGGCAGGGGCGCTGGAAATTCTGATGCCGACGATCCAGTCTGCCGATCTGTGGCGCGAAAGCGGCCGCTATGAGGACTATGGCAAGGAGATGCTGCGCATCAAGGATCGCCACGAGCGCGACATGCTGTTCGGCCCGACCAATGAGGAGATGGTCACCGAGATTTTCCGCTCCTATGTGAAGTCCTATAAGGACCTGCCGCTCAACCTCTATCATATCCAGTGGAAGTTCCGCGACGAAGTACGGCCGCGCTTTGGCGTGATGCGTTCGCGCGAGTTCCTGATGAAGGATGCCTATTCCTTCGATCTCAACTATGAGGGCGCCAAGGCTGCCTACAACCGCATGTTCGTCGCCTATCTGCGCACCTTCACGCGAATGGGCCTGCAGGCCATTCCGATGCGCGCCGATACCGGTCCGATTGGCGGCGACCTCAGCCATGAATTCATTATTCTCGCCGATACCGGTGAGAGCCAGGTCTATTGCCATCGCGACTTCCTTGCCCTGGAAGTGCCGGGTGAGAACACCGACTTCACCGATGACGGGCAGATCGCCGGCATCGTGAAGCAGTGGACGACGCCATATGCGGCGACAGACGAGATGCATGACGAAGCCGCCTGGGAGGCGATCGCAGAGGGTGACCGACTGTCGGCACGCGGCATTGAGGTCGGCCATATCTTCCATTTCGGCGAGAAGTATTCCAAGCCGATGGGGGCGAAGGTCATGGGACCGGACGGCAAGGAGCACTTCGTCTCCATGGGCTCCTACGGCATTGGCCCGAGCCGGCTGATTGCGGCCATCATCGAGGCATCGCATGATGACAACGGCATCATCTGGCCGGAGTCGGTTGCGCCGTTCGACATCGGCATCATCAATATGAAGACCGGGGATGCGGAATGCGACCGTGTCTGCGAGGAGCTTTATGCGACGCTGACGGCGGCCGGCAGGGACGTGCTTTATGACGACACCGACCAGCGGCCGGGTGGAAAATTCGCCACCGCCGATCTGATCGGCCTGCCCTGGCAGTTGATCGTTGGGCCGCGCGGAGTGGCTGCCGGCGAAGTCGAGATCAAGAACCGGCGCACGGGCGAACGCGATACACTGCCGCTGGCGCAGGCTGCCGAACGCTTCGGTGCCGTCGGATGAGCAAGGCTGCGAGCGCTCCGGCGGGCGCGGGGCCATTCTCCGTATTCGAGAGAATGGTCGCCTGGCGCTATCTGCGCTCCCGGCGCAAGGAAACCGTCATTTCGGTAATCGCTTCGATCTCGTTTTTCGGCATCATGCTCGGGGTCGCCACGCTCATCATCGTCATGGCCGTGATGAATGGATTCCGCGCCGAACTCCTGACCCGCATCCTTGGCATCAACGGGCACCTGATCGTGCAGCCGGTGGACATGCCGCTTGAGGACTATGCCGAGGTCGCAGACCGCATCAACGGCGTTTCCGGCGTCAAATACGCCGTTCCGCTGATCGATGGGCAGGTCTTGGCGCAGGGCAATGTCGGGACCGGCACCGGCGCTCTGGTGCGCGGCATCCGCGGTGAGGATCTGGGCAAGGTCTCGCTCGTGGCCAACAACATTCGCCAGGGCTCCATCGTCGGTTTCGACAGCAGTGAGGGTGTCGCGATCGGGCAGCGCATGGCCGACAATATGGGGCTGGCGCTTGGAGACCCGATCACGCTGGTTTCCCCGGATGGCGACATCACCCCGATTGGAACGACGCCGCGCGTGAAGGCCTATCCTGTCGTCGCTATCTTCGAAGTCGGCATGTCTGAATATGATTCCTCCATTGTCTTCATGCCGCTTCCGGAAGCACAGCTTTACTTCAACATGGAAAACCGGGCCCAGACCATCGAGGTTTTCGTGGATAACCCGGACGCCGTCGATAGCCTGAAGCCGGGTGTGGAAGAGGCGGCGCAGCGTCCTGTGTTCCTCTCAGACTGGCGCCAGCGCAACCAGACCTTCTTCTCAGCGCTTCAGGTCGAACGCAACGTCATGTTCATGATCCTGACGCTGATCGTGCTTGTAGCTGCCCTCAACATCATCTCCGGCCTCATCATGCTGGTGAAGGACAAGGGGCGCGATATCGCGATCCTGCGCACGATGGGGGCGACGCGCGGGGCCGTGATGCGTATCTTCCTGATGACAGGAGCGGCGATTGGTGTCACGGGCACGCTTGCCGGCGTCGTGCTGGGCATCATCGTGTGCCTCAACGTCGAATCC
This sequence comes from Pseudaminobacter sp., assembly GCA_049646905.1. Taxonomy (GTDB): domain Bacteria; phylum Pseudomonadota; class Alphaproteobacteria; order Rhizobiales; family Rhizobiaceae; genus Pseudaminobacter. Next base: position 14,473 of record JBARWP010000408.1, on the reverse strand, counting down.
ATCCGCCAGATCTTTTCCTGGATTTCCGGCACGGTTCTGTTCAATCCTGAACTCTATTTCCTGAGCAGGCTTCCGGCGAAAATGGATTTCGGCGAGACGCTCAGCGTTATCCTGATGGCGCTGGCGCTGTCGTTCCTGGCAACGCTGTTTCCGGCCTGGCGTGCCGCCAAGCTCGATCCGGTCGAGGCGCTTCGGTACGAATGATGGCAGGCGACACAATTATCGAATTGAAGGGCGTTGAGCGCCACTATGTGCAGGGCTCGCGCAAGCTGACCATCCTGAACGGCGTGGAGTTTTCCCTGCAGCGGGGCGAGATGGTGGCGCTGGTGGCGCCTTCGGGTGCAGGCAAGTCGACGCTGTTGCATACGGCGGGCCTGCTGGAGCGCCCGGATGCCGGCGACGTCATTCTTGCCGGGCGTGCCTGCGGACGGCTGTCGGATGACGAGCGCACGGCGATCCGGCGCAACGACATTGGCTTCGTCTACCAGTTCCACCACCTGCTGCCGGAGTTCTCGGCACTGGAAAACATCATGATGCCGCAACTGGTGAAGGGGCTGCCGCCGGCCGAAGCCAGCGCGCGGGCGGCACAGTTGCTCGACTATATGCAGATCGGCAAACGCGGCCACCACCGCCCTGCCGAACTCTCGGGCGGCGAGCAGCAGCGGGTCGCCATTGCGCGTGCGGTCGCCAATGCTCCGCTGGTGCTATTGGCTGACGAGCCGACCGGAAATCTCGATCCCGTCACCGCCAGCTACGTGTTCGATGCGCTGGCCGCCTTGGTCAGACAGTCGGGGCTGGCCGCGCTGATTGCGACCCACAACCATGAACTGGCCGCCCGCATGGACCGCCGGGTGACATTGTCCGAAGGCAAGGTCGTTTCGATCTGATTGCGTGAACCCTCGCGCCTGCCCTCTGGTCTCCTTATGCAATGCCTTCTGATAGTGTTGCTGCAGGCTAGGAAACGTCGAGTCTTCAGACCTCGATGACGCGCCCTTGGATCGTCATTACTCCCCCCACGATCTTTCCGAGACCCCTGTTCCATCGTTCGGGATCAGGCTCCGGTGGATCGCCTATGTCGGTAACGCTGTATTAACCTTGAGAGCATGCGCCCTCCCTTAATGGCAGCTAGGCAACCCCATCAGCCTTGACGTTTGGACAAAACTAGAACAAATTAAGAACATACTGGATACAGGAGAGAATCATGACCGAACTGCTTCAGGATGTTGCCTCGCTGGTCTGCATGAGCGCCTTTCTGGTGACGATGGCGATGTGGATCGGAGCGATGTGAGTAGCCGATCAATCGGCGTCGAGGAGCTGGTTGCCGGCTTCTGTCTCGGTCGCCCCGAAGATCGTCGTGAAGGTCGATTTGAGCGCCACGTCGAGGTCGGCCATGGTGACCGGCAGGCCGAGATCCACCAGGCTGGTAACGCCATGATCGGAAACGCCGCACGGCACGATGCCGCTGAAATGCGAAAGATCCGGCTCGACATTGATGGCGATGCCGTGAAAACTCACCCAGCGCCGGAGGCGGATGCCGATTGCCGCGATCTTGTCTTCGGCGGGTGAGCCGTCGGGCATGGGTGGACGGTCGGGTCGCACCACCCAGACACCGACCCGATCCTCGCGCCGCTCGCCACGGACGTTGAAGCGGGCGAGGGTGGCGATGATCCAGTCTTCGAGCGCTGCGACGAATGCGCGGACATCTTCGCGCCGCCGCTTCAGGTCCAGCATGATATACACGACGCGCTGGCCGGGGCCGTGATAGGTGTATTCGCCGCCGCGCCCGGCATTGAAAACGGGAAACCGATCCGGGTCGATGAGGTCGGAGGGCTGTGCGCTGGTGCCCGCGGTATAGAGCGGCGGATGCTCGACCAGCCAGATTAGTTCTCCCCGGGTTCCATCGCGGATTGCGGCAGCGCGTCGTTCCATGACGGCGAGCGCGTCCTCATAGGCAGTGAGCCCAGGTTCGATCCGCCATTCGGCGGCGGGTGAACCGGGCGTGGGCAGGAAGGACGTTGCTATCTGGCTGCGTTGCGTCATGGAAGGTTCCCAAGTTGATCCTCATATGGCGGCAGCGGGACGAAAGGTCCAGCTTCGTTGGTAGGAGCTGTGCAGCGGCATGAAATTCCTGCCGAATATGTGAACGGCATACTTGTTTCGTCAGGGGCGATTTGCTACATGCCGCTGACCGGTTCCGACCGGCTATTTTCGTGACGTGCGGTCGTGGCGGAATTGGTAGACGCGCAGCGTTGAGGTCGCTGTGGGGCAACCCGTGGAAGTTCGAGTCTTCTCGACCGCACCATGAAATCTCCCTGGGGAGACAGTCTTACTCTTTCTCAAACTATAAGCGTGAGCGCCACTGAGCGGGCATGAATGCATGCTGCTATCGGTGGGCGCCATGAGGCTATTCTGCCGGTGACTGTTGAGCCAACAGCTCTCGACCTTGGCACAGCTTACAGCCAACTATCAGGACTTGCTGGCTTCCGCGCGCCAGATGACACGTGACCGGGCCGGCGACCTCTACCAGCCATTGTCGCCTCCCGAAGTGGTCGGCACCATTTTGCCGCCGCGCGCATTGCTCGCTTTCCCGATTTTCCTGCTGCTTGGCCTGGCCATTTCAGCTCTGATCGTCTTGTGTTGGCCCGAACGGAGACGCCCGGCACTCTCCTCCGTGGCGCCATCGGATATGAAGGTCAGCCATCTTTAGGATCTACGAAGTATAGGCCCAAGGCGCCCTTCGAGCGAGGGCGCAGACGGCAGGCTGCCGAACTGACTCTGTCGGGCTCGCTCAATCTGCATGCTCGCCTCGCGGACCGACCGGAATTCTCATTTCCACGGTTTGAGCCCAGTATTTCGTTTGATCTTGAAGCGTGACTTGCTCTAGTTCTGAGAAGCATCCTTCCCGGAAATCGTAAACCACGAGGCAGGTTTGGAAGGCCAGGACGAACATTCGCCGGGGGCCAGCGCCCATCCTCATGCCGACGCCGATCTCTACGGCGACGACGGTGTCGTTCGTGCGTCGTTCCTGGCGCGTGTCGGAGCGGCTATTGCCGATCGCGATACGCTGACCCTGCGCCAGGAGGTCGGAAAGCTCCATCAGTCCGAACTCGGTGATCTGCTTGAGGCCCTGCTACCGGAGCAACGGCGCGCGCTTGTCGAACTCATGGGCAGCGATTTCGACTTTTCGGCGCTGACCGAGGTCGACGAGGCAATCCGGCTCGAGATCGTCGACAGCCTGCCCAATGCCCAGATCGCCCAGGCGGTCCAGGAACTCGATTCGGACGATGCCGTCTACATTCTGGAAGACCTGGACCAGGAAGATCAGGACGAGATCCTTGCCCAGTTGCCGTTTACCGAGCGGATCAGGCTGCGCCGGTCCCTGGACTATCCGGAAGAATCCGCCGGCCGGCGCATGCAAACGGAATTCGTGGCGGTGCCGCCTTTCTGGACCGTCGGCCAGACCATCGATTACATGCGTGAAGACAAGGATCTTCCCGACCGCTTCAGCCAGATATTCGTCATCGATCCCACCTTCAAGCTGCTGGGCGCGGTGGACCTTGACCAGATCCTGCGCTCCAAGCGCGCGGTCAAGGTGGAAGACGTCATGCATGAGACGCGCCATGCCATTCCCGCCAGCATGGACCAGGAGGAGGCGGCGCATGAGTTCGAGCAATACGACCTCTTGTCGGCTGCCGTCGTCGACGAGAACGATCGGCTGGTCGGTGTTCTCACCATCGACGATGTCGTCGACGTGATCCAGCAGGAGGCCGAGGAAGACCTGCTGCGCATGGGCGGTGTGGGTGACGAGGAACTGTCCGACAGCGTCCTGGCGGCATCGCGTTCGCGCGTGCCGTGGCTTCTGGTCAATCTGTTTACCGCTTTCCTTGCGGCCTCCGTCATCGGCCTGTTCGATCACACGATCGAACGCATCGTGGCGCTTGCGGTGTTGATGCCGATCGTGGCTGGCATGGGCGGCAATGCCGGGTCGCAGACAATGACCGTTACCGTCCGGGCGCTGGCAACACGTGATCTCGATATCTACAATGCAGGGCGCATCATTCGCCGCGAAATGGGGGTTGGCTCTCTCAACGGCATGATCTTTGCCGTCCTGATCGGCATCGTCGCGGCAGTCTGGTTCCAGGATCTCAATCTGGGCGGCATCATAGCGGCGGCCATGATCATCAATATGTTCGTGGCGGCCCTTGCCGGCATTCTCATCCCGCTTCTTCTCGACAGGCTGGGGGCGGATCCGGCAGTGGCTTCCGCCGTGTTCGTGACCACGGTGACGGATATCGTCGGGTTCTTTGCGTTCCTTTGCCTCGCCACCTGGTGGTTCGGTCTGCTTTGACGGTTCGGAGACTATTTAGCCGGCATGCCTTGCACCGTAATTGACTTTTACGTAAATGCCCTGCGTAATATTCGATCCGAATCCGTCAATGGTAAGAGGCCCGATGCGGGAATATTATTCGATCACCGAACTGACCCGCGAGTTTGACATCTCGACGCGCACGCTGCGGTTCTACGAAGATGAGGGCTTGATCCAGCCGGTACGTCGTGGGCGCACGCGCCTGTTCCGGCCAAGTGATCGGCATCTGATCAGGCAGATCATGCGCGGCAAGAGGCTGGGCTTTTCCATCAGCGAAATCCGCGAAATCATCCAGATGTACAAGGAGCCGCCGGGCGAAGTCGGCCAACTCAAGCTGATGATCACTCGGATCGAGGAAAAGCGTGAGGATTTGCGCCAGAAGCGCCGCGATCTGGAAGAAACGCTTGCCGAACTCGATCAGGCCGAAGAGTCCTGCGTCGAACGCCTGGTCGAGCTTGGTGTGACCACCTGAACATTTGCAGCGGCTTGAGGCGGTTCCCTCAAGCAGCAGTGCTCATGCGGCAACGAGTTGCTTGCGATCGAGCCGCTCCTGCTGCGGGGAGCGTGCATAGAGCTCGCGATAGCATTTCGAGAAATGCGAGGCCGAGACGAAGCCGCAGGCCACCGCCACCTCCACTACCGGCATGGAGGACTGGATCAGCAGATGGCGGGCGCGATCAAGACGGATTTCCAGATAATAACGTGCCGGCGAGCGGCCCATCTCGGTGCGGAAGAGCCGTTCGATCTGGCGCCGCGACAGGCCGACATGATCGGCAATCTCGATCAGGGATAGCGGCTCGGAAAGATTGGCCTCCATCAGTTCGATGATGGTGAGGACCTTGGAGTTCTGCACGCCAAGACGGGCGCGCAGCGGCAGACGCTGGCGGTCCGTGGGGCTGCGCACGCGGTCAGTCAGCACCTGCTCGCAGACCCGGTTGACCAGGCTGTCGTCGAAGTCGTCGCCGATCAGCTTCAGCATCATGTCGAGCGCGGCCGTGCCGCCGGCGCATGTGTAGATGTTCTGATCGACCTCGAACAGATCGGCGAAGACGTTGGATTTCGGAAAGGCTTCCGCGAAACCCGGCAGGTTTTCCCAGTGAATGGCGCACCGCTTGTTGGAAAGCAGTCCGGCGGCGGCCAGGATATGCGCGCCGGTGCAAAGACCACCCAGCGCGACGCCGCGATTGTATTCTTCACGCAACCAGGCAAAGGCCGATTTGTTGTGGTAGTTTTCGACATTCAACCCGCTGCACACCACCACCATCGACGGGCGGTCCGGTCCGGCCATTTTCTTGCGCTCTTCCTCCAATGAGGTGTCGACCGAGCATTCGACATAGTTGGAGGCGCTAACCGGTTTGCCGTCGATGCTGGCAAGGCGCCAGCGGTAAGCTTCGTAGCCAAGCATCCGGTTGGCCGATCGTAGCGGATCGAGCGCCGTCGCAAAGGCGATCATCGTAAAATCAGGAATCAGGAAAAAGACAAGCGATCTTTTGACCGGTTGTTTCGTAGTGTTCACCGAGCCCTCACGCAAAGCAGCGACTGCCGACCGGATGTCGTAATCAGCATAGCGTCATCAGTAAAGCCAAGCGCTGTCAATGGGCTGGACGGGCTCTGATGTAACAATATTTGCGACATAGGCGCACTCGGCCGGTTTAAAGCCGAGGGCATGCAAAAACCACCGTCTCGGCCTTCGCCGGGACGATGGTCGCAGGTAATTATCAGACAGGGCAAGCTTGCAATACGGCATCGCCGCTTGCGCATTCAGCACTGCGTTTCGGCTTGGCGCGCCAGGTTCTCGCTCAGGCGATAAATCCGAGGCGTGCTGCAGCAACCGCGCCGGACTGGCCGGGCATCGTGCGGTCAAGCCGCTGGCGCTCAAGTGCGGTGGTCAGGTTCATCTCGCGGCGCTTGCCGGCGAAAAAGCGGGAAAAAATCTTCATGACACTTCTCCATGCAGTCAGGTTACACGGGGTGCCTTCGCTTGATGGAGTGGGGCAGCACGTTTGACGCTGCAGATATAGTGGGTTTGCGGCGCTGTTTAAGCAGGAAAAACGAACTACTTGGCATAAAAAGCGACATCGATTATGTCGCCGATTTCGGCATTTGGCCAAAAATCACATATAAACAATAGCTTATCTGAAATTAACCAGCCATGCAGCGGCTTCATGGGGGGCGTGCCAACGGCGCATAGCTGACGTTTTTACTTTATAGAAGGCGCGAAACCAAGAAAAGACCGGCCGGGCGTGGCTCTGTCGCCCGGTCGGTCATGTTTCTGGCGTCATGATTACTTGCACCCGACCCACGCATCGAGCACGAATAGCGAAGCCTGGCGCCGGGGCTGTACGTCCGGCCAGCCGATATCCTTCTGTATTTCCAGCGGAAGCGAGCGGATCTCCCGTTCGGTCCGGCGGCGGTTGCGGGCGGTGGCATATTCGGCGGCAAAGCGGCCGATGGTCGAAATTACGGACATGGCACTCTCCTTGGGTTGCGCCGGCCTGGAATCCAGGCGGTTTTCGGTGAGGGATCGATGGGAACGTTCCCATCGCCTTCGCCTCACGGTCTTGACTATCCCCCGCTTCTGCTATTCAATCAAACGAAATGAAATGATTGTCTTGATCAGAAAAATTGAAAGAGAGAGGCGATGACGGCTCCCCTGAATCACCCCTTGCCGGTGCTCGATCTTGACGTGTTGCGGACCTTCGTGGCGATAGCGGAGACGGGCAGCTTCACAACCGCGGCCAATTCGGTTTTCCGCACCCCGTCCGCGGTCTCGATGCAGATCAAGAAGCTTGAGGATATCCTCGGTCGCTCGGTATTTTCGCGGGATGCGCGCTCGGTCACGCTGACAAATGACGGTGAGATGCTGCTTGGCTACGCCAGGCGGCTTTTGTCGATCAACCGCGAGGCGGTGTCGAAGTTCATCGTGCCGGACATTGTCGGCGTAGTCCGGCTGGGCTCGCCGGATGATTACGGCGAACGGATACTGCCCAATGTGTTGAAGCGTTTTGCGCAGACGCATCCGTCGATTGCCGTCGATGTGACAATCGACCAGAGCAAGAACCTCATCCGGCGCATGGATGATCGCACGCTCGATATCACGCTGGTCACCAATTCCTACAAGCCGGCGATGGCGGGTGCCGAAACTATGCTGACGGAGCCGATCGTCTGGGCCGGAGCCAAGGGTGGCTCGGCGCATCTGCGCGAGCCGCTTCCCGTATCGCTATGGGAGGAGGGCTGCGCCTGGCGCGCCGGAGCCTTGGAAGCACTGGGGCGGGAAGGGCGCAACTACCGCATCGCCTATATGAGTGCGCACACGGCCGGCCAGCGCGCGGCCATCCTTGCCGACCTGGCGGTGGCACCGCTGCCGAAATCCTTCCTGAACAGCTGCGATCTGGCTGAACTCGGCCCGAAGGACGGCATGCCGGAGATTGGCGAATACAGCCTGGCCTTGCTTGTTGCGCCCGAGGCGAGCGCGCCGATCAAGGCGGTCGCCGACCACATACGCGCAGCCTTCGACCTGTTCCGGGAAACCGGCAAGTTCTGAACATCAAACGACATCAAACGGGCCGGGTCCTGATCAGGATCCGGCCCGTTTTTTTCTGCAGCTCGTAAATTGGCTATCCGCGCTCCCGCCGGGCCGCGCGCTCTTCGCGCGAGCGCCGCCGCGGTGTGGCTTCCTGGGCGTTTTCTTCGCTCGCCGCCTTGCGGGGCGGCAACTTGACCGCCGCCGCCAGATTCGGGAACGGGTCGACCTTGTTGGGCAGCGCCATCGCGTTGATGAATATCTGCTGGAAGTGCGGCTCGAGCGCGGTTTCGATCTTCTCGATGCGCATGACCTCGTCTTCGATCTCGCGGCGATGGTCGCGGTTGAGCAGCGCCATCATCGCGCCGGTTCCCGAGGCGTTGCCGACGGCCTTGACCTCGGCGAGGTCGCAATCGGGGATCAAGCCGAGCACCATGGCGTATTTCGGATCGATGAAGGAGCCGAACGCGCCGGCAAAGCGGATCAGGTCGACATGGTCGATCCCCTGCTTTTCCATCAGCAGCTTCACGCCGGCATAAAGGGCGGCCTTGGCAAGCTGGATGGCGCGGACATCGTTTTGCGTAACCGTGATCCTCGGCTCGCCCTCGCGCAGCAGATAGGAGAAGGTGCGGCCGTTCTGGAAGATGCGGGGCGAGCGTGCCGCAAGCGACCCGTCGATCACGCCGTCTTCGGAGATGATGCCGGAAAGATACATTTCCGCCACCACCTCGATGATGGCCGAGCCGCAGATACCGGTCACGCCGACTGCACCGGCGGCTTCCTCGAAGCCTTCCTCGTCCGACCATTTGTCGACGCCGATGACGCGGAACTTGGGTTCCAGCGTTTTGGGATCGATGCGCACGCGCTCGATCGCGCCGGGAGCGGCGCGCTGGCCGGAGGAGATTTCCGCGCCTTCAAAGGCCGGGCCGGTGGGGGAGGATGCGGCGACGACCCGGTTCCTGTTGCCGAGCACGATTTCGGCATTGGTGCCGACATCGACCAGAAGCATCATCTTGTCCTGGCGGTAAGGGCCTTCCGACAGTGTTGCGCCGGCGGCATCGGCACCGACATGGCCGGCTATGCAGGGCAGGGTGTAGAGCCGTGCGCCGCGATTGACGTCGATGTCGATGTCATGCGCCCAATATTGCAGCGAGCTCGAGACGGCGAGTGCAAAGGGCGCCTGGCCAAGCTCGGTCGGATCGATGCCGAGGAACAGGTGGTGCATGATCGGGTTTGCCACGAAAACGCAATCGAGGATGTCGTCGCGATTGGCGTTGCCTTCCTCGCAGACCTTTCCGATCAGGCTGTTCACCGCCTCACGGACCGCCTTGGTCATGGCCTCGCGCCCGTCCGGATTCATCATCACGTAGGAAACGCGGCTCATCAGGTCTTCGCCGAAGCGAATCTGCGGGTTCGAGGTGCCCGAAGATGCCGCGACACGTCCCGACAGCAGCGAAACCAGATGCATGGCGATGGTGGTCGAGCCGATATCGCAGGCAATACCATAGGCTTCGTTCTTCAGGCCCGGCCACATGGCGACGATGAAGGGGCGCGAGGCGCCGGAATCGCGGTGGATGGCGACCGTGACGGCCCAATTGCCCTTGCGCAGGATGCCCTGCACCTGCGGAACCAGATGCGGCGCGATCAGCAGGTTGTTCCAGCCCCATTCCTTGTCCAGCGCGAGCCTGAGACGGTCAAGGTCGCCCAGGGGCTTGTGCATGTCGGGTTCCTCGACCTCGACATAGCAAAGCTGGATGGCCGGGTTGCGTTCGATGACGCGGTCGCTGGCCGCCTTCCTCACCACCTGGGCGTTGATGACGGTGTCCTGCGGCACGTCCACGACGAGATCGCCCTGAACCGTGGCGGAGCAGGAGAGGCGCCGCCCTTCAGGCAGGCCGCGCACGCGCTCGTAGCGTTCCTCCTTCGGGCCCTTGGGGGAGATGTGTTCGAGAGACGAGACGATCTTGTGCTTGGCGAAATTGCCTTCCTGCACCTCGACCTGGCAGCGCCCGCACGTGGCACGGCCGCCGCAGACGCTTTCGACATAGACGCCGAGCTGGCGTGCGGCATCGAGGATCGGCGTCCCGACCGGGAAACGGCCGCGCTTGCCTGACGGCATGAACAGAACCAGCGGGTCAGTGAGATTTGGAGGCTGGTTCATGGCATGCTGCTTTCTGAAATGTATTCGGCGCCAGTGCTTGATGGCGCCTCCCTCCGTCTTGCCGGACATCTTCCCCTCAAGAGGGGAGATTGGACTTGATAGATGCCTCGCCTCGATCGCCGGCGTGCCGGGAAAAGCGACGTCTCGGCAGCCGGCTGGTCTCTCCCATCGAGGGAGAGATGTCCGGCAGCATAGAGGCGGGCAACGTGGGGCACGATCTTATCCGATCACCCGCGGGCCATGCGCGCTTCGCGTCCACCACGGCGGCGCCCGCCGGTTGCAGCGCCTTCGCCGGGTGCGCTTAAAGCCGCCGGTGCGGCGGGAACTCCACCTGCAGCAGGCTTGTAGTCCTTGTAGGTCTTGATCCAGGTTGTGCAGTCCTTGTCGGTGCCGTTGAGCACGTTGGCTGCACGCACCGCCTCCATCTCCTGCGGGCGCACGGGGTTCATGATCGCAGACGTCATGCCGGCGCCGATGACCATCGGGATGAAGCCGGCATTGATGCCGTGGCGATGTGGCAGGCCGAAGGAGATATTCGAAAGGCCGCAGGTGGTGTTGACCTTGAGTTCCTCACGCAGGCGCCGCAGCAGCGCGAAGACCTGCCGGCCGGCATCGCCAAGCGCGCCGATCGGCATCACCAGCGGATCGACGACCACGTCGTGGGCGGGGATGCCGAAATCGGCGCAGCGCTCGACGATCTTCTTCGCCACGGCGAAGCGCACATCGGGGTCCATGGAAATGCCGGTTTCGTCGTTGGAAATGGCGACGACCGGAACATTGTATTTCTTGACCAGCGGCAGGATCGCCTCGAGCTTTTCCTCCTCGCCGGTGACGGAGTTGACTAGGGGCCGGCCCTTGGCGACCTTCAGCGCCGCCTCGATCGCCGCCGAAACGGAACTGTCGATGGAAAGCGGCAAATCAACCAGATTCTGAACGATCTCAAGCGTCTGGACCAGAAGACCAGGCTCGGTTTCATTGGGGTTGACCGCGGTCACGCCCGCATTGACGTCCAGCATGGTGGCGCCGCACGCCGCCTGTTCGAGGGCGTCCTTCTTCACCGTCTCGAAATTGCCTTCCATCATTTCGGCGGCAAGCTTCTTGCGGCCTGTCGGGTTGATGCGCTCGCCGATCACGCAGAAGGGCTGATCGAAGCCGATGATGATTTCCCTGGTTGCCGAGGCGACAATCGTACGCGTCATGAAACTCTCCGTTTGATATAAAGACTTCTTTATATCGTTATCTAATTTGTTTCAACCTGCGGCTTGCGAAACAGGTCATTGGGCTGCCTTTTCCACCATCTGCACCGGCTGCTCGGTTTTGTCCTGATGCAGGATGTGCTCCAGACGGTCCGCGACGAGCTGGTCGTCGGCACGAACCTCGCGCTTCCATGGCCGGCGGCCCTTCAGCACACCGGATTCATGGACGATTTCGGCGACATATTCTTCCTGCCGATACGCCATCACATGGATGCCGGACACGCCGGGAATTTCCTTCACCTCATTGATGATGTCGATGCAAAGCTGCTTGCCTTCCTTCTTCTGGTCGGCAGCGCCTTCCAGCCGCTTGATCACCGCATCCGGGATATGGATGCCGGGCACATTGGAGCGGATCCATCTTGCGGTCTTTGCCGAGGCAAGCGGGCCCACTCCGCACAGGATGTAGCATTTGTCCGTCAGGCCGAGATCGCGCACCCGCTCCATGTAGGTCCGGAACATAGCCACGTCGAAACAATACTGGCTCTGCACGAATTGCGCGCCCGCCGCGATCTTCTTGGCAAGACGGTGCGGGCGGAAATTATAGGGCGGAGCGAAGGGGTTGATCGCAGCACCGAGGAACACGCTTGGCGGCGTGGTCAGCTTGCGGCCGGACAGGAACTTGCCATTGTCGCGCATGACGCGGATGGTTTCGAGCAGCGACATGCAGTCGAGGTCGAACACAGGCTTGGCGCCAGGTTGGTCGCCGGCCTGCACGCCGTCGCCGGTGAGGCAGAGAATATTGCCCACGCCCATGGCGGCTGCGCCGAGTACGTCGCCCTGTATGGCGATACGGTTCTTGTCGCGGCATGCGATCTGCATGATCGGCGCATAGCCCATGCGGGTCAGCAGCGCGCAGATACCGACCGAGGACATGTGGCAGTTGGCGCCGGATGCATCGACGGCATTGATGCCGTCCACCCAGCCGTCGAAGACCTGTGCCCGGTTGTAGACGTCCTCGGGATCGGCGCTGTCGGGCGGGTTCAGTTCGGCGGTGACGGCGAATTCGCCGCGCCGCAAGACACGCTCCAGCCGACCACGGGAAGAGTGGCCGGGCAGGGGATCGAGCGGCAGGTGCGGCCCGTCCGGGTGCTCGTCGGGCTGGCGTATCATGGCTTGACCTCGGTGGTTGCGGCTGCTTCGCGCGCAGCTGCGGCCTGGGCGGTAACGCGCAGCCAGGCGGAGGTTTCCCGCAGCGACTGGTCGACGGGCTTTTGCACATTGAGGATCGCATCGCCGTGGACCATGTTGCGGGAGCCCTCCCAGGCCTTGACCCACACGCAAGGCATGTCGGGCTCCACTTCGCAATTACCGTTGGCGCGCACACCGCCGCAGGGGCCGTTGCGCAACTGCTTGGGGCAGTTCATGGGGCAGGACATGCCGGTCGATGACAGGATGCACTGGCCGCACATGCGGCAGTCGAACAGGAAGCCCTTCACGTGCTTTTCGACGAATTTTACCGGGGCCTCGACGCGATGGTAGCCGATGCCTTTCCAGAGCGGGTGAAGCATCAGGAAGGCATCCGCGAACCTGGCGTAGAACCATTCCAGCAGGCGCGAATGCCGTACCGACCACAATCTGACCGTATACGAGCGCTGCACGCGCCGCTGCGGCGAAACATCCGCGGGCTTGTAGTCGGATTTCGGCGCCGTCTTCTTGACGACGGTCGCCTGTGTCATGCCGCCCGATGCTGCGGGCGGCAGGGTCTGCGGCGCATCGGATGCGCCGGCGGCCGATGTGGGGGCTGGCTTGGGGTCAGACATTTTCCTTGCCATGGGAGTTGACGAGGGCGACAAGCCTCGCCTTGTCATATTTGCCTTCGAGGTCGGCTGCCGCCTTGTCCGCCTCGGCTTCAAGATCGTCTCCGACCGGAACCGGGTCGGCCTTGCGCCAGTCTTCGAGATAGTCGCTGCTGTCGCGGGCCCCGCTTCGCATGGCGCACATGTCGATGGCTTCGATGAAGCGTAGCGAAAGCTCGCGCTTGGCGTTCTGCCGGCCTTTTTTCACGATCACCTGGGCAGGGATGTCGCGCCAATAGACGATGACGAGGTCAGCCATTTCAGTCTCACTTTCTTCTGGGAGGGAGCATTGCCGGAACCGTTGCCGGGCTGCTTGTTATGGGACGACGCGCGTGCATTCAAAAGCGACGTGCCGGGACCTCGCAAATGAAAGCGCCGGATGAAAGCGCGGCACCTACCAGACGCCGCGCCGGATGCCGGTCCAGAGATAGGTCCAGATCGGCGGGTGGTACCATTGCCTCGAAGCAAGCCCCGTGTCGATGGGCTGGAGCCTGCTGGCCAGCGCGTCCTGGATTGCTTTGATGCAGATGGGACGCGAGATCGCGGCAAGCCGCAACGCATAGGTCATCAGATTATCGTCCGGGTCGGGCCGGCCGCGTATCTGATACAAAACCCCTCCCGTATCGACACCGGCATCCACCAGATGCACTGTCGCACCGAAATTGTCCGGATCTCCTGTGGCGAGCGCCCAGTAGCCGCCGTTCATCCCGCGGTATTTCGGCGTGATCCCGGCATGATAGTTCAGCACTGGGCATTCGATCGCGGAGAGCGTTGCGGGCGAGAGCATCCGGCAGCCGGCAAGCAGGATCACCGCCGGCCGGATATCTTCCAGCGCCGTGAGGAATTCGGGAGAATTGGCCGAGGGCACCGGCACGATCTTCTGCTGCGCACCGGGAGCGGTTTCCAGATGGTTTCGGGAAATCAGCCTCTGCGTCCGATCGGCGAAAAGCCGTTTTCCCGCACGCGTGACTACCATCGTGCCGATCTGGCCGGCAACCGAGATCCAGCCTTGCTTGCGGGCCCGGCGCCGCAGCAGCCGTGCCTTCGATTCCGGCGTTTCCAGGATGACGGTGACGGGGTCGAGCGCACCGCCGATCGCATTGACGATGGCCCATATATGCGGCCCACCCTCCGTTACCACGACGATCGGCTTTTGTGTTGCGGTGGTCATCGCCATTGCAGCCCGTGCGTGACAGGGGGAAGGTGAACTTACACGCTCAGTCTAGCACAGGCTAAAAGACCCATCCCAATGCTGCCTGCGTTGCGGCGGTTGCTGTTCCGACCACGAGCATCACGACGCTTAGCGCGGCGACACCCACCGCGCCTCCGACCGCAAGCAGAATGCCGTCGCGTTCCGAAAGCGCCAGTCCG
>JBARWP010000407.1:0-3673 GCA_049646905.1 Pseudaminobacter sp. | reverse complement strand
GCATCTTCATCGTCGTGGTCTTTCCGCATCCATTGGATCCGAGAAAGCCGAAGATCTCACCACGTGTGATTTCGAAGTTCACTGAATCCACTGCGGTGAAGCTACCGAAGCGGCGGGTCAGCCCCTGTGCCCGAATTGCAATTTCTTTCGCTTCCGGATTCGGATTGTCCGGCAAAGGTTGATTGGTCGTTCCGGCTTTGCTTTTTGCTTCCGTGGCCGATAAGAGCCGGACATAGGCCTCATCTACCGAATCGGTTTCAGTCTGTGCCATCAAGGTCTCAGGGCTGGCCGATGCCAGCACGCAACCAGCATCCATTGCAACGAGATGATCGAAACGAGCGGCTTCCTCCATATAAGCCGTTGAGACAAGCACGCTCATGTGCGGCCGCTCTGTCCGGATCGTGTCGATCAGATCCCAGAACTGGCGCCGGGAAAGTGGATCGACGCCGGTTGTCGGCTCGTCCAGCAGCAGGAAATCCGGATCATGAATCAGTGCAGAACACAGGCCGAGCTTCTGCTTCATCCCCCCCGAAAGCTTGGCGGCGGGGCGGTCGAGAATCGGATGCAATCCTGTTGCGCGGGTTAGCCTTTCTATACGGTTGGTGCGCTCTGATCGGTTCAGTTCAAAAAGCTTGCCGAAAAAATCGAGATTCTCGCGCACGGACAGGTCATGGTAGAGGTTTCGTCCAAGTCCTTGCGGCATATAGGCGATACGTCCTCCCATCGCCGCGCGGTGGCGGGCATCGTCCATGCTGCCCCCGAGACAGGTGACACTGCCCGCCTGCAATCGCTTTGCGCCGGCGATTAGCCCCATAAGCGTGGACTTCCCAACGCCATCGGGACCTATAAGTCCCACCATCCGTGCTGCAGGTATCGATAGCGATACATCTTTTAGAGCCGCAACCGCTCCATAGCGGTGACGCACATGCTGCAGCCGGGCTACGGGTTCGGGCGGCGACATCATGGCTGATCGGCTTCGCTGACTGAGGTGAGGTCAGCTAACGGTGGAGTCAACGCCTCGGGCCACTTGGGTAAACTGCCATCTGCGCCCGCAAGACGCACCCATGCGACACCACGCACGCCCGTTTTTACCTGTTCAATCCGCGCCATCACCAATTCAGAGGGAATGCGCACACGGATGCGGAACATCAGATTTTCACGTTCGCTGAGTGTCTCGACTTGCTTGGGCGTGAATTGTGCCTGGGGCGAAACGAACACGACGCTGGCCGGTATTGACAGGTCCGGCATGATATCCGCGACGATCCTGGCTTCATCCCCGATCCTGACCCGAGGGGCGTCGGAGGCTGGCAGGAAAAATTCCATATACACATTTTCGAGGCTGACCAGCGTCAGGATCTTGCCGCCGCTCCCGACGATCTCGCCCACCTGCGCAAGCCGGTAGAGGACCCGCGCCGGCCCATCGGCGTAAAGTGTGGCATCTGCGATCCGTGCCGCGATCTCATCACGGGTAGCCGCTTCGGCTTCTACCGACCGCTCCTGGGCGCGAAGCGTCGCCTGACTGGCGGAAAGCCCCGCTTCGGCAAGCTGGGTTTCAGTTTGACGGATTTCCAGGTTCGAACGCGAGATGACATCACGGGTACTCAATGTTTCCGCACGTGCCTGCTCCCCCTTGGCTAGCGCCAGCCGCGCCTGAGCTTCCGCCACGCGGGCTTGCGCAACGCCGACCGCGGCTTCGGCACTGGCAACGGCCGCTGCTGCGCGAGCGAATTGTGCGCGCAGTTCAGCCGTGTCCATCACAGCCAATACGTCTCCTTTTGCCACCAGGTCGCCTTCCCGGACCCGAACCTCGGCGATGCGCCCGGCCAGCCGGGGCGATATGTCGATAAGATCGGCTTCGATCCGACCGTTGCCTCTCGAAAAGCCATCGGGCGGCAGATCGGAGGGCTTGAGCAGCACGCTCCAGGCCCCAAATCCCAAAAGCCCTGCAAGGGCGATAAGAACGATCGTGATAGAAATCCGGCGTGACATCAGCTCTGACTCCATGTGTCCGTGACGGGTTGCGGTTCAGAATTGAACCATTTTCCAGGTCGCCGCCGTCATGGAGCCGCTTCAGAGCAAGAAGCGCGTTATCCCGGTGGCAATTGTCGCTTCGATGGGGCTGCTAGGGTCGAAGCGCATTATGACAGTCAAATGCGGGTTCACTGTCGACACCCAATGTTGCACTCGTGAAAAATGGTGGGCATGTGCGCATTTTGACCCTTTCATTTAATCAAGAAGATAGTAATTACTTACTCTAATTCGCGTAAGCGAGTCTCGTCAACGGTGAATCGCCCACGGTCCGCAACGATCAACGGCGGTTCCCAGCATTCAGAGAGAATGATTGCGGAACAATGATTGCAATAATCTGAATGCGATATATTTATAATGGCAGCTCCTGTGAGTTCTCGAAAGGCAATGTGAGGACAGCTTCATGACACCCAAGCCCGAGGTCACCGGCTTCTACGATCAGCGCACGGGGTCGATCCAGTATGTCGTTGCCGATCCCGAGACGAGGACATGCGTCATCATCGACCCGGTGCTCGACTATGACGAGAAGTCAGCAGCGACGGCGACCGCCCATGCCGACACTATTCTCAAGTTCATTGCCGACCAGGGCTACGAGGTCGAATGGATCCTCGACACACACCCCCACGCGGACCATTTCACGGCGGCTGCCTATCTCAAGGAGAAGACCGGTTCTCCGACGGCCATCGGCGAGAGGGTCATCGACGTCCAGAAGCTCTGGAAAGGGTACTACAACTGGCCCGACTTTCGCGCCGACGGATCGCAATGGGACAAGCTCTTCGCCGACGGCGAGACCTTTAAGGTCGGCAACATCCCAGCCAGCGTGATGTTCTCGCCCGGCCACACGCTGGCCTCGATCACCTATGTCATCGGTGATGCAGCCTTTGTTCATGATACGCTGTTCATGCCCGATTCAGGCACGGCCCGCGCCGATTTCCCCGGCGGCAGCGCCAGGCAACTCTGGAAATCCATTCAAGACATTCTGGCTCTGCCAGATAAGACCCGCATCTTCACCGGCCATGATTACCGGCCCGGCGGCCGCGAGCCTTTGTGGGAATCGACCGTCGCCGAGCAAAAGGCAAAAAACATCCATATGTCGGTCCACAAGACCGAGGCCGAATTCGTGGCCGCGCGCGAAGCCCGCGACAAGACGCTTCCCATGCCCAAGCTGATCCTGCACGCTCTGCAGATCAACACCAATGCCGGACGGCTTCCGGCGCCCGAGGACAACGGCCGGCGCTATCTCAAGATCCCGATGAACCTGCTCGAGGGCGCCGCCTGGGACGGTTGATGGGCATGATGCTGCTTTTGGACGAAGCTCAGGCACTCAAGGGGAAAGTGGGGGAAGCAACCGCCTTCCTCAAGAAGTTCTCCAACCCTGATCGGCTGCTGATCGCCTGCACCCTGATCGGGGGCGAACGCTCCGTGCGCGAACTGGAAGATGGGCTCGGCATCCGCCAACCAGGGCTTTCCCAACAGCTTTCTGAACTACGTCGAGCAGGACTGATTTCCGGGCGCAAAGAAGGCAAACAGGTCTTTTACCGGCTTTCCGATCCACGCATCGAATCTTTTATTCACATCATGCACCGCCTGTTTTGCCAGTAAGGCGTGACAGTGGGTGATGCTGAAAGGACGCTCAGGATGAAGG
>JBARWP010000406.1:0-5426 GCA_049646905.1 Pseudaminobacter sp. | reverse complement strand
GTGGTGATGGCGCCTGCCTCGATCCGCAGATCGAAACGCATCCTCATGTCCTCATAGTTGAAGGAAACGTCCCGCAACTCGATTGGGCTTCCGGGCTGGCGGGGATGGTTCATCGCGCGGTTTCCTTTCCAAGCCGGCCTGCCAGCAGCATCAGCATCAGGCACAGCAGCCCGAGCCCCAGCGCCAGTCCGGCGGCATCGGCCGTGCGGTAGCTGCCCATGCGCGCCAAAAGCAGATAGGGCAGCGTCTGCACCGAATCGCTGCCGAACAGCGCGATGACGCCAAGGTCGCCCAGCGAGAGCGCCATGGCAAAGGCGAAGGCGGTCGAAAGCGGCCGCCGCAGCACCGGCCAGTCGAGCAGGCGCATCCGGTTCCAGCCGGAGAGGCCAAGCTGGGCGCAGAGGCGCTCATAGCGCTCGCTTGCCGAATCATAGGCCGGCCTTATGGCGCGGATGGCGAAGGGCATGGCCATGACCGCGTTCACGGTGACCACCATTGCCGGCGCAAGCGCGAAGACATCGCTGACGTGACGCAGGGCCACGAACCAGCCGGCGCCGACCACGATCGGCGGGATGACTAGGACGAAACCCGCGCCGGTGTCGGTCGCCTGCTCGATCCAGCTCTTTTGGCCGCTGCCGCGCCGCAGTGCGAAGGCCTGCCTGGCCATGACCAGCGATGTCGCCAGCACGACGGACAAGGATGCCGACAAAAGCGCCAGCACGATGCTCGTCGATGTCGCCTTCCGCACCGAGGCCTCGCCGGCCAGCCGTGCAAGATCGGCGCCCAGCCCGGCAATGACGGTCGCCAGCATGGGGCCGGCCACGAACAGCAATGCCGCCAGGATCAACGCGCCGTTGAGCACGGTCTCGCCCATACCGGCGGTCGCATAGCGGCGGGGCGAGACCGAAAGCCCGGTGTCGCCGGCCATGTCGGCGCCGATGCGCATCAGCACGGAGATGACGGCCATGGTCAGCACGATCTGCAAGAGAGTCAGCACCACGGCGCGCGCCGGGTCGAAGTCGAAGCGCAGGGATTGATAGATCGCCACTTCCAGCGTCGTCGCGCGCGGGCCGCCGCCGAGCGTCAGCACGATGGTGAAGGAAGTGATGCAGAGCATGAACACCAGCCCGGCAATGCCCGGCAGGCCGGCGCGCAAGGCGGGCCACTCGACCAGCCGGAAAGCCGACCGCGCGCCCATGCCGAGCTGGCTTGCCAGCCGCCACTGGTCGGCGGGAATGGTATTCAGCGTTTCCAGGAAGAGGCGTGTCGCCAGCGGCAGGTTGAAGAAGACATGGGCGACCAGAATGCCTGACAGGCCGTAGATGCCGGGCCATTCGCCGCCCGAAACCGCGCTTATGATGCCGGCGAAATAGCCGGCGCGGCCATAGAGCGCCAGGACACCCAGCGCCACCACGATCGCCGGCAGCGCCAGCGGCACGGCAAAGAGATGCAGGATCAGCCCGCGCCCCGGAAATCGCGGATGGCGCGACAGGGCACGGGCGACGAAGAGCGCCGGGACGACGGAAAGCACCGTCGACAGCATCGCCTGCCACAGCGTGAAACGGGCGACCCGCAGCAGGTAGGAATCGAATGCCGCGTAAGCGCCGGACAGGTTGCCGGCGCCCTCCAACGCCAGCCCGGCGAACGCCCCGCCGATCAGCAGGGTGATGAACGCCAGGGCACCGAGGCCGGCGAGGATGCGGAAGTCAGTCGCTCGGGCGTTACCCTCCCCCTTGTGGGGAGGGTCGGGGAGCCTGTGCCGCGCAGCGGCATGGGTGAGCCGAGGTGGGGGTTCGTTGGAAGTGTTCATCTCGTCATACCCCCACCCCGCTTCGCTTCGCGAAACGACCCTCCCCACAAGGGGGAGGGTAAGACCCTTACTTGCTCATCACCGCCAGCCATTCGTCCACCCAGGCCTTGCGGTTCGCCGCGATTTCCTCAGGCGCGATCTGCAGCGTCGTTGCCGGCTTGACGAGCTTGTCGAAGGCGGGGTTGAGCGGCTTTTCGGTCCGGCCGGCGGGGAACATCCAGTTGGTTTCGGGGATGGCGTCCTGGAAGCCGGGGCTGGTCATGAAATCCATGAACTTGCGCGCCAGCGGGTTTTTCTCGCCCGTCGTGGTGATGCCCGCGACCTCGACCTGCAGATAGTGGCCTTCGGCAAAGGACGCCGCCTGGTAGCGCTCGGTTCCTTCCGCGATCATGTGATAGGCGGGCGACGTCGTATAGGACAGTACCATCGGCGCCTCGCCCTTGGTGAACAGCCCATAGGCCTCGCTCCAGCCCGGCGTGACGGTCAGCACGCGCTTTTGCAACTGCGCCCAGGCCTCCGGAGCCTTGTCGCCATAGACCGCCTTGACCCACAGCAGCAGGCCGAGGCCGGGCGTCGAGGTGCGCGGGTCCTGGATGACGATCTTTTGGGAGGCATCGCCCTCGACCAGGTCCTTGAGGCTCGCCGGCGGGGTCTTGACGGTCTCGCTGTCATAGATGACGGCGAAATAGCCGTAGTCGAACGGCACGAAGGTGTCGTCGCTCCAGCCGCCGGGAACGTCGACGGCGGCAAGATCGACGCCGGAAGGCGCAAACAGGCCGGTCGCTTTGGCATCGGCCGTCAGGTTGGTGTCGAGGCCGAGCACGATATCGGCCCTGGTCGAGGCGCCTTCGAGCTTGACGCGGTTGAGCAGCGCGACGCCATCGGCGACCGAGACGAATTCGACATCGCAGCCGCATTCGGCTTCGAAGGCCTTTTCCACCTGTGGCCCGGGGCCCCATTCGGCGGTGAAGCTCTCATAGGTGTAGACGGTGAGATCGGCGGCTAGGGCAGGAACGGCCGCGCCGATGGCGATGATCGAAACGAGGGATAAAAACAGCGTGCGCATCGGCGCCTCCTTCATTGGTGTTGAAAGGGAATTGAAGCGCCGGTTTGCCGTCCGAAGCGTCTAATCCCTCCGCCGGTACAAACCGGATCAGGTTCAGCGGGTTGGCCGGGTTTTTCCCTTGCCTCTCAGCCGGTTCACGAAACTCGTGTCCGGCACCCCGTTAGAGCGGGCATAGACATAGGGCGGTGCGGGGTGCGGCGCAAGCGGTTGTTTGCCGTTTGCAGGCCTTCAGCGCGTCACTTTCAGCACGGTGCGGCGGGACAGATGCGGCAGCAGGCGCGCCATGTCCCGCGCGGTTATCGCCACGCAGCCCTGCGTGGGCGTGAAGCCCGGCCGCGCCAGATGGAAGAAGATGGCGCTGCCGCGCCCGCGCCGGCGTGGCGAGATGTTCCAGTCGAGCACGAGGCAGGCGTCGTAGAGCCGGTCGTCGCGCAGCATATGCTCATGGCTGGCGGCATAGGGCAGCCTGACCGGCCGGTTGTAGTTGCGGTCGTCGGGGACCTCGCACCAGCCGAGCGTCGAGGTGATGGGCCGCATTGGCAGTCGTGCATGGCGTGGCGAGAAGTGCCCGCGCCGGAAATAGCCCGAGAGGATGCGCATCTGCGCCAATGGCGTGGCGCCGTCGCCCTCGCGCTTGTCGGCGCTGATGCCGCCGCGGCCGAGCGCGCAGGGAAGCACCAGATTTCCGGCGGTCAGGAGGCCCTTGCAGGGATCGCGCGGGCTGGCGCGCACGGTCAGCACCTTCAGGCCGGATCGCATTTTTTCGCCCGCCCCATTGCGTTCACGTTTTTTAGAGTATGATCGCATCGGGAACAAATCACCGTGATGTCTGTTGCGCGGGGAGAGGTTCCGCATAAAAGGCGAGCGGTCAACAGAATTATTCATTGCAAAACAACGGATTGATCCATGACATCCCGCACCATCCTGATCGTCGATGATGACGAGGACCTGCGCACCACGCTGGTGGAGCAGTTGTCGCTTTACGAGGAGTTCGACGTCCAGCAGGAGGCCACCGCCGCCAAGGGTGTCGCCGTCGCCCGCGGCGGCCTGATCGATCTTCTGGTAATGGATGTCGGCCTGCCCGACATGGATGGCCGCGAGGCCGTCAAGCTTCTGCGCAAGGGCGGCTACAAGGCGCCGATCATCATGCTGACCGGGCACGATACCGATTCGGATACGATCCTCGGCCTCGAGGCGGGCGCCAACGACTATGTCACCAAGCCGTTCCGCTTCGCCGTGCTGCTCGCCCGCATCCGCGCGCAGTTGCGCCAGCACGAGCAGAGCGAGGACGCGACGTTCTCGGTCGGCCCCTACACGTTCAAGCCGAGCCAGAAGCTCTTGCTCGACCAGCGCGGGGCCAAGGTGCGGCTGACCGAAAAGGAGGCGTCGATCATCAAATATCTCTATCGCGCCGACCAGAAGGTCGTCACCCGCGACGTCCTGCTGGAGGAGGTCTGGGGCTACAATTCGGGTGTCACCACGCATACGCTGGAGACACATGTCTATCGCCTGCGCCAGAAGATAGAGCGCGATCCTTCCAATGCCGAAATTCTTGTGACAGAAAGCGGCGGATACAAACTGGTTCCATGATCGGTCCGCGGCTGGGGAACCGCAGCGACCGAAACAATACCAGGCCAGGAATTCGGGGACGTTATGGCGCTGGATGACGACATTCGCATTCTGTCCGGCGTGGGGCTTTTCGAGGGCTTCAACGCAGAACAGTTGCGCCTGCTCGCCTTCGGTGCCGAATCGATGCATCTGGCGGCCCAGCGCAAGCTCTATCTCGAAGATGACGAGGCGGATTCGGCCTATGTGGTGGTCGCCGGCAGCATCGTGCTGTTTCGCGAAGCCGATGCGGAGAGGACGCCCATCGCCGTCGTGAAGCCGGGCTCCATCCTTGGCGAACTGGCGTTGATTGCCGACACCAGGCGCATGACCAGCGCTGCGGCGGCAACCGATTCGGAAGTGCTGCGGCTCAACAGGAAGATGTTCCGCCGCATCCTGGAAGAGTATCCGGACCTGGCCATCGCCCTCCACCGGCGCATCACCGACGAATTGCAGACGCTGATCCGTCGCATCGAGGCAGTGGCGCCGCGTCTGGCGCCCTAAAGTAGGCTTGCCTCTCCAGAACCCCTCGGGTTGAAAGGGATCGCCCCTCAACCCCTGCCGGACCTTCTCCCCGTAAACGGGGACAAGGAGGATGGCCGCAACGTTGACGTCTTCCTCTCCCCGCTTGCGGGGAGAGCGACTGTCTTGGTTTTCAAGCAGGCCTCCAATGTTTTTGATCACGGATCATGGCGTTGAGGATCGTGAGCAGTTTGCGCATTGTGGCGACGAGGGCGACGATCTTCGGCTTTCCGGCAGTGACGAGGCGGTCGCGGAAGGCCTTGAGGGTTGGGTTGTGGCGGATGGCGACGAGGCCGGCCATGAAGAGGGCCGCGCGGACGGAAGAGCGCCCGCCGCCGATGAAGCTCCTGCCGCGCCAGGTGCCGGACTGGCGGGTAAAAGGGGCGAGACCGGCGAGCGCGGCGATCTGACGGCGGTCGAGGC
>JBARWP010000405.1:0-1528 GCA_049646905.1 Pseudaminobacter sp. | reverse complement strand
GTCGAGTACCGTCACACCTTTGTTTTCAAGATGTGAGGCCATGCCCAGCAGGCCACCTATGGTTACGACGCCTGTACCGCCGATACCGGTAACGATCACACCATAAGTGGTGTTGATAGTCGGCAGTTCCGGCATGGGCAGGTTATCGGTTAGTGCAGTGTCAACGCTGGCTTGCTGGCGTACAGGTTTTTTCACCTGTGCGCCTTCTGCCGTGACAAAGCTCGGACAGAAGCCGTTTACGCAGGAGAAATCTTTATTGCAGGACGACTGGTTGATGCGACGCTTGGTACCAAAAGGCGTTTCTAGTGGTTCTACAGACAGGCAGTTGGACTTTACCGAGCAGTCGCCACAGCCTTCGCATACGGCATCATTGATGAATATTCGGCGGGCCGGATCCGGGTAGGTGCCGCGCTTACGCCTGCGACGTTTTTCGGTGGCACAGGTCTGGTCATAGACCAGTACAGAGGTGCCCTCGACTTCGCGTAGTTCGCGTTGCACGCGGTCGAGTTCATCCCGATGGTAAACGGGTGGGTCGCCTGGCAACTGCATGCCTTTATATTTTTCAGGTTCGTCGGTTACCACCACGACTTTGCGTGCACCTTCCGCATGTACCTGGGCGATGACGTCGGTGACTTTGAGCACGCCGTCGACGGGCTGGCCACCCGTCATGGCAACGGCGTCGTTGTACAGAATTTTGTAGGTGATATTGGCATTGGAGGCAATGGCCGCGCGTATGGCCAGCAAGCCCGAATGAAAATACGTGCCGTCGCCAATATTGGCAAAAACATGTTTTTCAGACGTGAAATGATGCTGGCCTATCCAGGCTGCGCCTTCGCCGCCCATGTGGCTGAATGTCTCCGTCTTGCGATCCATCCATATGGTCATGTAGTGGCAGCCGATGCCTGCCAGAGCGCGCGAACCTTCGGGGACGCGCGTTGATGTATTGTGCGGGCAACCTGAGCAGAACCAGGGCTTGCGCTCGCCGACGCTGGATGGTGTGTTGTCCTCCCGCTCTTTCGCCTCAATAATGGCTACGCGCGCATCAATGCGTGCTCTAAGCTCCACGGGAAGATCAAGCTTTTTAAGACGGGTAGCGATGGCTTTTGCAATAAGCGCAGGCGACAACTCGGCGCGGGCCGGAAGCAGCCACTGACCGCGCGGCACAGACCATTCGCCACCAGCATTGTCTTTTTCGTCAAACTTGCCAAATACCTTGGGACGTACAGCATCGTTCCAGTTGTATAGCTCTTCTTTTAGTGCGTATTCCATGATCTGGCGTTTTTCTTCGACGACCAGAATTTCATCCAGACCATGTGCAAAATCATGAGCATCCTGGGCATTCAGCGGCCAGACGCAGCCTACCTTCATGACTCGTATGCCTGCCAGCGCACAGGCTGCGTCATCGAGCCCCAGATCAGCTAGCGCCTGCCGGGTATCGAGATAGGCCTTGCCCGCCGTCATGATGCCAAAACGCGGGGTAGGTGAATCAATGACGATGCGGTTTAACTTATTGGCGCGCACATAGGCC
>JBARWP010000404.1:0-1984 GCA_049646905.1 Pseudaminobacter sp. | reverse complement strand
CGGCTGGCTGCCGCCGTCATGGCTGCCGCAGGACGGCATCCGCAAGGCGCTGCGCGCGCTTTCGCGCGCCAACGGCCCGGTGCTTGCCGATTACGGCTCGCCGCTGGGTCTTGCGCCCTTGCGCCAGCTCATCGCACGGCGGCTTGCCGAGCGCGGCATCGAGTCCTCGCCGGACCAGATCATGCTGACGGAATCGGGAACGCAGGCAATCGACCTCCTGTGCCGCTTCCTGCTCGAGCCGGGCGACACGGTGCTGGTGGACGACCCGTGCTATTTCAATTTCCAGGCGCTGCTTCGTGCCCATCGCGCCCGGATCGTCAGCGTGCCCTATACGGCTTCCGGCCCCGACATCGAGCAGTTCGGCAAGGTGCTCGCCGAGCATCAGCCGCGGCTCTACATCACCAATTCGGCCATCCACAACCCGACCGGCGCGACCTTGTCGCCGCTGGTGGCCCACCGGGTGCTCAAGCTTGCGGACCAGTACGGGCTGGCCATCATCGAGGACGACATCTTCGGCGATTTCGAGCATGTTGCGGCACCGCGCCTCGCCGCCTTCGACGGGCTGGAGCGCGTCGTCTCCATCGGCAGCTTCTCCAAGACGCTTTCGGCCTCGGCACGATGCGGGTTCATCGCCGCGCGCGGCGAATGGATCGAAGGGCTCATCGACCTGAAGATCGCCACCACGTTCGGGGGAGGGCGGCTGGATGCCGAACTGGTGCTGGCCGTTCTCAGCGACGGCGGCTACCGCAGGCACATGGAAGGCCTGCGCAGCCGGCTTTCGCGAGCCATGTTCGAGACGGCCTCGAGATTGAAGGCCTACGGGATCGAGCCATGGCTCATGCCGCAGGCCGGCATGTTCCTGTGGTGCCGCTTGCCGGACGGCATCGATGCTGCCGACATCGCCCGGGCCGCGGTGGCCGAAAACGTGGTCCTGGCCCCGGGAAACGTCTTCAGCGTGGCGCAGTCGGCGACCGGCTTCATGCGCTTCAACGTCTCCCAGACCCAGGACGAGCGCATATTCGAGGTGCTTGGCCGTTCCTTCGCGCAAGCGCGCAAAACCGGCTGACGGGCGACAGGCGCCTCATGCCTTTCGAGGCCAGTGCGGCGACAATCGTCGCCGGCATCATCTTTCCGCAAAAAATTTCTGGAACGATGTCGATCGTGCGGGCGCTTGTTCGTCATAGGGGCAGGAAGGCCGATGCGGCCTTTCACGGATCAAAGGAGAAAAGACGATGCGCGTTATGGTTATGGTGAAGGCCACCGAAGACAGCGAAGCGGGGATGAACCCCACCGACGAGCTCCTCGAGGCCATGGGCAGGTACAATGAGGAACTGGTCAATGCCGGCATCATGCTGGCGGGTGACGGCCTCAAGCCTTCGTCGAACGGCAAGCGCGTGGCCTTCGACGGCCCGAACCGCACCGTTGTCGACGGGCCATTTGCCGAGACCCGCGAACTGGTCGCCGGCTACTGGATGTGGGAGGTCAAGGACATGGCCGAAGCGGTCGAATGGGTGAAGCGCTGCCCCAACCCGATGCCCGGCCCCAGCGAGATCGAGATCCGCCCGGTCTACGAACTGGAGGACTTCGGCGAGAGCGAGGCGATCGAGATCCATCGCAAGCTGGGCGAAAAGCTCGCAACGAAGAATTGAGCGTTTCGCGCGCGGCAGAGCGGGGGCAGAAAGATTTCGACCCCCCACTCCGGTTTGCTTTGCGCGCCACGTCTGCCCCTTAGACAGGTTCAGTCTCAGGAAGAATCGCCCCTCATCCGCCTGCCGGCACCTTGTAACTTATCGATTGCCGGATCCGCTATAGTTGCGGTTGCGGTGGCGGACGCGAGATCGAAGTACCTGAGGGATTGCGAGCCCGTGGGAGAGCCTGCTCCTGTGTCCGCCGTTCCATCGACCCCGAACAGTCGCCTGGGCCGCAAGCGAAGCCCGATTAGGCAAGGATGGGAGAAGATGGACGCGACATTCGTGGGGATCGA
>JBARWP010000403.1:0-29096 GCA_049646905.1 Pseudaminobacter sp. | reverse complement strand
AGGCGGTGCGTTGCGATGCTTGACGTCGAGCGCCGCCGCGCCGCCTGCGAAGCTGTCGGGAACGGTGATTTCGGCACGGCTGACGGTGATGGTGCCGGCGATCAGCGGGTCGCGGGCCAAGCCGCCGGTGACCGTCAGCACGCCCCCGACCGTGGCGACGACGAGATTGCCGTCGGCATAGCGCGCGTCGTTGAGGGTGATGCGCAGATCGGCCGGAAAGGCTGCAGCCGCGTCGAGCGAGATGGTGCCGGCGGCGGCGATCGAGCCTCCAGCGGCCAGATTGGCGGAGGCGCTGCGAAGCGTCACGCGGTCGCCGTCGATCGTGCCCATGATGGCGATCGAGCGCAGGCGCGTATTGCTCTCGGGATCGACGAATTCCGCGCCCTGTGTGGAGAACATGCCGCGGATGACGGGGTTTTGAAGACTGCCGGAAACGGTGGCGTTTGCCTGCAGCGTCCCGCTGGCCTGTGCCCCGCGCTCGGCGAGGAAACGGTTGGCGAGCGCCAGCGGGGCGTCACCGCGCACGGAAAGCTCCACGCCGGTGCCGGAAATCGGCAGGCGACCGCTGGCCGAGACGGAAAGCCCCTGCGGCCCGCTCGCTTCGGCCGAAGACAGCGTCAGAACTTTGCCGGCAAAATTTCCGCTCGCATTGATTTCGAGTGGCGCCGCGCCGGCCGATTGCAGTGCGGCTGCGCTGACCCCGCTTCCCCGCAAGGTGAAGGCGGCGGCCGGATCGTCAAGCGAACCTGTGAGTCTGGCCGTGCCCGACAATGTGCCGCCAAGCTCCTGGCCGGGAGCAGCGGCATTGAGGACGGCGAGCGGAAACGCCTCCAGGCCGATGTCGAGCGCCATCGCACCGTTGTCGAGCGGCACGGCGCCGTTGACGGTGGCGCTCAAGCCTTCCGGGCTGGTGACGGCGGCCTTCACATTGAGCCGGCTTGTGGTGGAGGTCCCTTCGGCGTCGAGATTGATCGACTGCAGGCCAGCCTGCCGCAACGCGGCGGCGGCAAGCGAGCGGCCCTGCGCCTTGAAGCTTATGTCGGGCTGGGCGCGGGTGCCGCCGATATTGGCGGTGCCGTTGAGGGTTCCGGCAAGCGCCAGATCGGGCTTGATCGTATTGGCGATCGCCAGCGGCAAATCCGTTATGTTCACGGCGAGGTCGAGCCGGTCGGCAATTTCGCCTTGCGCGCTGACACGCCCGCCCCCGACATCGAGCAGCAGATTGTCGATGCCGATCGTCTGGCCGCGCATCTGGAAGGCGGCGGGTTCGACCAGCCGGGCTGCCAAGTTGCCCTGCTGGACTTCCATGTCGCGCAGCGCGAGCCTATAGCCGCCTTCGATGGGCGACAAAGCCCCGGCAGCGGCGGCCGTCGTGCCGTTCTTCAGCGTCGCATCGGCATTGAAATTGGTGGTCTGGAATTCCTGCCGTGCGGTCGCCTGCAAGGTGGCGACTTCTATACCCGCGGCGGAAATGTCGCTCGCGGCCAACGTTCCGTTGGCGATCGGCACGTTGAACAGGTCCTCCAGCGTGGCGTCGAGATTGGCCTTGCCCAGCCTGATCGTATCGACGGCAAGCGCGTCGACATCCGCTCGGATCGTGGCGTTCTGCTTGCCGTCGCGATGGCTGAGCGCGATATCGGCATTGACGCCGCCGGTCGCCTCGCGAAGCAGCAGGGCTGCGGCGGTGGAAATATCCGCCGCGTCGAGCACCAGCCTGCCCTCGAGTAGCCCTTCCTGCGTCTGGGTCACGTCGCCGGTGATTTTCGCGCCGCCGGCTGTGAAGGTGAGGTCGCCGAGGCGCCTTTCGTTTTCGGTAACCGCCAAGGCCGATGCCAGTTCGACCCTGACCCCGTCCAGAAAGGCGTTGCCGGTCAGCTGGCCGTTGAGGTCCTTGTCGCGCAGCGTGCCTTCGAAGCCGATCACCGCTTCCCGCAGCGTCTTGCCGACGAGCGAGCCGGTGGGTACTTCGGCGCCGAAGGTCAGGCCGATGAGGCCGTCGCTGCCGCTGGCACGACCGTTGGCCGTCAGCCTGCCGGCGGCCTTTTCCGAAACCAGCGCCAGATCGCTGACGGCAAGATCGAAGTTGAAATCGGCCGCGCCGGTGGCGAAGCTGCCATCTGCCGTTACGTCCACCTGGTCGTTGAATATGCGCAATTGGCGCGCCACCAGGCCGGTTTCACCGCGCGCGATGCCGCCCGTTATGCGGGTCTGGCCTTCAAGAAGATTGTCGGCGGCAGGGCTGTCGACGCCGAGGCCGGTGGCCGTTCCGTCCAGTGCGAGGTCGAAAGCGCCGGTGAGCGGCTTCACCTCACCCTTGGCGGCAAGGTCGATACCGCCCGACAGCTCGCGCCCGGCAAGGGCGGAGAAGGGGGCCAGTGCCCTCGCCTGGACCCCGATATCGCCATTGAAGGCATATTCGGCGATGTCGCCTTCCATCGACAGGCTCAGCCCGTTGGCGGCAAGCTGCCCCTTGGCAAGCTTCACCGGCTGTCCGGCCTCCCACTCGCCGCCGATGTCGAGCGTGACCCGGTCACCAAGCGCTTCCGCGATATCGGCGCGGGTGGCGGTGATACCGGAAGCGCCGCCGGTGGCGGCAAAGGTGACACGGCGCTCGGCCGGCGTGGCGATGTTCTGCGCCAGGCCCGAAAGGAGGATTTCGACCGACTCCGACGAGAAGGTTTCGGTCGACAGGTCGTCTACCTGGATCGAGCCGGTCCATTCCTCGCCCGGACCGTCGCCGAAGGCCAGCTTCACGGCGGCGCGCTGCACGGTGTTCTCGCCGGGCAGCGGCAGGAGCACTTTCTCGGCAGTGCCGTTGTCGACGCTGGTGTCGAGCGTCAGCCGCTGGAGAAAGCCGTCGGCGGTCGTCTCGGCCGCGGCCTTGACCTTGAGCGCCGCGCTCTGCAGATCGAGATCGTCGAGGACCATTCCGCCTGCATCCTTGACGGAACCGGCCGCCTGCAGGGTCGTGTTGGCTCCGAAGAACGACCTGAACCGCGGTGAGATCAGCCTGGCGATCGGGCCTTCGACATCGGCGTTGAAGGCAAGCCCGTCGCTTTGCCGGCGCAACTGGGTCGTGCCTGTCAGCACGCGCTCGGCGTCGGCATCGAGGGTGAGGGCAAGATCGAGCTCGGCAAGCGGCCCCTCGCCTTGCAAAGCGAGCGCCACCGGCGGGCGGCCCTCTATGTTGAGGAGATTGGCAACGACGCCATTTGCCGGTTCGTCGAGCTTGAGGTCGAGATTGAGCACTTGGCTGGCATTGGCATAGGCGGCAGTCAGTGCGAGCTGGCCGCCGGGACCGTCCAGCCGCGTGACGTTGAGCGCGGTGTCGAGCGAGCCGCCCGCGAGCTGCAGCCGGCCGGTGATCGCCATTTCCGACGCCAGCCCGAACACGTCTTCGCCGAAGGTGACATGCGGAACTTCGAGCGCGCCCAGCGAAACGGAGATCGGCAATTCCGGCACCTGGAAGCCGCCTGCCTCGGGGGCCGGCGCACTCTCGTCGGGCAGCGGCTTGCGCAGTACGTCGATGCGATCGGCGGCAAGGGTATCGATATTGAGCCGCCCCAGCAGCAGCGCGGAGCGTGTCCATACGATGCGGGCATTGGTGATGCGCAGCCAGATGCCTTCCCGGTCGGCAATGGTGATCTCGCCGATGGTGGCGTTGGAGGAAAGCACGCCCTGGATATTGTTGATGCGGATCTGGCGGTTGGGACTTGAGAGCTGGTCTTCGACAAAGCCGATGAAATAGGAGCGGTCGGCCTGCTCGTCCTGCTGCGCCAAGGCCGGCAGGGCAAACAAGAAAAGGGCGATGGCCAGAAATATCCGGGTCAAAACGCTTGTCCTATTCCGACATAGAAGGCGAAGTCGGGGTCGCCGTCCCGTGGATCGAGCGGCACGGCCGCATCGAGCCGGATCGGTCCGAGACCGGTGAGATAGCGCAGGCCCCCGCCGGCGCCCAGGCGCAGATCCTCCGAAAAATGCGGAAATGTGTCGGCCCCGACATAACCGGCGTCGATGAAGCCGACGACACCGATGCTGTCCGTCACCCTTGCACGCAATTCCGCCGAGCCCTCGATCAGCGAGCGCCCGCCGATCACAGTATTGTCCGGCCCCGGCAGGCCGATATTGCGATAGGCATAGCCGCGCACGGAACCGCCGCCGCCGGCAAAGAACAGCTTGTCGGGTGCGATCTCGTCGATCGGTGCGCCGCCGATGCTGCCGATCTTCACGCGCCCGGCCGCCACGATGCGGTTATCTTCGCCGAAGCCGTAATAGGCGCGGGCTTCCGCAGTCATACGCGCGGCGGCGTTGCCGTAGTTGAACTCGTAGAAGGGCTCGAGGGTAGCCTCGAAATAGTAGCCTTCGGTGGCATCCACCTTGTTGTCGCGGCTGTCGTAGACGATGCCGCCAAGCAGGCCGATATTGGCGAATTCGCGCTGCCCGAATACATCGTCGTCGAAGCGCGACACACCGCCGGTGAGCGACAGGCGCGCCGAAAGCTCCGGCGTGAACAGATGAGTAAAGCCGACTTCGGCGTTGACCGACGTGCGGGTATAGGGCTCCAGCACCTCGCGGTCGCCGATCAGCGAGGCGACGAAATCGGTGTCAGGTGTGTAGACCCCCGGCTTCAGGAAGGTCGCACCGATGCGATAGGTGAAGTCGGCCGGGTCCAGGGTCTCGCCGATGCCCGCGATCTTGGCTTCGAGGCGAAGGCGCTCGGCCCTGCCGAACAGGTTGCGGTGCAGCCAATAGGCTTCGAAGCCGGCCCCATCCAGCGTGGAATAGCTGGCGCCGACGCCGAAGCGCCGCGGCAGGCGTTCCTGCACCACCAGGTTCATCGGCAGGAACCCGTCCGCGCCGATCTCGTCGCCTTCCTGGAAACGCATGGCGCGGAACACGTCGAGCCGCCCCAGCCGCTTGGTGGCGCGGTCGAGGTCGTCGGGGTCATATTCCTGCCCGGGCTGCAGCCCGGTCATCCAGGCGATGAATTTCGGGTCGATCCGCTCGGTGCCCTCGACGGTGACAGGCGCGTAGTAGGCCTTGCGGCCGGGCTCTATGGTCAGCGTGGCATCGACGATGTCGCGATCATGCGCCGCCTCCACGCTTCGGTTCGCCACCCTTGCCTTGGCGTGGCCCTGCTGCCGCCAGGCCTCGACGGCAAGACGCTCGGCCTGGAGGATCACGCCGGAGCGGGCAAGCTGGCCGGGTGCAAATCCCTCGTCTTCCGGCAGCTTCACCTCGTCGCGGCGCGACGTTGGCGGCGGGGCGCGATTGACGATGCTGGTTTGCCCGAAGAGGAATTCGGGACCGGGATCGATCGTGACGTGAATACTGGCCGGGTCGGAAAGCACGGTATCGGGCGGCAGGTCGGCAGCCTCGCGCCCATCGACCAGGATGCTGATCGTGCCGCCGTAGCGGCCTTCACTGTAAAGCGCGGCCAGCAGCCGGCGATAATCGCCGCGCGCCTTGGCCAGCAGCCCGGCCGTGCCGGAGGCCGGCTTTTCACGGTCCTTCCACAGCGTGGACGTGCCCTTGAGCTTTTTCTCGATGTCGTCATTTTCACCGGAGACGGTAAAATCGACCGAGTAAGCCTGCGGGTCGCCGATCACCTCTTCGGCGTCGTCGTTCTTGCCTTCGAAAAACTTGAGGCCGAACAGTTCGAACGCCGAAGCCGGCGCCGGTGCATGCATGCCACTGACGAGACTTGTGCTTAGGAGCAGGCAGAGGCGCCGCAAACTTTTCGACTTCAGAACTCTCACTCAAGCATCCTGGACGCGGTCGAATAGGCTTTGCGCATCAGTCCCGCACGCCGCACACATTAGGCCCCGCCCCCGCAGAAGGGCCGCAATGTAGGCGAATGTCCGGCGAGAGGGAAGCATTGTCCGGGCTGGTGCAATTTTCGGTGGTCATGTGTTGGAAAATAGACACGAAAAGTTGCGAGAGTACGAATGACGGCTGAAGCGGGTCTTCCTCGCCTCCCGTTCAATGCCCCGAGGTGAGTTTCAGGCCCGTCAGTCCTGCGACGATCAGGCAGACGCTGACGATCCGGAAGAATGTGGCCGGCTCGCTGAAGAAGATCAGGCCGACGATGAAGGCGCCGACCGCGCCGATGCCGGTCCAGATGGCATAGGCGGTGCCCAGGGGCAGGGTCCGCATCGCCAGCGCCAGCAGCCACAGGCTCACGATCATCGCGACCACGGTGATGACCGTTGGCAGCAGCCTGCTGAAGCCTTCGGATTGTTTCATGGTCGAAGCCCAGACGACTTCGAACAGGCCCGCAAAAAACAGATAGATCCATGCCATGCTAGAGGTTCCTTGTCTGGAATAGAGGGGACGATCAGCCGTCAGGCAAGCGTGACTGCGCTTGCTCGTTCCCGGTGGGGCGAATCCGGGCTGAGGCACAAAAAAGGGTGAGGGGTGTGTGGAAGGTAAGTCCGGGCAAATTGGCCAACCATTACTTCGGATCTCCGAAATCAATGGGGCCGTCCCCGAATGTCCCTGGATGCGGGTCGTCCCGCACGCAGTTCTTCTAGTATCTTGTGTCGGAAATTTCCAGCGCGGAATGGGTCCTGGCAGGCAATTTCGTCATCACGGCGCACTCTTGCGGCTGGTGGTTGCGGTTTTGCACCTATCAACGGGCGTCCCTGTCTTGAGACGGCGCCGCGAACACGGCATACGCTCTTTCGAATCGGAAATTCAGTTCGGGGTACCGCCGGGCTGGTTGCGCAGCCTGTGGAGAATGAATGTGTCGGGAGATGGGGCGTCTCAGGTGAACTGGAACCGCCGCATGCTCACGCTGGCGCTTCCCATCATTCTGGCGAACCTGGCACAGCCGATCCTTTCGCTTGTCGACACCACCGTTGCCGGCCATCTGCCCGGCGCCTGGTATCTCGGCGGCGTGGCGCTGAGCGGCGTGCTGTTCAATTTCCTGTTCTGGAGCTTCGGCTTCCTGCGCATGGCAACCACGGGCCTGACCGCGCAGGCCTGGGGCGCTTCGGACGGGGTGCTGATGCGCAAGCATCTCCTGCGCGCCCTGCTTGTTGCCGCGACCAGCGGTGTGGTCATTATCATTCTGCAGACGCCGCTCATCGATATCGGACTTGCGCTTCTGGGTGGCAGCGATGCGGTGAACGAAAGCGCGGTCGCCTATTCTTCCGCCCGCATCTGGTCTGCTCCCGCCACGCTCGGCAATTTCGTCCTGCTCGGCTATCTGCTCGGCCAGCAGCGGGTCACGGTTTCGCTGCTGCTGCAGGTTGCGCTCAACGTCATCAATCTCATAGCCACCCTCATCCTCGTCTTCGTCTTCGATTGGGGTGTCGTCGGCATAGGGGCCGGCACGGCCATTGCCGAATGGATCGCCTTTGCCATCGGCTTGGTCATCGTCAAGCCGTTCGGCGCCGCCTTTCCGGTTGCCTGGCGCGATATCGTCGACGGGGCGGCGCTGCTGCGCCTGTTTGCCGTCAACCGCGACATCTTCCTGCGCAGTCTTTTCCTGCTGATATGCTTTGGCTGGTTTGCCCGCAGCGGTGCGGCCGAGGGCGATGCGATCCTGGCTGCCAATGCAGTGCTGCTCAACCTCCACGGCTTCATGTCCTATGGCCTCGACGGATTTGCCCATGCCACGGAAACGCTTGTCGGTGCGGCCATCGGCGCCCGGCACCGCGATGCGCTTTACCGCGTCATCAAGGCCGCGTTCCTGTGGTCGGCGCTGGTCGCGGCGCTCTTCACGGCTTGCTACGCGCTCGGGGGCCCGGCGATCGTGTCGCTGCTCACCAACCAGCAGGAGGTACGGGCGGCAGCAGTGGAATTCCTGCCCTATGTGGTCGCCCTGCCGATGATATCGGTGACGAGCTACATGCTGGACGGCGTTTTCATCGGTGCCTTGCGCACGCGTGAGTTGCGCAACAGCATGTTTGTCTCGACCGTGGTGTTTCTGGTATGTGCTTTCGCCCTCCAGCAGTTTCTTGGAAATCATGGCCTGTGGATTGCAATGATCGTGCTTATGATCGTTCGGGCAGCAACGCTGGGGTCCTATTTGCGGCGTATTTTTGCCGCCCTTTGATGCGCGGCGCCAATTCATGGATACTTGCCGCCCCTGGAAGAATGGATGATGGAGCAAAACGCCTTGAGCGCTGACGGGAATACATCCGAGGCCGGACTTGCCGCGCTTGAGGCACGGGTGCGCCAGGACCTCGATTTCCTCTGCCGCCCGGCCGCGAACTGGGTGCCCCCGAGGCAGGTAAAGGGCGAGCATGTCCATGACGTCGTCATCATAGGGGCGGGCATGTGCGGCCTGATCGCCTGGTTGGCGCTGCAATCCGGCGGCATGCGCAATGCCCGTATCCTCGACCGCAACCCCGCCGGCAGGGAGGGGCCGTGGGTCACCTATGCGAGGATGGAGACGCTGCGCTCGCCCAAGCAACTGACCGGCCCTGCCTTCGGCATGGCAAGCCTCACCTTCAGGGCGTGGTTCACGGCACAATTCGGCGAGGCGGCATGGGAAGCGCTCGACAAGATTCCGCGCCCGATGTGGATGGATTATCTGCGCTGGTATCGCAAGGTGCTGGAAATCCCGGTCGAAAATGAGGTCGAGGTGGGCTCGATCCTGCCCGATGGCGAGTTTTTGCGCCTGAGCCTGTCGGGCAGCGGCGCTGCTGAAAAGTCGATCCTTACGCGCAAGGTGGTTATGGCGACGGGCCGCGACGGCACCGGCGTTCCCAACATTCCCGCCTTCGTCGAGGGCCTGCCGCGCAGCCGCTGGGCGCATTCAGCCGACGATATCGATTTCCCCGCCTTGAAGGACAAGCGCGTCGTGGTCGTCGGTGTGGGAGCCTCGGCGGTGGACAACGCGGCCGAGGCATTGGAGGCAGGGGCGGCGGAAGTGCGGCATCTGATCCGGCGCAGGGAAATGCCGACGATCAACAAGATGATGGGGATCGGCTCGTTCGGTTTCACC
Source organism: Pseudaminobacter sp. (assembly GCA_049646905.1). Lineage (GTDB taxonomy): Bacteria > Pseudomonadota > Alphaproteobacteria > Rhizobiales > Rhizobiaceae > Pseudaminobacter. Next base: position 20,140 of record JBARWP010000403.1, on the reverse strand, counting down.
AGCGCATTCCCGCATCTTTCCGATGCGTGGCGCTGGCGCTTCATGAACTATTCCTTCGTCACCCAGACACCGTCGCCGCGCGGCTCCACCCTGCGCGTTAGCCGGCACAGGAATGCTTATTTCCACTTCGGCAAGGCGATCGAGCGGGTCGAGGAAACCGGTGGGGAACTGGTGATCGAGACCGGTGACGGAAGCCGCCTGGCCACGGATTTTCTCATTCTCGGCACGGGCTTCGTGGTCGAGCCGCTCGCCCGCTCCGAAATGCCGGGCTATGCCGGCGAGATCCTGTTGTGGAAGGATCGCTATACGCCGCCTGCAGACCTGCGGAATCGCGAACTCGCCAATTTCCCTTATCTTGCCGACGACTTTTCGTTCCAGGAACGCGAGCCGGGCAAGGCGCCTTGGCTGACGCACATCCACTGCTTCAACTATGGCGCGACCGCGAGCCTGGGCAAGGTCAGCGGCGACATCCCCGGCATAAGCGAAGGCGCCCGCTGGCTGGCGCGCGGCGTTGCCACCAGGCTCTATGCCGAAGATATCGAAACCCACTGGCAAGGCATGCTCGACTATGACAAGCCCGAACTTCTCGGCGACGAGTGGGCGGCATCGGAAATCGAGCGCCTGTCGCAAGGAGCATGAATGGAACGAACTGCCGAAAATGACGTCGTGGTGAGCGAAGCCGGCATCGCGCCCGGAAACGCCGTGCACGAGGCGCTGCAGGCGCGTGCCGAGATCATGGCGATGACCCAGGCCACCCATGATGCGGCGCTGACGCCGAAAGACCCGGGTGGCATCTCGCATGCGGAGCGGGCAGCCCTTGCCGCCCGCATCGCGCGCCTGAATGCTGACGAGGCGCTTGCACAACACTACGAGACGCTGATGCGCGCGGCTTCCGCGACGCCCGACATCGCGCGGGTCGCCGATCCGGCTTTCAAGGGAGAGGGCAGGCGGATGCAGGCGCTCATCGCCTATACCGACCTCGCCTCGGTCTCGCCGAAAGACACGGTCGCCACCGATATCGAGGGCTTGCAGGAAGCAGGCGTCAGCGACGCCGACATCGTTCGCCTTGCCGAACTCAACGCCTTCCTGGCCTATCAGGTCAGGCTGATCGCCGGACTTAGACTGATGAAGGGGCTTGGATGATGCGGGCCGTGCATGAATTCACCACGCAGGTGCCCGAATGGAAGCCGCGGGTAAAGCCGGTCGAGCTTGCAAGGGCGACGCCGGAACAGCTCGAGGCGTTGCAGGTAACGCCTTCGAACACGAAAGTGTCCGACTATGTGCTGGTGCTGGCCAACGACGTCGAGACGCTCAAGGTGCGCTCGCCGCTCTTCAACGCCATCATGTATGGCCGCGGCGGGCTCTCGCGCGCCGAGCGCGAGCTGGGCGCGGTCGGCGCCTCGATCGTCAATCGCTGCGTCTATTGCGCGGCCGTCCATGCCAGCCGCTACAACCAGTTGACGAAGGACGAGACAGTCATCGCCAAAATCTTCGCCGATGGCGAGGAGGCCGAGCTCGAGGAGCGGCAGGCGGCGATCCTGTCATTTGCCGCCAGCCTGTCTAAGGCGCCCAGCGAGGCATCGCTGCGGCAGATGCAGGCCTTGCGCGACGCAGGCCTTTCCGACGAGGAGATACTGGACCTGATCCTGTCCACCTCGCTGTTCGGCTGGGCCAACCGACTGATGCATACGCTTGGCGATCCGGTGGCCAGGGACCAGCAGGCTTGAACAGACGATTACGGAAGGAAATGGAATGACATCTGACGACAAGAGCGCGCGGGTCGGCATCGTCGGCGCGGGCGCGATTGCCTTCGGTGCCGCTGCCTATCTCGAACAGGCGGGCCACAAGCCGATCCTCTGGTCGCCCTCCGGCAACAGCACGAAAAGGCTTGCCGCGGGCGAGCCGCTGGTTGCCAAGGGCGCCATAAAGGGCGTCTTTCATCCCGGCGTGGCGGAGTCGGCCAGGGACCTGGTCGAGCGCAGCGAGATAGTGATGATCGCGCTTCCCGGCTATGGCCACAAGGCGGTGTTCGATGCGATCGCCCCACATATGAGGCCGGACCAGATCGTGCTGATCAGTTCCCATGCCTCGTTCGGCGCGCTTTATCTGGCCCGCGCGCTGGCGGCCCGGGGCATCGTCGTGCCGATCGTCGCCTGGGGCACCACGGTCACCACCGGTCGGCGCCCGAGCGAGGTCGAAGTCAACGTGAACACGGTGCGCAGCAAGATCGACATCTGCACGGTTCCGGCATCGCAAAGCACGCGCGGTCTCGCCACCTGCCAAAGGCTTTTCGGCGACCGCTTCGTCGAGCGCGAGGGCCTGCTGGCGATCACGCTGAGCAATCTCAATCCCCAGAACCATCTCGGCATCGCGCTCTGCAATATGACGCGCATGGAGCATGGCGAAACCTGGATCCAGGGTTTCAACGTGACCCCGAATGTCGGGCGGCTTCTGGAGGCGTTGGACCGCGAGAGGCTGGCGATTGCCGAAAGCCTCGGCCTGTCGGTGCGCACGATCTTCGAGCATTTCCATCTGTCGTTCCATGTGCCGAAGGACAGCGTCTCGGCCATGAACCAGAAGATGCATGAGGAAGGCCGCGGCGGCACGGGGCCGGCAACGGCGGATTCGCGTTACGTCACCGAGGACGTTCCCTATGGGCTTCTGACAACCGTCAAGCTCGGTGCACTGACCGGCCATGAGGCCGTGCTGCACCGCGCCGGGATCGAGATTTTCTCGGCCCTTTACGGACGTGATTTCTTTTCGGAGAACGAATTGTTGAATAGTCTGGATATCGACGCCATGTCGCTCGACGACCTGAAGAGGCTTGCGCGCGACGGCTATGCTCCGGAGAGCCGAACCGAGAAGTGATCAGCGAAGAACAAGAATTACCAGGCAGGCGGCCGGCCGCTGAACGGCTGTCCTACCCACAGGAGGAAACTTAAATGTCGAAGATACTTACCAGCAGACGCAGTTTCATGAAGACGACGGCCGCCGGCGCCACTCTGCTGGCTGCCCCGGCGATCCTTCGCGCCACGCGTGCCAGCGCTGCCGGGGTGGTGAATGTCTGGACCTATGCCAACTTCCTCCCGCCGGAATTCAAGGACGAGTTCCAGAAGGAGACCGGCATCCAGATCCAGGAACGGCTGGTCGATGACCAGGGCAAGCAGTTCAACCTCCTGACGGCCGAACAGCCGAAGCCGACGGTCGATATCGTCACCGTGGCCGGCCACCGCTTCCTGCAATTCATCGATGCCGGCCTGCTCGCCCCCATCGACACCGGCCGGTTGAAGAACTGGGGCAACATCAATCCGGTATTTTCGGAAAGCGACTGGGCGATCATCAGGGACCAGAAGTGGGGTGCGCCGATCCTGTCGGGTGCGGAGGTCCTCGCCTACAACACCGAAGTTGTGACGCCCGAGGAAGCCAAGAGCTGGGACGTCATGTTCGACAAGAAGTATGAAGGCCAGACGGCCTACATCATCCAGGACATGATGTCGGTCATGATGCTCTACAAGGGCTATGACGGCAATATGGTCGAGTACATCGACAATCCCGAGAAGGCGGCCGAGATCGTCAAGGAAACCCGCGATTTCATGATCGCCAACAAGTCGATGGTGCGCAAGTTCTATGACTCGGGCGCCGAGATCCAGCAGATGTTCGTGAACCAGGATGTGGTGCTCGCCCATGCCTGGAACGGCCCGATCTCCAAGCTGATCATGGACGGCCTGCCGATCGCCATGACCATCCCCAAGGAAGGCTCGTACGGCTTCGTCTATACCTTCAACATTCCGGCGAATGCGCCCAATGCAGACAATGCCTATACGCTGCTCGACGCGTTGCTGGCCCGTCCGGAAATCGGCGCCAACATGACGCGGACCTCCGGCTTCATCTCCACCGTCAAGGGCGCCAGCGATCACCTCAACGATCTGGAAAAGAAGGCGTCGTCCTTCACCGAAGAAGAGCTGTCCGGGCTGCAATTCTTCCGGGCTGAGGCCAACGACATGAAATACAAGCTCGTCGACCCGGCAGTCGAGGAGATCAAGGCGGCTTGATGCAGACGGGAGCGGCCGGAACCATTCGGCCGCGATCCGGCCGGCCACGACCGCGTGGCCGGTCCGAATTCGCAACTGAGCTCCAGCGCCGGTTGACCGGGCGGACGGGAATGTCACGATGACACATGCAGACACGCAGCGTGCCGGCAGCCGGACCGCTAACCCTCAAGTCGGCCGGCGCAGCTTCTGGGGCGCGCTGATGACCAGTCGCGTCTATGGCGCGCTCACCGATTCTCTGTTCCGCAGCCAGCGCCGGCAGTTCCTGCTCCTGGCAAGCATTCCCATCCTCTGGATCCTGTTCGCCAATGTCGGCCCGATCCTGCAGATGGTGCGGATCAGCTTCCTCGATTCCTACCCGCCGATGGCCGGCCACCAGCCTGAGCTTACCTTGCGCAACTGGAACAGGTTCTTTGCCGAAAGCATCTTCATCATCCCCTATTTCCGCACCCTGATCTATTCCGTCGTCTTCACGCTCTCGACGCTGCTCATCACCTACCCGGTCGCTTATTTCCTGGCCAAGCATGTGAAGCGCGACAACCAGTTGCTGTTCCTGCTTCTGCTGCTGATCCCGTTCTGGGTCGGCGAGATCGTGCGCACCTATGCGATCATGATCCTGCTCGGCAACAATGGCGCGGTGAACCTCATCCTGCGGTCGCTGGGGCTGATCGATCGGCCGATCCCCTTCATGTATACGAGCTTCTCGCTCGGCATCGGCATCATCTACCTGACCGCGCTCTACATGCTGTTGCCGCTCTATTCGGCGCTGGAGAAAATCCCCAACACCTATCTTGAGGCCGCAGCCGATCTCGGCGCTGGCGCGTGGACACGTTTCCGCAGGGTAACATTGCCGCTTTCCAAAGAAGGCATCGCTTCCGGCTGTACGCTGGTCTTCCTGATTTCGACCGGCTATTACGCCGCGCCGGTGCTGCTGGGCGGCCCGAGCACGACGGTCTTTGCCGAAACAATCGCCGGCTTCTTCCATGTCGCCGGCGACCAGTGGCCGACCGGCGCCGCCTTCTCCAGCATCATGCTGATCAGCGCCCTGGTCATCACCGGGCTGTTCCTGAAGCTGATGGGCCGCAGCGGCAAGGGGTTGATGCAATGACCAGAAACACCCGCATCCTGATGTCGGTCATCTATTGGGCCTTCGTCGTCTATCTGTTCGTGCCGCTGGTGCTCATGGTCACGATGGGCTTCAAGGATTCCAAGTTCATCGGCTTTCCGATCCGCGGCTGGACGCTCGGCTGGTATTCGGAAATCTTCCGCAGCGCAGAGGTGCTCGGAGCCTTCGGCTATACGATGGCCATTGCGCTCTCCACCACCTTCCTTTCACTGGTCATCGGCACCTGGGTGGCATCCTTTCTCGGCCCGCACAAATTCCGCGGCAAGCTCATCGTCTTTGCGCTCGCCTGCATGCCGGCCGTCATCCCCGGCATCATCTCGGCCATCTCGCTGCGCATCTACATCCAGTTCCTGCAGATCGACACCGGCATAGTGGCGATCATCCTCGGCCACACCATCCACAATGTGCCCTTCGTCGCGCTCGTGGTCATGGCCCGCCTGGCCACCCTGCCGAAAAGCCATATCGAGGCGGCACGCGATCTTGGCGCCGACCAGTTCGTCGCCTTTTCGCGCGTCACGCTGCCTTATCTCAGGCCTGCCCTCATCGGGGCCGGCGTATTCTGCATGCTGCTGAGCTTCGACGACTTCGTCCGCTCCTTCTTCCTCGGCAGCTATCAGCCGACCCTCCCGGTGCTGATCTTCGCCAAGCTGCGCTCGGGCATGTCGCCTGAAATCAATGCCATTTCGACCGTCGTGCTTGTCATCACGGCCATCCTGGGCATCTGGGCGGAACGCTCCATGCGCCGGATGAACAAGGGAAATTCCGCATGAGCTCCAACGCACCGACCATCGTCCATATCGAGAATATGACGAAGACCTTCGGCAGCGTGGCGGCCGTCGACAATCTGGATCTCAAGATCCAGGCCGGCGAATTCGTGACGTTCCTCGGCCCTTCCGGTTGCGGCAAGACGACGACGCTTCGCGTGCTTGGCGGCTTCGAAATACCGACGCAGGGGCGCGTCATCCTCGACGGCGTCGATGTCACCAGTCAGCCGCCCAACCGGCGCAACGTCAACATGGTGTTTCAGGACTATGCGCTGTTTCCACACATGACCGTGGGCCAGAACATTGCCTTCGGGCTGGAATTGAAGGGGCAGGGGCGACCGCAGATCGACGCGCGCCTGACCGAATTGATGGATTTCCTCCAGCTCGGCGGTTTCCGCGACCGCATGCCCGACCAGCTTTCCGGCGGCCAGCGCCAGCGTGTGGCGCTGGCGCGCGCATTGGCGCCCGACCCGAAGCTGCTGCTGCTGGACGAGCCGCTGGGCGCGCTCGATGCCAAGCTTCGCGGCCAGGTCCAGGTCGAGCTCAAGGACATCCAGAAGCGCACCGGCAAGACCTTCGTCTTCGTCACACATGACCAGGAGGAAGCGTTGACGATGTCGGATCGCATCATCGTCATGAATCGCGGCAAGGTCGAGCAGGACGGCACGCCTGAAGACCTCTATTTCCGGCCGCAGAGCCGTTTCGTCGCCGAATTCATCGGCGAGACCAATCTCATTGGCGGAACCGTGCGCGGCATGGAAAACGGGACTGTCCTCATCGACTGGAACGGCATCGGCATTCGCGGCAAGGCACATGGTGCGCAGCCCGCCGCCGGCTCCGAAGTTGCGGCCTCGCTGCGGCCGGAAAACGTGCGCCTGCGCGCCGAAAAGCCGAAGGAGGCTGGCTGGATCGAGGGCAGGATCGTGAACCGGCTCTTCAAGGGCAGCCGGACGGCGGTGGATGTCAGCCTCGATGGCGGCACGGATACGCTCATCAAGGCCTATCTCGAGCCGAAGGAGATCGAGGGCATTCCTGAGCGCCTCTGGGTGGGCTGGGACGAGGACCACCTTTCCGTCCTGCACAAGTAGGCGGCTGCCGAGCCTGCCTGGGCCGGTTGGCGGGTGTAGCTGCCGCGCCGCGCCAGTCGCGGCGGGATGCATGTTCCTTTTGGGGAACCAAAGCGGCCGCAGTCGGTTTCTCCACCGGTACCCGTGCTGGTGCCGGCCTGATTTCACCGACACGCAGACTTATGAGAATTGCCCAGATCGCGCCGCTCTACGAAGCCGTCCCCCCACGTCTCTATGGCGGTACCGAGCGGATCGTCTCCTACCTCACTGAAGAACTGGTCGCGCGCGGCCACGACGTCACGCTTTTCGCCACCGGCGAGGCGCAGACGAGCGCAAACCTGGCCATTGTGCGCGAACGGGCGCTGCGGCTTGATCCGTCCCCGCTGAAATCGGCGATCGCTGCGCATCTGGCCATGCTGCATGAGGTCCGGCGCCGCGCGACGGAATTCGACGTCCTGCATTTCCATCTGAGCCACTTCCTGCATTTCCCGATGTTCGAGCATATGCGCGAGCGCACCGTCACCACGCCGCATGGGCGTCTCGACTATAGCGACCTCGCCCCGGCCTATGCGCTTTGGCAGGGCTTTCCGATGGTTTCCATATCGAACCGCCAAAGGCAGCCGCTGCCGACCGCCAATTGGGTCGGAACCGTCTATCACGGCCTGCCGCCGGACCTTTATAGGCCGCTACCCGAACAGCAGCATGGCACCGGCGAGCCCTATCTGGCGTTCCTCGGCAGGCTGTCGCGTGACAAGCGTCCAGACCGGGCCATCGAGATCGCGCGCCGAAGCGGAATGCGGCTGAAGATCGCCGCCAAGATCGGCGATGATGACCGGCCCTATTTCCATGAGATGGTCGAACCGCTCCTTGACCACGATATGGTCGATTTTATCGGCGAGATCGATGAGACGGAAAAACCGGGCTTCCTCGGCAAGGCAGCGGCACTTCTGTTTCCGATCGACTGGCCGGAGCCGTTCGGGCTGGTGGTCATCGAGGCCATGGCCTTCGGCACTCCGGTCATTGCGTGGAACCAGGGCGCGATGCCGGAGGTCGTGGATAATGGCGTCACCGGCTTCGTGGTCGATACGATCGACAGCGCCGTGCAATGCGTCGGCATGCTCGATCGCCTCGATCGCGGCGAGGTGCGCAGAGTCTTCGAGAAGCGTTTCTCGGCCGCGCGCATGACAGGGGACTATGAGGCGATCTACGCCGCGCTGAACGCCGGGCCTGGTCGCAGCGAGAGGGTCCGAACCGATCATGAAAGAGCTGAATGAACGCCACCTCGATCCCGCAATAGCCCTGGCGGCGCTGGACGAAGCCGTTCCGCGCGAGCCGCACCGGCAGTTCGCGCTCAAGCACGAGGACTGTTTCGTCGTGGCCGATGGGCACGGTGATATCAACGGCAAGGGCGACGGCCTGTTTCGCGACGATACCAGGGTGCTTTCCGGCTTCCGGCTCTTTGTCGGCGGCAGGCGGCCTTCCCTGCTGGGGGCCTCGCTGTCGCAGGACAACATCATGTTCACCGCCAATCTCACCAACCTCCAGCTGACCACGCCGGACGGCAGGGAAACGCCGCAGGGTGTCGTCCATATCGAGCGGGTCCGCTTCCTGTGGCAGGACAGGATGTACGAGCGCATCGCTTTCTCGAACTATTCCGGCCACGACATCATGATCCCGCTGCGGCTCGATTTCGGTGCCGATTTCCGCGACATGTTCGAGGTCCGCGGCACCGCGCGCAGCCGGCGCGGCCGCTCGCACGAGGCCGAGGTCGATCCGCGCGGCGTTTCCTTCCGCTATGACGGGCTCGATGAAGTAAGCCGGCAATCGGTGATCTCGTTCTCCCGCCCGGCGGACCTGATCGAGCCGGATCGAGCCGAATTCGTGTTCGAGGTTGCCCGGCGGGATCGCGAAACCCTGTTCGTCGAAGTCGGGGCGGAGCTTGCGACACCTGATCGCGACCGGTTTCGGGCAGCGGCGGCGCGGGCGCGTTTTGCCATGCGCTCAAAGCGCCGGCATGGCGCCACCGTCCATAGTTCCGGCCGCGTTTTCAACGACTGGCTGATCCGCGCCCGCGCCGATATCGCGCTGCTTACGACCGAGTTGAAGACCGGCCCCTATCCCTATGCCGGCATCCCCTGGTTTTCGACCGCCTTCGGCCGCGACGGCGTGATTTCGGCGTTGCAGATGCTATGGCTGGCACCTGGCCTGGCGCGAGGGGTGCTCGCCTTCCTGGCCGAGCATCAGTCCACAGAGACATCGCCTTTCAGCGATTCCGAACCCGGCAAGATCATGCACGAGACCCGCAAGGGCGAGATGGCGGTGCTGCGCGAACTGCCCTTCGGCCGCTATTATGGCGGGGTCGATACGACGCCGCTCTATATCTACCTTGCCTCCTCCTATGCTGACCGTACCGGCGACATGGACTTTGTCGACCAGATGTGGCCCTCGCTCTGCGCGGCGGCGAAATGGATGGAGGAAGCCGGCACGCGCAATGGCGACGGCTTCGTGACCTACAAGCGCGCGGCTGAAACCGGCCTTTCCAACCAGGGCTGGAAGGACAGTGCAGACGCGATCTTCCATGCCGATGGACGCATCCCCGCCGGGCCGATCGCCCTGGTCGAGGTGCAAGGCTACGTCTTCGCCGCCTATAAGGGCCTTGCTTCACTCGCCGAGCGCCGCGGCGAGCAAGAAAACGCCGAGCATTGGCAGGCGATGGCGGAAAAAATCCGTGTCGCGGTGGAGAACCGGTTCTGGATGGAGGAACAGGGCTACTATGCGCTTGCGATCGATGGCGAGGGTGCGCAATGCGCCGTGCGCACGTCCAATGCCGGCCATCTGCTCTATGTCGGCCTGCCTTCGCCCGAGCGTGCAGAGCGGGTGGCGAGCCAGCTTCTGGCCGCATCGCTCAATACCGGCTGGGGCATACGCACGCTTGCCGACGACGAAATGCCCTTCAACCCCATGTCCTACCACAACGGCTCGATCTGGCCGCATGATACCGCGATCTGTGCCGCGGGCCTGTCGCGTTACGACGAACGGGCGAGCGTGGTGAAACTGATGAGCGGCATGTTCGAGGCGGCGGTACAGTTCCAGATGCGCCTGCCCGAGCTGTTTTGCGGCTTTACCCGCGCCCCGGGCGAGGCGCCGGTCGCCTATCCGGTGGCGTGCCTGCCGCAGGCATGGTCCGCCGGTTCCGCCTTCATGCTGATGCAGGCCTGCCTCGGCATCCGGATCGATGGCTGGACCGGCGAGATCTGCGTCGAGCGCCCGCAACTGCCCATTGGTATCGACAATCTGTCGATCCGCCATATCGGGGTCGGCGACGCGAAGGTGGATATCATCTTCGAGCGGCTGGGCGACCGCGTGGTCTGCTATCTCGACCACCGCCACGAAGGGCTTGCGCCCCTTATCGTGAGGTCCTGAAGCCGCGGGCCGCAAAAATTGTCGCGTGATGGGAACCTCTGGGCCCCACGGCAGTTTGGAAAACATACCCCATAGTTTCGGCGTGGCGTCTCCGGCTCCGGATACGTGAGCGTCGCTGATTGCAAGGAAAAGTGCCGGCACGTTTGTAAGCCGTAAAGTGTAGAGATGGCCGCCGAAATTACCGACCCCGCGTTCAGCCCCTTTCTGTTGTGGGGGCTTGTCTTCCTGAGTTTCAGCCTCTCCGTTGCCGCTATCGTGCTCTCGATTATCTTCCGCCGCCGTGACAGGCGTCGGCGAGCGGCTCTCGCCGAGGCTACACCCGCCACCTATATGCCGGTCATTCGCGAAAGCGAAAGGAACGGCTCGCCGGGCGAAGATGCCATGGTCCAATGGACGCCCGACATGCTGCGGCAGGTTCTCGCTTCCGAGATGCCCGATGCTGAAGTGATCGTGGTCTCCAACCGCCAACCCTACATCCATCAATATGTGGATGGCCGCATCGAGCTCCAGGTTCCGGCGAGCGGGCTGGTCTCGGCGCTGGAGCCGATCATGCGCACCTGTTCCGGCACCTGGATCGCGCATGGCAGCGGCTCGGCCGACCGCGAGACGGTCGACCACAGCGACCACATCGCCGTGCCGCCAGACAAGCCGGCCTACACGCTTCGGCGCGTGTGGCTGACCGACGAAGAATACAAGGGCTACTATTCTGGCTTCGCCAATGAGGGCCTATGGCCGCTCTGCCATATCGCATTCACCCGCCCAGTCTTCAGGGCTGCGGATTGGGAGTGCTACCAGGCGGTCAACCGCAAGTTTGCCGATATCGTTCTGGAAGAGGCCAAGGGCAAACGCCCGATCGTGCTCGTGCAGGACTACCATTTCGCCCTGCTGCCGCAACTGATCCGCGAGCGCCTGCCCGAAGCGATCATCATCACCTTCTGGCATATCCCTTGGCCGAATTCGGAAGTCTTCAGCGTCTGCCCATGGCGCGACCAGCTTCTGGAGGGATTGCTCGGCAGCTCGATCGTCGGCTTCCATATCCAGTTTCACTGCAACAACTTCATCGACAGCGTGGATCGCTTCCTGGAATCGCGAATCGACCGTGAAACCTCAGCCATTTCCCATGCCGGACACACGACGCTCGTCCATTCCTATCCGATTTCGATCGAATGGCCTGATACGGTCGAAACACGAGGCAAACGCGATTCACGCGCCCGCATCTTCGAACGTTTCGGGTTGCGGAAAGATATGAAGCTGGCGGTCGGCGTGGAGCGGCTGGACTACACCAAGGGAATCCTGGACCGTTTCCACGCGCTGGACGAGTTTTTCCACCAGCATTCGGACTGGATCGGCCGGCTGGTGTTCGTGCAGGTGGCGGCGCCCAGCCGCGATACCCTGCCGGCCTATCAGTCGCTGCACCAAGAATGCCTGGATCTGGTCGCCGATATCAACGAGCGCTACGGTTCCGACGACTATCGCCCGATCCTGCTGCTGGCCGAGCATCATGGCCAGGGAATGCTCGGCGAACTCTATCGTGCCGCTGACATCTGCGTGGTCAGCAGCCTGCATGACGGCATGAACCTCGTCGCCAAGGAGTTCGTGGCCGCGCGCGACGACGAAGCCGGCGTGCTGGTGCTGAGCACCTTTGCCGGCGCCTCGCGCGAGCTTCTGGAGGCGCTGATCGTCAACCCTTACGATCCCGCCGCCATGGGCGAGGCCTTCTTCCAGGCGTTGACCATGCCGCTGGAAGAGCAGCGCGAGCGGATGCGGCGCATGCGCGAGGTCGTGCGCTCCAATAACGTCTTTCGCTGGGCCGGCAGCATGCTGGTCGATGCCGCAAGGCTGCGCGACCGCGAACGGCTGCGCGATGCCTGGAGCCGGCCTGAGGGCTGGGACGAACCGCCTGCGGGGCACTACCGCAACGGCGGCTCCGCACAACGAGAACCCACCGACCTTTGGAGATGATCTTGCAGCCACCCCCGCTGCCCGGACACGCAGCCCTTTTTCTCGACATAGACGGCACGCTTCTGGAACATCAGCCGCACCCCGAAGGGGTCGTGGCCGATGCCCGGCTGCTCGAGCAGCTTGCGGCCCTGGAAGCCCGGCTGGAAGGGGCGCTTGCCTTCATCACCGGCCGCAGCGTGGCGATGGCCGACCGGCTGTTCGCACCTCTGTGCCTGCCCATTGCCGGCCTTTACGGCCTGGAGCATCGGCTGGTCGCCGGTGGAAAGACGGAAGCTGCGCGGGAGCCGGAAGATGTCGCCGCCGTTGCGGAGGCTTTGCAGGCCGAATTCCGCGACACGAAGGGGGTCTATTTCGAGCGCAAGGGGCCGGTGCTGGCGATCCATACCCGCGCGGCACCCGAGGCGCTGGAAGCTGTCCGGACCGCCGCGGAACTGGCACTCCCCGATTTGCCCGCAGGCTACAGGATCGTAGCCGGGAACGCCGGTCTGGAATTCCTGCCGAAGGCTGCGCTCAAAAGCGCTGCGATCCACCGTTTCATGCAGGAAAGGCCCTTTTCCGGCAGGCGTCCTGTCTTCATCGGTGACGACGTCTCCGATGAAAGCGGCTTCGAGCATATCAACGAACGCGACGGGATTTCCATTCGTGTGAAACCTGCTGGCCCGACAACGGCACGTTATACGCTGGACAATGTCGCGGCCGTGCGGCGATGGATCGGATAGGCAGAGACGGACAAGCGCCTGCATATCCGCAGGATGAGCCCTTGCCGTATTGCCGGGGGACTGTTCAAACGATACAATTTTCCCATCATTGGGCTGCCAGAGCCGCTGAAGGCGATGCCTTTCTGTCTACGTTTGCTTGGTGGATTTGAGCTCTACCGAAACGAGACGCAGCTTCACATCGCGTCTGTCAAACAGCGTTGCCTGATCGCCTCGCTCGCCCTTGCGATGCCGGGCCGCTGCAACCGCGACGACCTTGCCGAAAAACTGTGGGGCTGGCGCCATGACGGAAGCGCCAAGCAGAGCCTGCGCACCGCACTGACGCATTTGCGCAAGCAGTTCACGCCGGACCAGCCGCTTGTCGCGCATCATGAGGAAGTCGGCCTCAATCCCGAACAGATGACGGTCGATGCCCTGCAGTTCCAGACGCTTCTTGGAGCGGACGACCCGCAATCCCTGCAGGCGGCCGCCCAGCTCTATCGCGGCGACTTTCTCGACGGCCTGCGCGTGCGTGAGGGTGATATCGAACGCTGGATTTCCGACCAGCGCGGCTGGTATAGGTCCCGCGCGCAGGAAGTGCTCGTGAAATTGTCGGCACTCGCGCTTGCCGCGAGCGATTTCGACCGTGCCATCGACGCGGCCCGGCGTGCGGTTCAACTCGACGATCTGGCCGAAGAATCCCATCGCGCGCTGCTCAACGCACTGATTGCGGGAAACCGGCGCGGCGAGGCCATGCGCCATGCGCGGTCGATGCTGGATCTGTTCGAGAGTGCGCTTTCGGTGACGCCGTCGGCCGAGACGATGGCGGTCATCGACAAGATCAGGCTCGAGCCTGAAACGCGGGAGCGTCCGGCCGAGCCCGAAATGCCGGCGCCGGTCGCGGACAGCCCGATAAACGCCGCGGCCGAACCGGCACCGGCGGCAGGCAAGCAGGGGCTCATTGAACAGAGCCTGATCGTCGCACTGAGTTACGAAATTGCCGGCGTGGCGTCGCTTGCCGCAAACGGCACCGATGCCGAAGGGCTTGCCGAAGTCGTCGACGATCTGACCCGGATCCTGATGAGCGTTGCGGGGGAATGGTTCGGCGTTGCCAATGCCCTCGGGCCTGAACACGGCACGATTTTCTTCGGCGTCGAGGGCCAGACCGAAGATTATGCCAGTGATGCCCTGACCGCGGCAATCGATCTCGGCGAGGCGATCTCCAACTATCGCTCGGCAAGACATCCCGAGCACAGATTTGCCCTCAAGGCCGCCCTGGATGACGGCGTGGCGCTGGTCATTACCTCGGAGACGGTCCGGATCGTCGGTGCGCCGGAACTGCGGGCACGCGTAGCGCTCAAGAAGCTGGCCGAGCCTGCAATCGTGATAACCGAGTCGCTTCGTGGCCATATCAGCGGCTATTTCAGGCTGCAGCCTTACCCGGGCCAGGAGAAGAAAGAAGGCGGCATCCATGACACGCTATGGACGCTGGTTGCCCCCAAGCGCCAGCCGGACCGCTTTCACGCGATGCGCCGGCGTATCCTGCCGCTTGTCGGCCGCCGCAGCGAACTGGAGATGCTGACCGGGCGCTGGGCCGATGCCTGTGCAGGCAACGGGCAGGTGGCGATCCTTCGCGGCGAGTCCGGCATAGGCAAATCCCGTCTGGTGCATGATCTGCGCGGCCGTCTCAAGGCTGCCGGCGCCAGGCTCTGGGCGCTGCAGTGCAATCCGAACGGGCGCCAGACTCCCTTCGCGCCTCTGCTCAACATGTTTGCCGGGCCCCGGCGAAAGCGTGACAGGCCCGAGCAGCTATTCGTCCGCGCGATGCGGCGGCTTGGCCTCGAACAGACCGAAAGCATCACGCAGCTTGGCACCACCGCCGGTATCATCTCCCTGGCCAGCCCCGCACCGGCTGCCCTGCCGGTCAAGGAGGCGCTGAGGCTCACGCGTCGTGCCATAGGCGAGATTGTCGGTGCCCTTGCCTCCAAGGGGCCGGCCTGCCTGATCGTGGAGGACATCCACTGGGCCGATGCCTCCACGCTTGCCGAATTGGAAGCACTGGGCCGCTGGATCGAGGACAAGCCGATCCTGATCGTGGCGACCACTCGCGACGATGCGCTGCGGGCAATGACCAGTGAAGGCAACACGCTGGATTTGACCCTGCGGCGTCTCGACAGGAGCGAGGCTGCGGCGCTGGCCACGGCGATGTGGGAAATGGCAGCTGACGAACGGCCCTCCGCCGAACAGATCGCCTCGATTGCCGGACTGAGCGACGGAATCCCGCTGTTCCTGGAGGAAATGGTGCTGTGGCGCATCCGTTCCGGCCAGCATATCGGTGCCAGCCCGCCGCTGCGGACAGATGAGGCGGACAACCAGGCGGTTCCCCTCACCAACCTCCTGATCTCGCGCATCAATGCATTGGGGCAGGCACGCATACTGGCCCAGATCGCCGCCGTCATCGGCCAGAGCTTCGATTTTTCGACATTGCGCGAGGTGGCGCAGAACATGCTGCCGGAGGAGACCTTGCCGGAACTGGCAAGCCTGCTGGTCGACCAGCATATATTGCGCCAGACTTGGCCGCTGCCCGAGGCGGAATACGAGTTCCGCCACACGCTTCTTCGCGAAGCGGCCTACAGTTCGCTACGCGATACCGACCGGCGCGTCCTGCACGAGCGTGTGTTCCGGCGGCTTGAACGTGAGCAGGCGGCGGGAACACCGGTCAATCACGCCGATCTGGCCTGGCATGCCGAACGTGCCGGAAACTTTCGTGAGGCGGCCGACATAATGACCCGGTGGGGTCGCGAAAGTGCCGCGCGCTCGGCGATCTCCGAAGCCCGCTCGGCGCTGGCGCGCGCCCTGCGCCTGACCGACAATGTCGATGAGATCGACGCGCGTTCGCGCCTGCAACTGGATATCATCGCCGCCTACGGCCCGCTTGTCATCAGCCATGCCGGCCCGCGCGACGAGCAGGCGAAACAGCTCTATGCCCGTGGCGTCGATATCGCCCGCCAGCGCCCCGCCGCCGAACGCGTCGACTGGTTCCCGGTCTTCTGGGGATGGTGGTATACCGGCTCGGATTTCCGGGCGATGCATGACCGCGCCCTGCGTGTCCAGGAAATGCTGGCGGATGTGGACGATCCGGAAATCGTCCTGCAGATCAATCATTGCATCTGGGCGATCGACTTCAATCTCGGCCGCCATCGCGAGACGCTGGAGGCGATCGAAAAGGGCCTGGCCTGTTACGATGATGATCGCGCCAGGCTGAACCGCGCGCTCTTTGGCGGGCATGATGCAAAGGTCTGCGGGCTTGGCCAGAAGGCGCTTTCGCTATGGCTGACCGGCCGCACAGTCGAGTCCGACCGCGCGCTTCTGGAGATGATGGAATTCGTCGACCGCATCGGCCATCTGGCAAGCAAGGCGCATTCGCTCGACACGGAAGCCGTCTCGGCCTTCTATCGCGACGATCACGAGCGCCTGGCCGAAGTCGCCGCGCGCATGGACCGTTTTGCATCCGAGCACGAGATGGATTTCCTGGCCGGGCTTGCCATGCTTTTCGGCGGTTGGGCCGAAGCGCAGCAACACGATCTGGCAGACGGACTGCTGCGCCTGCAGCGTGGGCTGGACACGCTGAAGCAGCTTGGTTCGGTGGTCGATCTGCCGATCTATCTCGACATGCAGGCTACGCTGCTTGCGCGCGCCGGCAAGATCCGGGAAGCCTTCGAGGTCGTCAGCGAGGCGATAGCCGAGGCCGAACAGAGCGGCCATGCCTATTGGCTGGCCGAATTGTATCGGCGGCGAGCCGAACTGCGCTCGCAACTACGCGCCGATGCTGGGGAGGTCGCCGCCGACCTGAAGGCGTCGCTGACCGAAGCGCGCGAGCAAGGGGCGCTCGCTCTTGTGCGACGCTCCGAGCAGTCGGCGCGGGAGATCGGCCTTGCCGTCGAGACCTGACGGCCCTTTCCCGTATATCGGCGATCCGCCCCAGGTGTGGCGGGAGGCCTTCCTCGCCTCTGCGGCCGAGTCCCTGTCGCTCCGCCCGGAAGCAAGTTACGAGCGCATAGTGCAGCGGCTGCTGCCGTTTTGCCGCCGCTTCGGTATCACGCGATTGGCCGACATCACCGGGCTCGACCGCCTCGGCCTGCCGGTCGTCCAGGCCGTCCGGCCGGCCGCTTTGTCGGAGGTGACCGCGCTGGGGCGCGGCGGCACCTTGACGCGAGCAGCCGTCGGCGCCATCATGGAGGCTTGCGAGCGTTATTTTGCCGAAGCCGTTCCGGCATCGCGGACATTCACCGCGACTGCGGACGAGATGGGGATCGAGCCGGGGCTGTTCGACGGATTGGTCCGTCCGGACGGGGCCGACGACTGGCGCCGCCGTCGCCTGCCATGGATCACCGGCATGGAACTGCCCTCCGGTGCTGCGGCGCCCATTCCCTTTGAGCTCGTGCATACACGCTATTCCCATCCGGCCCCGGTCGGAGACGGTGTCTTCACGCGCAGCACGACGGGCCTTGCCTGCCACCGTTCAGTTGGAGAAGCCTTTCTGCACGGGCTTTATGAGTGTATCGAGCGGGATGCGCTGGCGCGCGCCTTCCGGACGCATGGGTTTTTCGACCGTTACCGGCTCTCGCCGCCAAAGACCGGCGCAACCGCCAAGCTCTTGCAGGCAGCAGGCGAGGCCGGCATTTCGGTGGCCTTCTGGCAGGCACCCTCGTCGACCGGCCTGCCGGTGGTCTGGTGCCAGACCCTCGAAACAGGGCCGGAGCGGCCGATCCTTGCGCTACCCACGGAAGGCTATTCGGCGCGTGGGAGCATGGAGGCCGCGTGCGAGGATGCGCTGCGCGAAGCGCTGGTGACACGAGCCGCCACGGTTTCGGGGGCGCGGGACGATCAGACCGCTCCGCATTACGCGGAAGGCCGGTTTTCCGATGCGCTGGCCAAGGCGCGTGACCTGATCCTGCACCATGATCCGCAGGCTGACCGCCCTCCCGGTTCGACAGCCTTACCGGTCAATCTTGCGGACCTGCTTGCCCTGGTGACGGCATCCGGCCTGGGGCCGGTCTTCGCCGTTCCAGTCGGGCTCGATCATGAGGCGGGCGTGGTCTCGATCCGCACCGTGCTCGGCCGGGCACAGGCGTTTTCCGTTGTGCGCTAGGAGCTTGGATTGGCTGACAAAGAACAGACCGACAATCGCCAGGCCGGCACGACGATTGGGCCGCGGGAGATCGCGGTGTTTCTCGGGCCCTCGCTGCCGCTGACGAAGGCACGCGCCATTCTGGATGCGACCTATCTTCATCCGGCCGCGCAGGGCGATATCCTGCTTGCCGCCCATGCCTTTCGTCCGAAGGTGATGATCCTGATCGACGGCCGGTTCGAGGATCGGCCTGCGGTGCGCCACAAGGAAATCCTGTGGGCCATGGCTCAAGGCATCATCGTGATCGGCGCGGCGAGCATGGGTGCGCTCAGGGCGGCCGAACTGCACCCCTTCGGCATGATCGGCGTCGGTGTCATCTTCCGCTGGTACAGGCGCTGGCCGCTTGCGCCCGATGACGCCGTCGCGGTGCAGAACGGGCCGGCCGAGCTGGGTTTCCTGCAGCTGACCGATGCCCTGATCGATCTGCAGGCGACATTTTCCGAACTGGCCCGCCGCAACATGATTTCACCAGATATCCGGCGCGAGCTGGTCAGTATTGCGCGACAGATGAAGTTTCGGGATCGCTCGCTCAAGCAAGTCCTGCGCCGGGCAGGTTGGCGGGAAGACGAGGCCGTTCGAATTCTTGCCGGAATAGTTCACAAGAAATCCCGGGATGCCCAGCTTGCACTCGCAAAGGCGATGGATCTGGCCAATTCCTACAAAATTCAATCAGATTTATCTTTCAGTATAACAAATACATTCATCAGAGATCTGGAAGCAAGCGGCATTGACCCTGAACTTGTCTACAATTACAATAAGCATTACGACGTTGGGGGCTAGCGTTCTGCTTTTGCAAAGCTCTAGCAATGGAAGAATTGGCGTCCAGTTTTACCGAAGGTGCCCGGGAACGGCTGGGCACGCGGTTCTGGATTTTTCCTCAGGCCCCCTTCATCCCAGGCTATGAGCAGCCGGATCGCGTGTGGCTGCAGCTTTCGCCCGATGAGATCGCGGAAGGTCCCAGTGACGGGGCCATGTATGTGGTCGATCCGCTGTACGACAAGGCGCCCTACGGCACGGCCTCTCTGCCGCCATTCGATGGCGCGCGCCGGGCGCCGGTTCAGCCGGGGCCTGACCGCAACTACGACAATCTCGATCCGCGGCAGCGCGAGTTTCTTGGCGCGCACGCCTATGCCTGCGTTCATTTCGTGCTCGACATCTGGCGCAGCTATCTCGGCCGCCCGATCCGCTGGTTCTTCGCCGACACCTTCGAGCGCCTCGAGATCGTGCCGATGGTCCAGTGGCAGAATGCACAGGCGGGCTACGGCTTCCTGGAACTCGGCTATTCCGAGGTCGGCAAAGAAGTCTACCCCTATGCGCTGAATTTCGACACGATCGCGCATGAGATCGGTCATCTGATCAGCCTGTCGGAACTGGGTTTGCCGTCGAACCTCAATGCCGACAGCGATTTTTTTCCCTACACCGAGTCGATTTCAGACCTCATCTCGCTGATCTCGTTCCTGCATTTCGACTCCGCGATCGACCGGCTGCTCAGGCGCACGCAAGGCAATCTGCTACTTTTCAACGAGCTCAACCGCTTTGCCGAAACCAGCCCGGAAACGCAGATCCGGCGGGCAACGAATTTCCGGCAGATGTCGCAGGTAACCCGCGAGGTGCATGACCGCTCGCTGCCCTTCACCGGGGCGATATTCGACACCATCATCGAACTCTATCACCGCAATCTCGTGGCCAATGGCTGCGCCGATCCACGCCTGCTCGATCTGGATATCCGCCAGTTGTCGCGCGCCGAATGGGACTGGTTCGGCGAACTGACGATGGAGGCGTTTCGCGACAGGCCCTTGCAGTTCAAGGCCGCCCTAGTCGCCGCGCGCGACGCGGTCGGGCAGGCGCTTGCCGGCTCCCTGC
>JBARWP010000402.1:0-10478 GCA_049646905.1 Pseudaminobacter sp. | reverse complement strand
CATATATGCGGCAAGATCATTGGATAGACCATGATGTCATCCGAAAACCGGTATCCACTTTTCGGCATCATGGTCTAGGCCCGCATGCAGCCTTGCGGGTTTTTCCTGTCGCAAGGCCATGCTACCTGACGTCCATGGCACAGAAGAAAGCACATGAGGTCGATTCGTGGCTGGCGCGGCCAAGCGCGCAAGCGGCAATCATCCTCCTTTACGGCCCGGACCGCGGCCTGGTGACCGAGCGCGCACGTGCCTTCGCCTTGCGCACGGGACTGCCTCTGGACGATCCCTTCTCCGTGGTACGGCTGGAGGGGGCCGAGGTCGATCGCGACGAAGGACGCCTGCTCGATGAGGCCCGCACGGTGCCGATGTTTGCCGCGCGCCGCCTGCTCTGGATCCGCAACGCCTCCGGCCAGAAGGCGCTGGCCAATGACGTCAAGGCGCTCTGCACCGAGCCGCCCCGGGATGCGCTTATCCTGATCGAGGCGGGCGAACTGAAGAAGGGAGCTGCCCTACGCACCGCAGTGGAAAGCAGCGAATGCGGCATGGCCCTGCCTTGTTACGCCGACGAAACAAGGGGCATCGATGCCCTTATCGACGAGGAAATGCAGAAGGCCGGCCTGTCCATTACCCTGGAGGCACGGCAGGCGCTGCGCAGGAACCTCGGTGGTGATCGGCTTGCCTCTCGCGGCGAGATCCAGAAGCTCGTCCTTTATGCCGCCGACAACAAGAAGATCGAACTGGAAGACGTAAAGGCCGCCATCGGCGATGCCTCCGGCCTGACTTTCGACGATGCCGTCGACGCGATCCTGGAAGGAAAGGTCGAGGAATTCGACACCATCTTCATGCGCCAGGCGCGGGCCGGCAACCAGTCATTCCTCTGTCTGGCGGCCGCAATGCGGCAGTTCCAGGCGCTTCATCTCATGCGCGCCGCGCTCGATAGTGGAAAACGCAGCGCCTCCGAAATCGTCGCCGCAGCCAGGCCGCCGATCTTTTTTTCGCGCCGCAAGACAGTCGAAGGCGCGCTGATCCGCTGGAACGCGGAGGCGCTGACAAGGGCGCTGGCACGCCTGCAACAGGCAATTCTGCAGACCCGGCAAAGAGCGGACCTGGCAGATTCCGTTGCCCGCCAAGCGCTTTTGGGCATTGCGATTGAAAGCCAGCGCAGAAAGCTTGCCGGCTAAATATCTATCGAGCCGCCGCTGACTTCAATGGTCTCTCCGCTGGCAGTACGGCGAGAAAGAGGATCGCAACACTGACGGCTCCCTCTCTTGGGAGAGGGTAAGGGTGAGGATTGCTTGTTCCGTCAGAATTGAATCAGCCTAGCTCTTCAGCCGCCGGCACAAATCGTCGAGCTGTTCCAGTGACTTGTACGCGATCCGCAACTCCCCGCCCCGATTCTTGTGCGCAATCGCGACCCGCATTCCCGTCACATCCGAAAGCAGCTTTTCCAGCGCAAGCGTGTCGGCATCCTTCTCGACAGGCGCCGACTTCTTGACCTCATCGGCGCTCTCGGGAGGAAGCTGGGCCAGAGCCTCCGCCTGGCGCACGGAAAGCCCCTCTTCAACGATCCGCTTGGCAAGACCAGCGGGATCGGCCGCGCCGACCAGTGTGCGCGCATGGCCGGCCGACAGCTCGCCATCCACAAGCATGTCGCGGATCACATCCGGCAGCTTCAGCAGCCGCAGCGTATTGGCGACGTGGCTTCGGCTCTTGCCGATCACCTGGCCGAGATCGGCCTGCGTATAGCTATGTTCGTCGATCAGTTGCTGATACCCGAGCGCCTCTTCGACCGGGTTGAGGTCGGTCCGCTGGACGTTCTCGATAATGGCCAGCTCGAGTGCGGTGCGATCGTTGACGTCGCGCACGATCACCGGGATTTCGGCAAGGCCGGCACGCTGGGCTGCCCGCCAGCGCCGCTCGCCCGCGATGATCTCGAAGTGACCCGCCGTGCCGGTCGGCCGCACAACCACCGGCTGCACCACGCCATGCTCCCGGATCGATTGCGCGAGATCGGTGAGCTCCGCGTCCCCGAAGTTCCGGCGTGGGTTCCTCGGATTTGGCGAGACGAACTCTATCGGCACGTTCCGATCGGACGATACAGGCGCCTGCGCCGGGGCGGCCGGCTTGTCCATCTCGCCGATAAGGGCTGCAAGCCCGCGCCCCAACCGCCTTCTCGAAAGATCTTCATTCATGGGAGGATTCCGACTGTTTCATGCCGATAGTTGTTTCAGGCCGCGCGCAGCTTGCGCTCCTGCCGGATGACTTCCGAGGCGAGTTGCAGATAGGCCTGGCTTCCCGAACATTTCAAATCATAGAGGATCGCCGGCTTTCCGTGCGACGGCGCCTCCGACACCCGCACATTTCGCGGGATCACGGTCTCATAGACCTTCTCCCCCATATGGGCGCGCACGTCCTCCACCACCTGATTGGCGAGATTGTTGCGCCCGTCATACATGGTCATCACGATCCCCTGGATGGTGAGGTCGGGATTGAGCGCCGCCCGAACCTGCTCGACGGTCGCCAGCAGCTGGCTGAGCCCCTCCAGTGCGAAGAACTCGCATTGCAGCGGCACCAGCACCGAATGCGCGGCCGCCATGGAGTTCATGGTCAGGAGATTGAGCGAAGGCGGGCAATCGATCAGGATATAGGAGAAGGCGTTCGCCTTGGTCGCCGAAGCCCGCACCGCGTTGCGCAGCCGAAGCACGCGATCCGGCAAGCCGGCAATCTCCATCTCGACGCCCAACAGATCCAGGGTCGAAGGCACGATCGACAGGCCCGGCACCGCAGCGGGCATCGCAGCCTCGTCGAGCGTCGTCGTTCCCACGATCACATCGTAGGAAGAGACCATGCGCTCATGCCGATCGACGCCAAGGCCCGTGCTGGCATTGCCTTGCGGGTCGAGATCGACGATCAGCACACGTTCGCCGATTGCCGCCAGGGCCGTCGCCAGGTTTATGGCCGTCGTGGTCTTGCCAACACCGCCCTTCTGGTTGGCTATGGTGATGATGCGGGGGCCGGCTCTCATGATCACGCTTCTTGTAATGACCTGGTTTCGTCCATCGGCATCGATCGCCGCTTATGCATCGCGCAATGCACCAATTTCGAGAATGACGCCCTGCGGATCGATCATGCTTTGATGTTCTATCAGTTCGAATCGCCACAGTTTAGCGCTTTCTTCCACTTCCGTCCGGTAATCCCGTCCTTTGTGGAACAGGCCGCGCGCACCCTGGCTCAACCAGGGCGCAGAAAGGCGCAAAAGCAGTGGCAGCGGTGCGAGCGCTCGTGCCGTCACCACCTCCACACTCTCGACCAGTTCCCAGCAATCCTCGATTCGCTTGGCATGGACACGCGCCGGCAACGAGAATTGGCCCGTCACGGCCTGCAGGAAGCCCGCCTTTTTCCTGTTGCTCTCGATCAGATCGATGCTTGCCCCAGCGCGTTCAGCGAGCAGGAACGCCACGACAAGGCCGGGAAAGCCGCCACCCGAGCCGATGTCGACCCAATGTTTCGCATCGGGCTCAAGGCGCGCAAGCTGGGCGCTATCGAGAATATGACGGCGCCAGATATCCGGAAATGTCGACGGAGAGACCAGATTGATGCGCTGCGCCCATTTCTCGAAAACCGCCTGAAACTCGACAAGTCGGTCGAAAGTTTCACGTGAAACAGTCCCCGCGACCGTACGAAACTCCTCGAACGGATCAGAACTCACGCCGCGCCCCGGCGAGTCAGGGCGGATTCGTGATTTTTGACATGAGCGACGATGATCGCCAGCGCCGCCGGTGTCATTCCGTCGATTCGCTGCGCCTCCGCGACGGATCGCGGCTGCCGCTTCAGAAGCTTCTGCTTCATTTCATTGGACAGGCCCGGCACATGGGAAAAATCCATATCCGGCGGAATCAGGCGTTCCTCTTCGCGGCGGATGAGGATCGCGTCATTGTTCTGCCGATCGAGATACACCGCGTAATGCGCTTCAATTTCAAGCGCTTCGACAGTTTTCGCATCCAGTTGTCCAAGCTCCGGCCAGATAGCCGCGAGCCGTTCCACCGTCGTCTCCACCCGCGACAGGAGTTCGTAGGCCGAGCGGCGGACTCCATCCAGATTGATGGCCAGCCCATGCCCTCGCGCCTCATTCGGCGTCACCCGCAAGGACCGAGCCAAGCTGCGCGCGCGCGCCAGATTGTCATTGGCCAGTGAGAAGCGCCGCTGCCGTTCCCGCGAGACGATACCGAGTTGCATCGCTTTCGGCGTCAGGCGCTGGTCGGCATTGTCGGCACGCAGCGACAGCCGGAACTCGGCCCGTGAGGTGAACATCCGGTAGGGTTCAGTGATGCCGCGGCTGGTAAGGTCGTCGATCATGACACCGATATAGGCCTCGGTGCGGCTGAACATGACGCCCTCTTCGCCGGCAGCCTTCCTGGCCGCGTTCAAGCCGGCCACCAGCCCCTGCGCAGCGGCCTCTTCGTAGCCGGTGGTGCCGTTTATCTGGCCCGCCAGGAACAGGCCGCCGACGCGCCGCGTCTCCAGCGTCTGCAGGAGCTCTCGGGGGTCGACATGGTCATATTCGATGGCATAGCCGGGCTGCAGCATTTTTGCCTGCTCCAACCCTGGGATGGTCTTTAAAATGTCGAGCTGCACGTCCTCCGGCAGCGAGGTCGAGATGCCGTTCGGATAGACCGTATCGTCATCCAGCCCTTCCGGCTCGAGGAAGATCTGATGGCCCTCGCGATCGCCGAACTTGACGATCTTGTCCTCGATCGAGGGGCAATAACGCGGCCCGATCCCCTCGATGGACCCGGAATACATGGCTGAACGACCGAGATTTTGTCGGATCAGCTCATGCGTATCCGCCGTCGTCCGGGTTATGCCGCAATCGATCTGCGGATTGATGGCTTTGTCCGACAGCAGGGAAAACAGCGCCGGCTGCTCGTCGGCCGATTGCACGTCGAGTCCGGCCCAGCCGATCGTCCGCCCATCCAGCCGTGGGGGTGTGCCGGTCTTCAGCCGGCCCAGCGCGAACCCTGCCTTGGCCATGGTCTCCGACAAGCCGAAGCTCGCCTTTTCATTCATGCGGCCGGCTGTGAATTTCCGCTCGCCGATATGGATAAGGCCGCGCAGGAACGTGCCCGTCGTCAGGACCACCGCGCCACAGCCAAGCTTACGGCCACTCGCCAACTGCACGGCAACGACGCGGCCATCCTCAATGTCGAGATCTGCGACTTCGTCTTCGATGATCTCAAGGCCGGCCTGCTCGGCAAGGGCTGCCTGCATGGCAAGCTTGTAGAGCTTTCGGTCGGCCTGTGTCCGTGGTCCGCGCACGGCAGCGCCCTTGCGGCGATTGAGCAACCGGAACTGGATGCCGGCGGCATCTGCCACCCGTCCCATCAGCCCATCCAGCGCGTCGACCTCACGTACCAGATGCCCCTTGCCCAGGCCGCCGATCGCCGGATTGCACGACATGGCACCGATGGTTGCAGCCTGCAACGTGACGAGAGCCGTGCGTGCGCCATAGCGCGCGGCTGCGCTGGCCGCCTCGCAACCGGCATGCCCGCCACCAACGATCACTACATCGTAGTCTGCATTCATCAAATTCGTCGCTCCGGAATTAGCAGAGCCATGTGCCGATTTGACCGCGTCGTCAAGGTCGATCGACCGATAATGTTTCACGTGAAACGGGTTTTAGCAGAAGTCGTCAGTGTTTCACGTGAGTCATTCGCCTCACCGCTGTCTCACGTGAATCACTTGCCGATACAAAATTGCGAGAAGATGACGTCCAGCAAATCCTCTGGATCGACGGCACCCGAGATACGTCCAAGCTGCTCCGCCGCCAGGCGGAGATATTCCGCCTTGATCTCGGCTGCGGTGTCCGGTGCACCAAGCGCCGCCTCCATGAAATGGGCCGTCCTGCGCAGCAGTTCGATATGTCGTTGCCGCGACGGCAGGATGTCGGACACAGTGCCGGTCGCTTCCACCGCATAGCCGCCGATACTGCCTAGCAATTCGTTGAGCCCCGAACCGGAGGAGGCGACCGAGATGACATGGTCGTAGCTTGAGTCCGTCGCCCGATGTTGAGCAAGATCGGCCTTCGTGCCCACCGTCAGGCACCTGGCTTGTGTGTCCACGCCGGCAATCGGTTTCGGATCGTCGAGGTCGACCAGATAGAGGATCAGGTCGGCTCCTCGGGCCCGATCCCGTGCCCTGTCGATGCCGATCTGCTCTACCCTGCCGGCCTCTTCGCGGATACCCGCCGTGTCCGTCAGCCTGACCTTCACACCGTTGAGGTCGAGGACGACCTCAACCAGGTCGCGCGTGGTTCCCGGCTCATCCGTTACGATAGCTGCATCTCGCCGCGCCAATGCATTGAGCAGACTCGATTTACCGGCATTCGGCGCACCGAGACTGACCACGTCATAGCCATCGCGACTGGTCTCGGCCTGCCTGTACCCCTCCATATGCGCGGTGATCTCGGATATCATCTTCTCGATATCCGCCCAGACGGTCGATCCCACGGCACCGGGCACGTCAGCCTCGTCGGAAAAGTCCATTTCCGCCTCGATCATTGCGCGCGCAAAGATCAGCCTTTGACGCCACTCCGCGTAGAGGGCCGATTGGGGGCCGGAATTGAGCAGCGCAAAACGGCGCTGGGATTCCGTCTCGGCAGTGACGAGATCGGCCAGCGCCTCGGCCTTCAACAGATCGACCTTGCCATTGAGAAAGGCCCGACGGGTGAATTCGCCCGGCTCGGCATGGCGAACCCCGTTAAACGCAACGAGAGTCTCCAGCACCGCCGCAACGACGGCCCGGCCGCCATGGACATGGAACTCCACCATATCTTCGCCGGTGAAGCTGTCCGGACCTGGGAAGAACAGCGTCAAGCCGGCATCCAGAGGCTCGCCGTCAGCCCGCCGCAACGTGCCGAAACGCGCCAGGCGTGGCTCCGGCAGACGGCCACAGACCGTTTCGACGATCCGGCGGGTCGCCGGTCCCGACAGCCGGATAACTGCGATGCCTGATGGCAGCCGCCCACTCGAGAGCGCAACGATCGAATCCTGGAATATCATTTGCCCGCTCCCTCGCCGCGCCCTAGGTTAGAAAGTCCATATAATCATGAGCTCGATCGTGCCCCTGCCCCCAGAAAATCTCCTGTCGGACGAAACCAGCCCCTATCTGCGCCAGCACAGCGACAAC
Source organism: Pseudaminobacter sp. (assembly GCA_049646905.1). GTDB lineage: Bacteria > Pseudomonadota > Alphaproteobacteria > Rhizobiales > Rhizobiaceae > Pseudaminobacter. The sequence goes on along the minus strand of JBARWP010000402.1, from coordinate 3,293 downwards.
CCGGTTCACTGGCGGTCCTGGTCGCCGCAATCCCTGGCCGAAGCCAGGGAGTTGGATCGCCCGATCCTGCTGTCCATCGGCTACGCGGCTTGCCACTGGTGCCATGTCATGGCGCATGAAAGCTTCGAAAGCCCGGAAGTCGCTGCCGTGATGAACCGTCTGTTCGTCAATATCAAGGTGGATCGGGAAGAACGGCCCGATATCGACCAGATCTATATGGCAGCCTTGACCGCAATGGGAGAGCAGGGCGGCTGGCCGCTTACGATCTTCCTGACACCGGAGGCGAAACCTTTCTGGGGCGGAACCTATTTCCCGAAGGAACCCAAATATGGACGGCCGGGATTCATCCAGATCCTGGAAGCGATCGCATCGGCCTGGCGATCAAAGCGTGAGGATATCGATAAAAGCTCCGAGGCTCTGCGGCTGCACGTCGAAAGCCGGCTCGCCGGCGCCGGCAAAGCCTCGGCAAATCCCGCAGGGATGCTCGAATCGCTTGCCGCGGGCATATTCGGCATGATCGATCCTGATCTGGGTGGCTTGCGTGGCGCGCCCAAGTTTCCGAACGCGGCCCTTATGCAGACCCTGTGGCTCAACTGGCTGCAAAACCGCAACGAGGCGCATCGCGATGCCGTCATCACCAGCCTGCGGCAAATGCTTGCTGGCGGCATATATGATCATGTCGGGGGCGGGCTTTCGCGTTATTCGACCGATGCGCAATGGCTGGTGCCGCATTTCGAGAAGATGCTTTACGACAATGCGCAATTGCTGCGATTGGCCAACTGGAGCTACGCCGCAAGCGGCGATGAATTGTTTCGGATACGAATCGAAGAGACGGTTACCTGGCTGCTCCGTGAAATGACGGTCGATGGCGGGGGCTTCGCATCGAGCCTGGACGCCGACAGCGAAGGCGAGGAGGGGCTGTTCTACACCTGGGCGAAGGAGGAGATAGAAACCGCCCTCGATCAGGATTCTTCGTTGTTTTTCAATAGCTTCACCTTGACCAAGCCGCAAGGATGGGAGGGTAAACCGATCATCCATCAATCTCCCCTGCAGTCATCGCAGCCGCAGACGGCTGAGGTCATCAGCATCAAGCAGCGGCTTCTTGCCGCTCGCGAGAACCGTATTCGCCCCGGACGGGACGACAAGGTGCTGGTCGATTGGAACGGCCTGGCAATTGCAGGCTTGGCCGAAGTCGGACGGAGCTTTTCCCAGGCGGAGTGGATCGACGCGGCCCGCCGGGCCTATCAGTTCATCCTTGAAAGCCGCGACACCGACGGCAGGCTCCCGCATTCCATCCTGGGCGGGCGCAGGCTGTTTCCCGCGCTCTCCACCGACTATGCCGCGATGTGCAACGCCGCAGTCGCTCTCTTCGAGGCCACCGGTGACCGTCTCTATCTCGAGCATGCGTCCGGATTCATGGCCAATCTCGACAAGTGGCACGCGGATAGCGAGGGGGCTGGCTACTATCTCACGGCTTCGGACAGCGGCGACGTACCGATAAGGATCCGCGGCGATGTGGACGAGGCGATCCCCTCGGCTACCGGCCAGATCATCGAAGCCGCAACCAGACTAGCGAAAGCCGTCGGCGATGCGGATCTGTATATGAAGGCATGGCGCATCGCGGAACATGCCGCGGGCCGCGCTGCTGCCCAGCAATATGGGCAGGCGGGCATCGTCAACGCCTGCGCGCTGGCGGCCAGCCCAATGAAACTTGTGATGGTGGAGAATCCGGCGGATCCGGTATTTGTTCCGGTAGCGAATCGATCTCCTGATCCGAGGCGGCTCGATATCGCGATACCGATCGGTGCGACTTCGAACCTGCCGGAACTGGGTGACGGCGCCCTTCCCCCGACGAACAAGGCCGGTGCTTTTCTCTGCACCGGCCAGACCTGCCTGCCAGTGATCACCGACCCCGAAGAATTGGACCGGACACTGCGCTCCCGGTAGCGGGATCAGGTATTCATCGAATCGAAGAAATCGGCGTTCGTCTTGGTCTGCTTGAGCTTGTCGATAAGGAACTCGATCGCATCGGTCGTTCCCATCGGCGCAAGGATGCGCCGCAGCACGAAGATTTTCTGCAGGTCCTGCTTGGGCACCAGGAGGTCTTCCTTGCGGGTACCGGACTTGAGAATGTCCATCGCCGGGTAGATGCGCTTGTCGGCAACCTTGCGGTCGAGCACGATTTCGGAGTTGCCGGTGCCCTTGAACTCCTCGAAGATCACCTCGTCCATGCGGCTGCCGGTGTCGATCAGAGCGGTCGCGATGATCGTCAGCGAACCGCCTTCCTCGATGTTGCGGGCGGCACCAAAGAAGCGCTTCGGGCGCTGGAGCGCATTGGCGTCGACGCCGCCCGTCAGCACCTTGCCCGATGACGGCACGACAGTGTTGTAGGCACGGCCCAGACGCGTGATCGAATCCAGCAGGATGACCACGTCGCGACCATGCTCGACCAGACGCTTGGCCTTTTCGATGACCATCTCGGCGACCTGGACGTGGCGCACGGCCGGCTCGTCGAATGTCGACGACACGACCTCGCCCTTGACCGAGCGCTGCATGTCGGTGACTTCCTCCGGCCGCTCGTCGATCAGCAGCACGATCAGGTAGCATTCGGGATGATTGGTGGTGATCGAATGGGCGATATTCTGCAGGAGCACGGTCTTGCCGGTACGCGGCTGCGCAACGATCAGGGCGCGCTGGCCCTTGCCGAGCGGTGCAACCAGATCGATCACGCGCGGCGAAATATCCTTGGTGGTCGGGTTCTCCACCTCCATCTTCAGCCGCTGGGTAGGATAAAGCGGCGTCAGATTGTCGAAATGGATCTTGTGACGGATCTTCTCGGGGTCATCGAAATTGATCGTGTTGACCTTCAGCAGCGCGAAATAGCGCTCCCCTTCCTTGGGGCTGCGGATCGGACCTTCGACCGTATCGCCGGTATTGAGCGAAAAACGCCGGATCTGCGAAGGCGAGATATAGATGTCGTCCGGGCCCGGCAGGTAGTTGGCATTCGCCGAGCGCAGGAAGCCGAAGCCGTCCTGCAGCACCTCGACCACGCCATCGCCGATGATCTCGATGTCCTGCGCCGCGAGCTTCTTCAAAATCGCGAACATCAGTTCCTGCTTGCGCATGACGCTGGCGTTCTCGACCTCGAGCGTCTCGGCAAACGCGATAAGATCGGTCGGCTTCTTGTTCTTGAACTCCTGGAGTTTCATTTCCTGCATGGACGGACTCTGGCTATAATGGGAAAAAAATATCGGCGGATGCGATAAGTTGCCGAGCGCGCTCGAAAGAGAAGG
>JBARWP010000401.1:0-1831 GCA_049646905.1 Pseudaminobacter sp. | reverse complement strand
ATGCCGAGGCGCGCGAGCGCGCCGCCGAGGCCGAAGCGCGGGCGACACAGGTGGTGTCGGAAGCCATCGCCAAGGGCGATGTGCAGGCGATCAACTACTTCGTGGCGCAGAAATACACCGACGCGCTGGCCAAGATCGGCTCTTCCAGCAACAACAAGGTGGTGCTGATGCCACTGGAAGCCTCCTCGCTGATCGGTTCGCTCGGCGGCATTGGTGCCATCGCCCAGGAGATTTTCCGGTCGGACGGCCAGGCGGGTACGCCAAGGCAGGCCTCCCGCCCGCCGAGCATCCGCACGCCGGACCAGAGCTAGAGGACACGCGATGCTTGAACGCATCTTCCTCGAACTCGGCCCCTGGAACTGGATGGTCCTCGGTTTCGTGCTACTGGCACTGGAAATCCTGGTTCCCGGCGTCTTCCTGTTGTGGATCGGCATCGCCGCTCTCATCACCGGCGCGATCTCGCTGATGCTCTGGGATGTCGGCGCCTGGGTCTGGCAGGTGCAGGTGCTGGTCTTCCTGGTGCTGTCACTGGTGTCAGCCTATCTCGGCAACCGGCTGATGGGCGGCAGGAACAGCCAGAGCGACCAGCCGCTGCTCAACCGCCGCAGCGAGCAACTGATCGGCCGTACGGCGACATTGACCGAGCCGATCCGGGAGGGGCGCGGCCGCATCCAGCTTGGCGACACGCTATGGCTGGTCTCCGGCCCCGATCTTCCGTCCGGTGCGCGGGTGCGCGTTGCCTCGGTGCAAGGTTCGGAACTGGTGGTGGAACCGGTCTAGATTTCGTTATTTTGGGCGCTGCGACAGCTGAGCATTTTACAGCCAAGTGGAGTCACTTGGCGTTGCATAAATGCGGCTAAAACAAGCTCTAGTACCGGGCAAAGACCGTCTGGCTGTCGGCACCGAACAGGATCACCTCATAGGGTTCGTGCTCGTCGCCAACCTCCATGCCCGGAGAGCCGACCGGCATGCCCGCGACAGCCAGTCCGATTCCCGAAGGTCTTTCCTCGATCAGGCGCCGTATATCTGCAGCCGGCACATGCCCTTCTATGACATAGCCTTCGACCACTGCCGTGTGGCAGGACTGCAGAGCGGCGGGAACTCCGAGTTGCGCCTTCAGCGGAGCGAGGTCTTCCACCAGCCGATCCTGGACAGTGAAGCCCGCGGCACGAATATGCTCGATCCAGGCACCGCAGCAGCCGCAACTGGGCGAGCGCGCGACATCCACCACCGTGGCGGCGGCCCGGGCCTCGCCTGCAAGATTTCCACCCACCACAAGCGTCAGGCAGCCTCCTGCCAATGAGAACAGGGCACGGCGGCTCAATCTTTCCATGTCAGGGTTCCCTGGTGACGGCGATGATCCAGCCATCATGCGGCCGGAGCCAGTCACAGTAGGACCTTCCAGCGCTGGAAGGTCAAGCCCCGCCAGATACATCCAGATGGGCAGGCGGTGAGGAGATCAGGCTACCCCGATCCGCAGCAGGTCATGGAAATGCACCACGCCGACCGGGCGCTCATCCTCCACCACGACCAGCGCGCTGATATTGTGCTGGTTGAGGATGGCGATGGCCGCACTCGCCATCATTTGCGGCTTCACCGTCTTGGGCGAGCGCGTCATGATGTCTTCGACCACCAGGTCGCCGAGGTTGCGGTCGAGATTACGCGCCAGGTCGCCGTCAGTGACGATACCTGCCAGCTTTCCCTCGCCGTCGACCACGCACACGCAGCCGAAGCGCTTGCGCGACAGAACCGTCACCGCGTCCCGCATGCCGGTGCCCAGCGGCACCACCGGCATCGCCTCGCCCGAATGCATGATGTCGCCGATATGGGT
>JBARWP010000400.1:0-2222 GCA_049646905.1 Pseudaminobacter sp. | reverse complement strand
CACCTTCTCCCCGTGAACGGGGAGAAGGAAAGGATGGCACGCCATGAGCGAACTATCCGAACGCTTCGAGACACGCGAGCCCGGCGCCAAACAGGTCGGCGAAAAGCTGCGCTGCGACGCCTGCCCGGTGATGTGCTACATCGCCGAGGGCCGCACCGGCGCCTGCGACCGTTACGGCAATGTCGGCGGCAGGATCGTGCGGCTCAATCCGCTGACGATCCTCGAGCACCGGGTGGAGGCCGGCGGTGCCGCGGTTCCCTTCGCGGCGGAAGGCGCGGCCTGGAGCGGCGAACTGGTCAACACAAGCCGGCCTTTCGTCTCGGCCATCGGCGCCGGTACGACCTATCCCGACTACAAGCCCGCCCCCTTCATCGTTTCCCAGGAGGTCGAGGGCGTCGATCTCGTCACCGTGGTGACGGAGGGGATTTTCTCCTATTGCGGGGCCAAGGTGAAGATCGACACCGACCGCTTCCTCGGGCCGGAGACCGCGACCGTGCGCGCCGAGGGCGAGGCGGTCGGCCATGTCACCACCGGCGAATACGGCTCGCAGATGCTGTCGCTCGGCGGCGTCACCCATCTCACCGGCGGCTCCAAGGCGGAAGGCCGCGTCACCTGCGCCACGCTGCTGGCCCTGTGCAACAAGCAGCCTGTGGAACTGGCGATCGACGGCGGCGCCAGCGTGGTCGTGCAGACCGGCCATGCGCCCATCATCGACGGCGAGACCGAGCAGCGCATGCGCGTCGGCTGCGGCTCGGCTGCCATCGGCATGTTCGCCACGCAATGGCACGGGCTGGTGGACGAGGTGGTGGTGGTGGACGACCACATCACCGGCGTCGTCTCCGAGCACCAGGCCGGCAAGGTGCTGGGCTGGCAGGACACCGGCATCAAGATCATCGGCCACCGCTCGACGCCGGGCCGTTATTTCAGGGTGTCGGAGCCGGGACTCGGCTGGGGCGGCACGACGATCTCCGACCCGCTGTCAATCCTCGGCGAGTGGAACCCGAAAAAGGGCGCGCGCCCCGGCCTGTCGCTGCTGATGGTCTCGACCACCGGCGAGCAATTCGCCTATTTCGAGCTCGATGACGCCCTGCAGCCGTTAAAAAAGCCCTTCCCCGACCGGTTGCGAAAATCGGTCGACCTCATCGAACAGAATTGCGAGCCGGCTTTGTGCACGGTACTGTTCGTCGGCGGCGCGGGCGGCTCGCTGCGGGCCGGCGTGGTGGAAAATCCGGTCAATCTCACCCGCTCGGTGCATGGGCTCCAGACCTATGTCACGGTCGGCGGCGCGCCAGTCTATGTCTGGCCGGGCGGCGGCATCACGCTGATGGTCGATGTCAGCCGCGTGCCCGACAACGCCTTCGGCTACGTGCCGACGCCGGCGCTGGTAGCGCCGATCGAATTCACGCTGCGCCGCGACACCTATCTCAGCCTCGGTGGCCATGCCGGAGAAATCCGCTCGATCGAGGATGTGGAGGCAAGCGGCGGCACCTATTTCAACCCGCGCGAACACCGGCCTGCACCGGCCGACAATCCATGGCCGCCGTTGCGCGGCCTGCGCCTGCCGGCAACCGGGGAGCACGGCAAATGACCGGCCCGCAGGTCGCATGGCTGCCGGATGGCAGGCGGCTTCATCTCAATCACGGGCCGATCGACCTCGTCATCGAGGCGTTCGGCACCGAAGCCGAGCGCCGCGCCGCCTATGAGCAGGCCGTCGCGCGCTTTGAAACGATCCTGACGGAACTGGTCGCAGAACTTGCCGAGTTGCGCCGGCCGGCATCCGCCACGCCGCGCGCCTTTCACTGTTCGACCGCACAGCGCATGGAACGCGCCGTCTGCCGCCATGCGCCGGTTTTCATCACGCCGATGGCGGCGGTCGCCGGTGCCGTGGCTGATGAGATGCTTGCTGCCATGTGCGCCGGGCGCCTTCTCGACAAGGCCTATGTCAATGATGGCGGCGACAGCGCCATTCACCTCGCCGACGGCAGTACAATGAAGGCGGCGATTGCCGGCACCGGCCATGGATTCGCCGACCGGATCACGATCGGTTTTTCCGATCCGGTGCGCGGCATGGCCACCAGCGGCTGGCGCGGGCGCAGCCATTCGCTCGGCATCGCCGATGCCGTCACCGTGCTGGCGAAAACGGCAGCGGAAGCCGATGCCGCCGCAACGCTGATCGCCAATGCGGTCGACCTGCCCGGCCATCCGGCCGTGCGGCGCGTGCC
>JBARWP010000399.1:0-4716 GCA_049646905.1 Pseudaminobacter sp. | reverse complement strand
AGCTCAACACCGTCGCCCTGCAGGTCGCTTCGCAGTATCGGCGCGATACGATGTCGCCGGTCATGGTCAGCGGCATGATGCGCATCGTCGAATTCCTGGCGCTTGCGGCCCTGGGCATCGGCCTGTTTGCCTATCATGTCGGGCTGACGACGCATCTTTTCTGGCAGTATCCGCTGATCATCGCCGGGGCTTCGCTGCTGACGGTCGTGCTGTTCGAGCTCAGCGATCTCTATCAGATTCCCGCGCTGATCCACCCGCTCGGCAAGTTCGGGCGCATGCTGCTGCTGTGGTCGGGCACCTTCGCGCTGCTGGCCGTTGCCGGCTTCTTCCTGAAAGTCTCGGAGGACTTCTCCCGCCTGCTCTTCGGCGCCTGGTACGTCATCGGGTTTACCCTGGTCTTCAGCGGCCGGCTGGTGATGTCGCGCCTGATCCGTCGCTGGGCGCGCAACGGCGCGATGGAGCGCCGCGCCGTCATCGTCGGCGGCGGCAAGGCGGCCGAGGCCCTGATCCGCGCGGTCGAGCGCCAGCCGGACAACGATATCCGCATCTGCGGCATCTTCGACGATCGCGACGACAAGCGTTCCCCGCCGATCGTCGCCGGCTATCCCAAGCTCGGCAATGTCGCGGAACTGATCGAGTTCGCCCGCATCGCCCGCATCGACATGCTGATCGTCTCGCTGCCGATCACCGCCGAGAGACGCGTGCTCTCGCTGCTGAAGAAGCTGTGGGTACTGCCGGTCGATATCCGCCTGTCGGCGCATTCCAACCAGCTTCAGTTTCGCCCGCGCTCCTATTCCTTCATCGGCTCGGTGCCGATGCTGGATATCCTCGACAAGCCGATCAACGATTGGGATTCGGTTGCCAAGCGGGCCTTCGACATCGTCTTCAGCCTGCTCGGCATCCTCGTTTTCTCGCCCATCATGCTGGCCACCGCCATAGCAGTGAAGCTCGACAGCAAGGGCCCGGTGCTATTCCGGCAAAAGCGGCACGGTTTCAACAACGAGGTCATCGAAGTCTACAAGTTCCGCTCGATGTACACCGAGATGTCGGACCCCACCGCCAGGCAGGCCGTGACGAAGAACGACCCGCGCGTGACGCGTGTCGGCCGCTTCATCCGCAAGACCTCGATCGACGAACTGCCGCAATTCTTCAATTCGCTGCTCGGCAGCCTGTCGCTGGTCGGGCCACGTCCGCATGCCGTGGCCGCGCAATCGCACAACCTTCTCTACAACGAGGTGGTCGACGGCTATTTCGCCCGCCATCGGGTCAAGCCCGGGGTCACCGGCTGGGCACAGATCAATGGCTGGCGCGGCGAGATGGATACCGACGAAAAGATCCGCATGCGCACCGAATACGACCTCTACTACATCGAGAACTGGTCGCTCTGGTTCGACCTCAAGATCCTGCTGCTGACGCCGATCCGTCTGCTCAACACGGAAAACGCCTATTGAGCGCGCTTGCCCATGACCTGCTGCCGCAGGCTTCCATCAACGCCAAGCGCATCGCGCTGATTTCGGCAGCAGCGATAGCATTGGGGATCCTGCTTTCGGGCTTCGTCATCAACGAGCCCGCACCCTACGAACTCTATATGGCCGGGCTGATTGCCATATGGGCCTTGTTCGGCCTGCGCCTGTCTCGCTCCGTGACGCCGCTGCTGGTGCTGCTGATCGTCTTCAACATCGGCGGCATGATCTCGATGAGCCAGATGTCGGACCTGATGAGCACGCCGCTCTACCTGGCGGTGTCGCTGTTCCTGGCATTGACGGCCGTGTTCTTCGCTGCCGTGACGGAGATGCGCCCCGGCCTCTACAAGGTGATTTTCCCGACCTATGTCGCCGCTGCCGTCGCCACCTCGATGTTGGGAATCCTCGGCTATTTCCATGCTTTTCCGGGGGCGGAGATATTCACCAGATATGAGCGCGCCGCCGGGGCGTTCGAGGACCCCAATGTCTTCGGCCCCTTCCTGGCGCTGCCCGGAATCTACCTGCTCCATCGCGTCCTGACCGGCCGGCCGATGGCAATGATCTTCTATGCCGTGCCGCTGCTTGTCATCGTCGGCGGCATCTTCTTTTCCTTCTCACGCGGCGCGTGGGGCCTATTTGCCGCCTCTTCGGTTCTTCTGGTCACCGCGCTCTTCCTGCAAAGCAGCAGCGGTGCCTTTCGCCTGCGCATCGTGGTGATGAGTATCGCGGCATTCGTGTTTCTGGCGCTGGCCCTGTTGATTGCGCTGCAAATTCCCAGCGTCTCCGACCTTTTCACCCTCCGTGCCCAGCTTGCCCAGGACTATGACAGCGCCCGCCTTGGCCGCTTCGCCCGCTACGGCATCGGCTTTCTGCTCGCCATGGAAAAGCCGTTCGGCATCGGGCCGCTGGTGTTCGGCCAGATCTATGGCGAAGACACCCACAATATCTGGCTGAAGGCGCTGCTCGACTATGGCTGGCTCGGTTTTGCTTCCTATCTGGCCCTGATCTGCTGGACCCTGGCGGCGGGTTTTCGCATCCTGTTTCGTGACCGGCCGTGGCAACCCTACCTGTTGTGCGCCTATGTGGTCTTTCTTGGCCATGTCGCGCTCGGCACGGTCATCGACACCGACCATTGGCGGCACTTTTACCTGTTGCTTGGCCTGATCTGGGGTGCGATCGGCCTCGAGTACCGGTACCAGCACGCAGCACGCGCCGGGCGTCAAACAGCGCTAGCGGATTGATCCGCGCAATTCGAGCTTCGTGCATTTGCCGATCAAAAGATACGGCCTGTTGGCGTTGCTGTCGCCGGCATTGGTGTAGCCGATGCCGTAGTTCTCCTGGAACCGCAGCGTTTTCGACGAGAAGGTGAAGCCATTGCCAAGTCCGCCGCAGAGCAGCAGCAGCGAGGCGTCGGGCCTTCGCAAGACCGGACAATAGTGGCTGGGCTCGGGATCGCCTATGCGCGTCACCGTGTAATCGTCGAGCGTGCCCGAGGGCTGCACGACGAAGATGCTGCCTGCGACACTGATCTCGCTCACCTGCCAGCCGGACTCGCTCCAACCGAAGCCGGTCGCATGCTCGCCCACGCACAGGAATGTTTCCGCGCCTGCCTGCGCAATCGGCGCCAGCAGCGTCAGCCATGCGGCGAGCAGACAAGATTTCATGTTTTCCACGGTCCAGTTCGCACAGCCCCGGCGAATTATCAGACGCCGACCCTAACCGGAACTTAACCGCCCGCGCTTTGCGGGCGAGACAGATCGCAATCCTCGTACTCAACCCCGCATGACGAGCGCTATGACTCCATCGCCAGAGAGAGGGAAACTCAAAGGGTGAACGGCCTGAGAGATAGGTGACAGAACGTACCGGACACATGGGTAACACTTTTCGGTTTTTGCCGGGAGGTGTCGATGCCGTGGAGAGAGTGTTCGGTAATGGAGGAACGTCTTCGCTTTATGGCTCGCTTGCTGGAGGGAGAAGGCATGAGCGCGGTGTGCCGGGAGTTCGGCATTTCGCGCAAGACCGGCTACAAGATCGTCAATCGCTATAGGCAGGAAGGGATCGAGGCGCTGACTGACCGCTCGCGGCGACCGGTGCGCTACGCCAACCAGTTGCCCGATCAGATCGAGCGCACCATCGTGGCGGCCAAGAAGGATAAGCCGCACTGGGGCGCCAGGAAGATACGGGAACTCCTGGTACGTCGGCTCGCCGGCGACATGCGCATTCCGGCCACGAGCACCGTCCATGCCGTGCTCGACCGGCACGGCCTCGTGAGCCGGGCCAGGAAGAGGAAGGCGGCGAACAAGGCCGTGGGGACGCAGCTGTCGCAGGCGGTCGCCCCCAACGATCTGTGGTGCTGCGACTTCAAGGGCGAGTTCAAGCTCGGCAACCGCCAGTACTGTTACCCTCTGACGGTCACCGACCAGGCTTCGCGCTACCTGCTGGCCTGCGAAGCGCTTGAATCGACGAAGGAGCAGCCCGTCATCGAGGCTTTCGTGCGGCTCTTCAAGGAACGCGGCCTGCCTGCCGCGATCAGAAGCGACAATGGCCTGCCCTTCGCAAGCCCGAACGGCCTCTACAATCTCTCCAGGCTGTCGGTCTTCTGGCTCAGGCTCGGCATCGCCATCGAGCGCATCAAGCCCGGCCACCCGCAGCAGAACGGCCGTCACGAGCGCATGCATCGGACCTTGAAGCAGGAGACGGCACGGCCACCGGGCATGAACGCCCTGCAGCAGCAGGACCGCTTCGACCGGTTCGTCAGCGAGTTCAACGACGAGCGCCCGCATGAAGCGCTCGGCATGAAGACGCCGGGCGAGTTCTACGTGTCGTCGTCAAGAACCTATGAAGGGCTGCCGGACGTGGAATATCCCTTCCACGACAAGGACATTCTCGTCACCGCATGCGGCCGCATATGCATGATGAGGAAGAAGATCAATGTCTCCACCGTGCTGGCTGGCCAGCGCCTCGGAATCACCGAAGTCGACGACGGCATTTGGCTGTTGAGCTTCATGCACTATGATTTGGGATATATCGACCTGGAACAAAGGACCCTGCAGACCGTCGACAACCCGTTCGGCACGAGGTTGTCACCCATGTCTTAGGTACAAACTGTTACCTATGTCTCCGGACCGTACAGGGGAGAAATGGTCGGAGTGGCGGGATTCGAACCCACGACCCCTTGACCCCCAGTCAAGTGCGCTACCGGGCTGCGCTACACTCCGAACCGCCAGAAGCCCTATATTCTCCGGGGTTAGGA
>JBARWP010000398.1:0-2505 GCA_049646905.1 Pseudaminobacter sp. | reverse complement strand
CCATCAAGGAACAGCGCATCGGGACATCCGAGGTGGTCGCGGAACAGGCGCGCGAAATCATGGAAATTCACGGCGTCCTCGCTGATGGCGAAACGGGCTGCCCTGCCTCTGCAGATTCCCACGCCGCTTCGGCGCGTGCGGTCGGTCGATCCGGCGATGAAAATGGGGTTCAGCTTGTTCCTGATGACGAGCATCGGGCCAGACTGGGTGGCATACCGCGCCTTCGGTCGACGCTTCAGATAGTCGGCCGTCGGCAGGATGCCGGCGTCGGAATCGCTCAGAAAGAACACGCCGTTCGGCTTCTTGTAGAAGTTGGGCACCTTACCAGGCGGGCCATCCATTGTCTTCGTGTTGGCGGGCCGCAACTCTTTGCCATTCTCGACATAGAGCCCGATCGGCGAGAAATCGGTCTGGTACATGCCGGCGTTCATGGCGAACACCAGCGTTCGTCCCTCGTCGGCGACCGAGCTGGCGATGGCCGGGAAACGGCGAAACGGCTCGCCGCGGGCGTTCTTCCAAAACAGCCGGAGGTCGTCCTTACCCGGCGTCGCGGTGCAGACAATGAATCTGGCGTCGTCGAACGTTTGTACTTCGCACGTTTGAGCGAGCGAGCGTTGCGTCGCCGCGAACGACGTCAGCAGGAAAAGAAGCGAGGTGAGTATCAGACGTTCAGTGCGGAAAATCATAATCAACCTGTCTTGGTGCGATCGGAGCCGCAAAGCAGGCAGCAACCCGCTCCGGGGCAATGAATAGGACGAAAGAATGTTGGCGAGAATTCGCTGGGAGCGGTGCGATGGCGGCGACTTCATTGTCGACTGCCGGGAGGAGGGTCCTTTCATCCGCCCGAACACCTTCGTCGGTCATTCCTGATCAGGATGCTGCCGTGCAGCTGATCGGTTTTCGGCAAGCATTTGAATCGATATCGAAAGGGCATGTTCAAGTATTTCTTTTAGGTGTCCAATCGGGCAATCAGGGGTATCGCTCGGCCGATGGGCAAGGTCTTCAGTTTCCGGCAGCAGAAGCCGCGCAGGGCAGGGGGCGTCCCCATGATCCTTGCCGCCATGGGCGTAGCCGGCGCGGCTGGATATTTTGGTCCCGGTCTCGTGGAGAAACTGCCGTTGTCGAATGGCGGGCAGCTCGTGGCCTCGGGCAACGCGGAAACGCTCGTTGGGCGTGCGTCGGTGATCGACGGCGATACCATCGAGATCCACGGCGAGCGGGTCAGATTCAATGGCATTGATGCGCCGGAATCTGCGCAGCTCTGCGCTGATGCGGGCGGCCGGATGTATCGCTGCGGGGCGAGGTCGGCGCAAGCCCTTTCCCAATGGCTGGCGGCGTCCTTGCCGACAAGCTGCCAGTTCGTCGAGCGCGATCAGTATGGCCGTTTCGTCGGCAACTGCTCCCGATCGGACGGCGCGAGCGTGCAACGATGGCTCGTCCGAAACGGACACGCCATGGACTGGCCGCGCTACTCGAACGGTGCGTTCGCAAAAGAGCAATCGACCGCCAAGGCCGAAAAGACCGGCATCTGGCAGGGTCAATTTGAGCCGCCATGGGAGTGGCGGGCGGTGCACCGTCACCAGTCAGATAGTTCGTCGATCGTCACACTGTTGCCGCCGACGGCATCGCCTGCCGCGGCATCTAAGAGGGCGTTTGGAAATTAATGATTGCGGTGTGTCTTGCTCCCCAAAGTAGGGGAGACCAGAATGAATTGCAGCCGATACCCATCGAACTTGACGGACGAGCAGTGGTCGATTGTTGAGCCGCTTCTGCCAAAACCGAGCCGGCGCGGCCGCCGCCGACGGATCAGCCTTCGCTCCGTGATCAACGCGATATTTTATCTGCTGCGCACCGGCTGCCAGTGGCGCCAGCTGCCGAGAGAATTTCCACCCTGGAGCACGGTCTACTGGTACTTCAGGAAATGGCAACGAACCGGGGCTTGGGTTCGCCTGCAGCGTGAACTCTACCGGCTCACACGCATCCGCTCTGGCCGGGCAGAATGTCCAACAGTCGTGATCATGGACGGGCAATCGGTGAAGACCACCGAGGTCGGCGGAACCCGTGGCTTCGACGCCTTCAAGCGGGTGAAGGGCCGAAAGCGCCACATTCTGGTCGATACACTCGGCTTGCCAATCGCCAATCGGGTTGAGGCCGCCGATATTTCCGACCGTCGCGCCGGAGCCTTGCTGACCGGTGGGCTGAAGGCGATCTTCCCAGCGATCACCACCGTTATCGCCGACGCTGGGCATGAGAGCAAGAAACTCGCTCGCGCCCTGGCAGAGCAACAAGGCTGGCGGTTGCAGATCGTCAAGCGGCGTCAACACGCCTTTAAGATCGCCGGCTTGACCTGGATCGTTGAGCGGAGCTTCGCCTGGTTGGGACGCAATCGTCGGCTCAGCAAGGACTATGAATATCGCGTCCAGACCTCCGAGACGATGATCGACATCGCAACCACCCGCCTCATGCTTAATCGGCTCGCAACAGGTTAATTTCCAAACACCCTCT
>JBARWP010000397.1:0-2859 GCA_049646905.1 Pseudaminobacter sp. | reverse complement strand
CCATGAAGGTCGCGAAGGCCTCGGGCATCAGCTTCTGCAGCGAGGGCTTGTCGGAGCCGGCGGCGATGCGGGCTTGCTCGGTGATGTTTTGCGGCGTGCGGATGCCGGCCACCACGTCCTCGCCCTGCGCATTGACCAGGAACTCGCCGTAAAGCGTGTTCTCGCCGGTCGACGGGTTGCGCGTGAAGGCAACGCCCGTCGCCGAGGTATCGCCCATATTGCCGAACACCATGGCCTGGACATTGACCGCCGTGCCCCAGCTTTCGGGAATGTCGTGCAGGCGGCGATAGGTGATCGCCCGGTGGTTCATCCAGCTCGAGAACACCGCGCCGATCGCCCCCCAGAGCTGCTCGCGCGGGTCCTGCGGGAAGGGCTTGCCCAGCTCCTCCTCGATGCGGGCCTTGTAGAGCGAAATCACATGCTGCCATTCGGCCGCCGTCAGGTCGGTGTCGAGGTCGTGGCCGAGCCGCGCCTTCTCCTCCTCCAGGATTTCCTCGAACACCTCGTGGTCCAGCCCCATCACCACGTCGGAATACATCTGGATGAAGCGGCGATAGCTGTCATAGGCAAAGCGCGCATCGCCGGAATCGGCAGCCAGCGCCTCGACGGTCACGTCGTTCAGGCCGAGATTGAGCACCGTGTCCATCATGCCGGGCATGGAAGCGCGCGCGCCCGAGCGCACCGACACCAGCAGAAGCTTCTCGGGGTCGCCGAAATTACGGCCGGTCAGCGCGCCGATATGCTCCAGCGCCTTGGCGACATCGGCTTCCAGCGTTTCGGGATAGGTCTGGCCGTTGGCATAGTACCAGTTGCAGGCCTCGGTGGTGATGGTGAAACCGGGCGGAACCGGCAGCCCCAGGCTGCACATCTCGGCCAGGTTGGCGCCCTTGCCACCCAGCAGGTTCCTGTCGCCAGCGCGCCCTTCCGCAGCCCCGTCGCCAAAGGTGTAGACCCACTTGGTCATGTTCACTCCTCGCAATTCATCGCCGCCTTGCCGCTTCCGGCTCGACGTGCGAAGCGATAAATTGCTGCGTTGCGAAACGCAACCATTCTGGCCGGCTGCCCACTCCTACAATCGATTAACAGGATATATGCCGCACAACTCTTGTATTTTGATGGCCGCTTATGTAGAACATATCAGGAACAAAGAGGTTTGCGATGAAAAAGACCGGCAAGCTCGATTACCTCGAAATGCCCGCGACCGGCGGCACGCTCGACAGCGTGAAGGCATTCTACAGCGCGGCATTTTCCTGGTCGTTCACCGACTACGGGCCAAGTTATTCGGCCTACGACGAAGGCCTGGAAGGCGGCTTCTATTCCGACCCGAACGACGGCACGGGCAAGCCGCTGCCCGTGCTTTATTCGGAAAATCTGGAGGAGACGCTCGAAGCGGTGGAAAATGCCGGCGGCAGGGTGGTGCGGCCGATCTTTTCCTTCCCCGGCGGGCGCCGCTTCCATTTCACCGATCCGGCCGGCAACGAACTGGCGGTCTGGGGCGAATAATCCGCCTTCCGCCTGGCAAGTCCGATCGTCGCCAAAATTCCGCTTCGGCGGTTTGGCGACGATTGTGCTTTTCGCTCGCACTGAATATAAGGCCGCTCAAGCCTGACTCGGGCCAGAGCATTTTGCAGCCGAGTGGAACACTTGGCGTCGCAGAAATGCGGCAAAACAAATAGATCGAGTGGCAGTCCGGATTTGTCCGTATGTCCGCCGCTCGGTTTTGGGGCGTAGCCAAGTGGTAAGGCAGCGGTTTTTGGTACCGCCATTCCCTGGTTCGAATCCAGGCGCCCCAGCCAGCTTCTCCAGCAATGACAACGTTCGCCTGAGCGAGAACCCGGCTGTCAGCTCGCCTCGCGCAGTTGCTCGGCCGTCTGCAGATCGACCGAAACGAGCTGGCTGACGCCCTGTTCGGCCATGGTCACGCCGAACAGCCGGTTCATGCGCGCCATGGTGATCGGATTGTGGGTGATGACCACGAAGCGCGTCTCGGTGGTGCGCGCCATCTCGTCCATCAGGTTGCAGAAGCGCTCGACATTGTGGTCGTCCAGCGGCGCGTCGACCTCGTCGAGCACGCAGATCGGCGCCGGATTGGTGAGAAACACCGCAAAGATCAGCGCCATGGCGGTCAGCGCCTGCTCGCCGCCGGAAAGCAGCGTCATGGTCTGCGGCTTCTTGCCGGGCGGGCGGGCAAGGATTTCCAGCCCGGCCTCCAGCGGATCTTCCGATTCGATCAGTTGCAGTTCGGCCGTGCCACCGCCGAACAGATGCGAGAACAGGCGCTGGAACTGGTTGTTGACGACATCGAAGGCCGCCAGCAGCCTTTCGCGCCCTTCGCGATTGAGGCTCTGGATCGCCTGCCGCAGCTTGCGGATCGCCTCGATAATGTCCTCGCGCTCTGAAACGATAGTCTCCAGCCGCTCCGAAAGCTCCTTCTGCTCCTCTTCCGCGCGCAGATTGACCGCGCCCAGCCTTTCGCGCTCGAGCTTCAGCCGCTCCAGATGCCGTTCGACATCGGCGGCTTCCGGCAGCGGCGCATCGGCCTCGAGCCCGGTCTGGCGTAGCGCCAGATGCGGCTCGGTGTTCAGCGCCTCGCGGATGCGCGCCTCGATTTCCTTGCGGCGTTCGTCGGCAGCCGTCAGCCGCTCTTCCGCACGCCCCCTCGCCTCGCGCGCATCCGACAGCGCCTGGATGGCGGCCGTTGCCGCCTTGTCCAGCGCCGCCTGCCGCGTTTCGGCTTCCTGGAGCTGGTCAGCAGCCGCCTTGCGCAAGGTCTCGGCCTGCGCCAATTGCGTCAGCAGCGCCCGGCGGCGCGCGTCGATCTCGTCGGGCGCCTCGGCCAGCTTCTCGATCTCGGCGGCA
>JBARWP010000396.1:0-3559 GCA_049646905.1 Pseudaminobacter sp. | reverse complement strand
GTCGAGTGCACGCCACGCCTCGGCATTGGATGCGAAAGGACGTGACACAATGTAACCATTTGCCACCACGACGAACGTTCCGTCTGCCTGTCTCTCGACGGTCGGGGCAGCACCTGCACCGTGCCTCACTATCGGCGCAGGGCAATCCATCCCAGCCATCCCCTTTGTCGTGCCCGCCTCTTGTCGCTCCCGGTTTTCTGGCTGGCACATTTCTGCACCAAAAAGGCCCGAAATTGGCGGATGATCGCTCACTTTTGCAGGGTTTTTGTACCGTTCCAGCGATGCAGACCAATCGTCCATCCCTTGAACCTCGATGCGATGTTTTCGGCCTTCGGCGCTCAATGGATCAGGCGGGTTCCCACACGGGATTGTGTGGTGAAGCTGGAACTGCAACACGTCGCGAAAGGATTCGGGGAATAGGTCAATGATGTCCTCGCCACGCTTCGCAGCCGCGAACAGCGTGGGCCATCGGGGCGAGTTCATAAGGATCGCCCCCAAGAGTGCCATCGATTCCTTCGCCCGCTTCTTCCGGCAGTCCGTTCGGCCGGTCACAGGGTCAATGCCCAAGGCAATACACCAGCCGGATACGCGCGCATGGAATAGGTCCACCAGGTCGATTGCTTCGTCTTCGGTCATGCCTGCCTCCTCATGAGATGATGTGCGGGGCGTAGTGCGGCATCACTGAACAATGCAGGGGTTTCACCCCCGCACCCCCGACTGGGGTATTTGACCCCAGACCCCATGCGAGCCGCTGCGCGGCCCGCTTCTTCGCGTCGAGTGTCGGTCACCGGCTCACCCTCTTGTCGAAGGCCGCGTAGACTTCGAACTTTACGGCTTGGGAATAGGCGGCCATCTCCTTCTCGATTTCGCTTCGCGAAAGACCTGCAGCCTTCAACTGCCGGCGCATGTCCTTGGCATGGGCGTTCCAGTAGCGCCGTCCGTCTTCATAAGCCCGGATGCAAAGCTCGTGAGCCGTGGCCCGGACCAGGGCGATGCGTCGAGCGAGCGGGAAGCGATAGATCATGGCGGGGCCATTGCGAGGTGTGAAGAGATCCAGTTGCATCGTCAGCATCCCTTGAAGGGTGGGCTATATAGGCGGGACCACGGTTGTCCAGCATAGGCGGGAGCGTATGCGGGACCACGGTTGTCCAGCTTAGGCGGGAGCGTATGCGGGACCACGGTTGTCCTCCGAACGAAGCTCTATTCGGGGATCGAGCACGGCCGGCAAGGCAAGTCGCAGGGTGCGATGCTCGACAAATTCACCCTTCGGCGTCTTCTTCCGAGACCTCGTGCCGATGAACAGGCCAAGGCGCTCATGGATGCCGACGTCGCGGGATATCGTCTTGATGGAGCACCCGCCACCGGCCACCGCGAACTCGAGGTTCGTCCCTGACACGGTGCCGGTCCGTAAGTCGATCATGTCGTCGACAATCGTCATAAGGCGGAAGCTGACGCCCTCCAGGTGGATGATCTGCTTGGCTATGCCTCGCCACGTCTTGAAGGCGATCGTCCGATCATTCTCTGTGGCAGGCCACATCATCTTGATGGCCCGCCGCGGCTCTATGGCCCTGTGCTTGCCTCCTAGCCGTATTCCGGGCAGGGGAGCCGATTGCCCATCCTCACCGGGAGTGAAGGCTGGCACTGCGTCACCCGTCTGATTCCGGAAAATCGCGTTCATCCGGGCCGCCTCTCGTATCTGACGGCCTCGGCCGCGGCGAGAATGGCCTCGTTGGCCGACAGGCCGAACTGTTCGCGCAGAGCAGGAACAATCGGCCGAAGTTGGGCGCGAAGCTCCTGGCGATGCTCGGCAAGCCATCGGGCAGCGTCATCGATCGCGGCCGTGGTTTCGTGGCAAAGGCCAGTTGTGCCACCGACGGGAAGGCTGGTCATTTGCCTGTCCTCCCCAGGAGAACCTGTCGGCGCTCCATGTGCCGGCGGTACGCCTGGGAATGACCCCGGGCGCGCGCGGCGTGGTAGAGGCAGAGAAGGGCGAGGAGGAGCCTCATATTCCCCTCACCACCACTAAGCCGACTTCATGATCGATGAGGACGCAATACGCTTCGCCATGGATGCGCTCCATCTTCTCGGCTAGGCGCTTTGCATCGGCCTCGATCTCCTCGGCGATGGCAGCGCCATTATCGAGCATCTGGCGGAAATCGATCGAACTGGGTGCGGTGTCAGCCATTGGCGCCTCCATCGATCAGGTTCCTGATCTTGTCGAAGAAGCCATCGGAATGACTGCTGTCGCCATTGTCCGTGTCGACATAGGTCTGGATTGCCAGATCGCGGACGGATGTCGGCTCCATGCCGATGATCCGCTGTTGCAGCGCCTGGTAGCGGGCGAAGTATTCATCCTCATCGGCAATGTCGCCATAGCCCTCGGCGCATGTCGCGAGCCAGTCCTGATACAGGGTTTCGATTTCGGAGAGGTCAGCCACGGGCGCCTCCCCGCTCGGCCGTATCGATCAGGGCGATTGCCTTCCTGATCTCCTCGGCGGCGGCTTCCGTGCCGCGCATGATCGGCCCACGGGCATCGCTCTGGAGGCTTTGCCCCGCCATGCCGACCAGTTCCACGAAGTAGAGGGCGGAATGCAGAACGTCGTCTGCGCCGGCCAGATTCCTCATGACGCCACCGCCTTTCTGGCGGGAGCCGCCTTAAGGCCCGCGGACTGGATTTCCTCCATGAGCGTGAGGATTTCGCCGACGCCCTCCTTCATCTGCCCGGTAAGCCATGAGATCGAACCGGCGGTTTTGTCCGTGAGGTTGCCGTCGGCGAGAACGATGCTGCACAGGCTCAGCGTCTCGATGATGGTGTACATCTGGTCGATGTGGCGTTCGGTGATTACGGGCGCGCTCATGCCACACCTGCCTTCCGCAACGCGAGGCGGACATCCTGCAAGTGCTCGCCCGCAAGATGGATGACGGCCTGAAGTGCATCCCGTTCGGCCGTCCGACCGTCCTCGTTCATCGAACCCGCCGCCATCCAGGCCGCGTGGATCAGATGGTCGACGTCATCGCATGACGCCATTGCCCGTTGCAGGGCGGACGTGGTATTCGTGTCCATGTTCGATTGTCCTTTGGGGGATTGAGAACCACGGCTCGGAGAGGTTGCCGCCTCTGCCGGGCCATTCTTTTTCTGGAGGGTGCTCAAGCTGCATCCTCCAGAAAGAAGCTGATGAGTTTCTGGCGGCTGACGACGTAGCGTTCGCCGATCTGCTTCACCATCGGCAGCCTGCCGGCGGCGATCATGTGATAGGTCTGCTGGTAAGAGCGGCCGATGATGTCGGCGATCGCCTGCACCCCCCAGACCAGATCGAGGCTTTCCTTTTCGGGCATGTCAATCCTTTCTTAACCACGCTCCAGAGTTCCGCTTGCCGGTGTGTCATCGGTGTGGCATTTCTTGTGTGGCATAGGTGTGGCATAGCCGTCAAGGGTTTTGTGTGGCATTGGTGGGGCATGGCTAGAGAAGATTTGCATTTCCGGTTGCGAATACCGGAGGACCTGAAGCAGAAGGTCGAAAAGGCCGCGGCCGACAATCACCGCAGCATGACGGCTGAGA
>JBARWP010000395.1:0-2945 GCA_049646905.1 Pseudaminobacter sp. | reverse complement strand
GGGTGGTTCGGGTCCAGCGGATGCCCGGTCACATCGGAGCCCTTAACGATCAGCTTGCCGTCCTGCCTGCGCTTGCCCGAGGATAGTTCCTTCACCTGCCGGTCGTGGTTGCCGCAGAGGGTGCGGACGTTGGCCAGAACATCGGCTGCGGTCGGATAGTCCACGTTCGGCCGTGTGCGGATGTGGTCGCAGGTCAGGCGATATGTCGGCGTCTGGCAGCCCACTACAGTGCAGTGCCAGCCGTCCCGTTCGTGGCAGGCGCGCTTCAGCGCAGCCCAGTGCGGCGTGCAGTAGTAGTTGTTTCTGGCCATAACCTGGTTGGCTATGAACTAGTCGGAGCAAAGTAAGGGCAAATTAACTTTCGCCTGGGGAGAATGATCAGCGGCAGACAAGGTTCAGAATGCCCGTCGAATTGCTGTAACGACTACGCGCTTTGTTTGATTGGGCGCAATTCGCGCCCGGAGCGTTTCCTGTAGAGCCAAGGTGGCAGAGGGGACCGCGCTATGACCGATTTTCGTAAACGCTATTCATGTGTACAGGCCGATGACGGCTTGTGGACAGTGATCGACGCACGAACAGGGCGCGCCGCGTCATTGGCAGGCAAGGAATTGTCCGGCAAGCCTCAGCAACGAGCCGAAGCGGCCCGTGACGTGCTGAACAATATCCATGAAAGCAGAGCCTATAGTGCCCAGGCTGACGACCTTCGACCGCATGGTGTCGTTCATGGTCGCTCAAAACAGGGGCAGGAGCGGTAATCCACCTTCTTTGGATTTGTCATGGTATTCGACCGTGGTGTTCAGCTTTTGAGCATGCATGGTCTCGGAATAGGTGGCAGGCTTCTGTTGCCGAGCGCCTGCCGGGCTCCGCGTCAGGCCGCTACGCGACGATCAGCGAGGGGAACGTTGTCGTTGACCCTTTGGTTTTGGCCGCGATGAGGGTGCTTGCCATGCCCGAGCGCGTATCTTCCTTCCCGCAGGCGTCGATCCTGTTTCGCCCCCATTTGTGTCCTGCAAACCTACAGGACGGAATTGGTGGAGGCGGCCGGCTCTGCCCCGGCGTCCGACTGCTTTCCGGTCGATCCGGGTTACGCTCATTCTCCGTTGCCAACGGAATTTGCGTGTACGATTATTCTTGCACTATGGCAGATTTTCGTGTACGAATAATCTATGAACATCGTATGGGACGAACCGAAGCGCCAATCCAACATTGCCAAGCACGGCATGGATTTCGCCGATCTGACCGTCGAGTTCTTCGAAGCCGCTCACGTGGAGCCCACCAAGCAGGATCGTTTCCTCGCCATTGGCGAACTTAGCGGCATTGCCATTATCGCGGTGGTGTTCCGGCCGCTCGGCTCGGAGGCGCTTTCGGTTATCTCCATGCGACGTGCCAGCAAGAAGGAAAGGAGCCTGCCATGACGAACAAGTGGCCCCAATTCATCACGAAGGACCTCGGGGACACCCAAGCCGACGCTGACGAAATGCAACGGCGATGGGAGGTCTACAACCACGAGATGCAGGCCATCATCAAAGCCGGCGGCGTCCACCAAGACGAGGATGGCTGGTGGGTGAACGACGCCACCGGTGAGCTGATCGGCCCCGATCCTGAGATCGAACGTCCATTGACCCGTGAGGAAATGGCAGGGGCGAGGCCGTTCTCCGAAGTCTTTCCCGACCTTGCGGAAAGCATCAAACGTTCGCGCGGGCGGCCCCGTGTCGAAAACCCCAAGGAGGCCGTTACTCTACGACTCGATCCCACGACATTGGCCAAGTTTCGGGCGGCCGGCAAAGACTGGCGCGCCAAGATGGCCGAGGCGCTCGACAAGGCGAAGGTGTAGGCTGCGAGGGACGGGGCGCAACTCCCGGCTTTCAAGCGGGGGCCGGCATACGAAATGGCGAAGACAAAGAAGAAAAAGGCGAAAGCCTCGCAAAACGCGGAGTTGTCGGAAGCACTAAGCGCTCGGTACGGCATCAGTCCCATGAGGGCGCAGGCAATTGTTCGCCGCTACGGGCCGTCTAGAGAACGTTGCGAAGCTGCCGCAAGGCGACTAGCTGAAATCCAGAGCCTCATCGGTCCAGATGCATGACCCGGGCCAAGAGGTGTGCCGGCTCCGGCGATCGGGCCGGTATTCGGCAGCGCTCTATCCGACTGAGCTAAGGCCGCGTCTATCTCTGGCGCCGCCTGCGGGGATCGAACCCCGGACCATCCGTTTACAAACCGGCCCTACGAAGCGTTGGCGCGCCAAGTAGGGCCGGTTCCTGTCCCGCCAAGACCGTCCATGACTCGTTTGGCGGAACTCTATCCGCTCACGCGGAGACTCTAAGCCGCCCTGGCAGCCGCCGATGTTTTGTTGATCGACGTAACGGCCAGGTTTGTCAGCTTGTTGTTCGTCGCCTTCTCCTGGTCGAGGATTTCGCTCAACAACTTATGCGCCTCGTCATGGCCGAGATCCTTGGCCCATTCGCGCAGCGAACCATATCGCGCAATCTCGTAGTGCTCGACGGCCTGGCAGGCAGAGAGAAGACCAGCATTCAACGCCGTTCCCGTGGCTTCTTCCATCAAGCCGTCAGTTTCTTTGATCAATCCTTCGATGGCGTCGCATTTCTCCCCAGTGGCCTTCTTTCCGATGGACTTGAAAACCTGATCCAGTTTCTTGATCTGGTCCTTGGTTTCGGCAAGGTGATCCTCGGCGGCCTTTTTCAGCTTTGCGTCCGTCGCCGCCTTGGCGACCTTCGGCAACGCCTTTGTGATGGCGTTCTCGGCGTAATAGATGTCTTGGAGGGTGTGCTCGAATATGTCGGCCAGCGTTTTCATGGCGATCTCCTCTCGGCCAGAATTGGCGGAGAGGAAATGCTGATACCCGCTATTGGTTCCGGAACTTTGGCGACTGCCGGACTGCCGCCGCCCCAAATAGAAAACCCGCCTCTGTGGGCGGGTTCCAGTCGCAC
>JBARWP010000394.1:0-3557 GCA_049646905.1 Pseudaminobacter sp. | reverse complement strand
CGATTGAGGATGCCCGTCTCATTCGCACCCTGAGTGCGGAGGTCGAGGACGTGGTCGTGCTCGGCGGCGGCTTCATCGGGCTGGAGATTGCGGCGACGTTGGCGCTGGGCGGCCGGCGCGTCACCGTCGTGGAGGCGCAGGACCGGCTGCTTGGCCGGGCGGTGGCCCCCGCCATCTCGACCCATGTGCGCCGGCGCCTGGAAGATACGGGCATACGCATCCTCACCCGGACGACCGTCGAGCGCCTCGAAGGAGCCGGCGGCCATGTCGTGGCGGCCATTACTTCAGCAGGGGAGCGCATCGCCGCGCGCATGGTGATCGTCGGGGTCGGCGTGGTGCCGAATACGGAACTGGCGCAATCGGCGGGGCTGGAGATCGGCAACGGCATCCGCGTGGACGGGGCCATGCGCAGTTCGGTGCCGGAGATATTGGCGATCGGCGACAACGCCAATTATCGCCACTGGTTCTCCGGCGGCGATGTCAGGCTGGAATCGGTGCAGAACGCCACCGACCAGGCCAGGCTCGCGGCGCGAACCATCCTCGGCCATCAGGACGACTTCAGGAGCGTGCCCTGGTTCTGGTCGGATATCGGCGACATGAAACTGCAGATGGTGGGGCTTTCACAGGCGAGCGACCGCACCGTTGTGGTCGGCGACGTGGCGGACAACAAATTCTCCGTCTTCCACTATGCCGGCGAGCGCCTGATCTGCATCGAATCCGTCAACCGGCCGGCCGACCACATGCTGGGCCGCAAGATGCTCGGCGCCGGATTCTCACCGGACGCCGAAACCGTCCTTGCCGGCACTGATGCGTTGAAAGCGGCGCTGGCGGCGAGTGCCGGCTGACGGACCGCCGTCAGCCTTCCCAGCCGGCGACGGCCTTGACCTCGAGGAAGTCCTCCAGGCCCCATTTGCCGCCCTCGCGGCCGAGGCCCGACTGCTTGTAGCCGCCGAACGGGCTGCCGGAGCCGCGCGAGGCGCCGTTGATCTGCACCATGCCGGAACGCAGGCGGCGGGCGACCCGCTGCGCCTTGGCCTTGTCGCCAGTCTGGATATAGCTCGACAGGCCATAGGGCGTGTCGTTGGCGATCGCGATGGCATCCTCTTCCGATTCGAAGGGGATCATTGCCAGCACCGGGCCGAACACTTCCTCCTGCGCGATGCGCATGTCGTTGGAGACATCGGCAAAGATCGTCGGGCGCACGAAATAGCCGCGGTTGAAGCCTTCCGGCCGGCCGAGCCCGCCGGCCACCAGCCGCGCGCCTTCCTTGATGCCGACATCGATCAGGCCCTGGATCTTGTCGAACTGCACCGCCGACACGACCGGCCCGATATGGTTGCCCTCCTGCGCCGGGTTTCCGACCGCCGTGCGGGTGGCATAGTCCTCCGCGAGCTTCACCGCCTGGTCGTAGACGGTGCGCTCGACCAGCATGCGCGTCGGCGCGTTGCAGGACTGGCCGGTGTTTTCGAAACAATGCGCCACGCCGCGCTCGACCGCCTGCGGCAGGTCGCTGTCGGCAAAGACGATGTTGGGCGACTTGCCGCCGAGTTCCAGCGTCACCCGCTTGACCGTCTCGGCTGCCGCCCTGGTGACGGCGATGCCGGCGCGGGTCGAGCCGGTGAACGACATCATGTCGATGCCCGGATGGCGCGACATCGCCTCGCCGACCGTCGGGCCATCGCCATTGACGAGATTGAAGACGCCGGCCGGAAGGCCTGCTTCCTCGACGATCTCGGCAAAGATGATGGAGGAGATCGGCGCGATTTCCGACGGCTTGAGCACGACGGTGCAGCCTGCGGCAAGCGCCGGCACCACTTTCAGCGTGACCTGGTTCATCGGCCAGTTCCATGGCGTGATGAGGCCGCACACGCCGATCGGCTCGTGCACGATGCGGTCGTTGGGAGCGTGCTCGCCGAGCGGATGCTCGAAGGCGAAGGCCTTCAATTCGCGGATGAAGGTCTTGATGTGGCTGATGCCGACGGCGGCCTGCGAGTCCGTCGCCAGCTTGATTGGGGCGCCCATCTCCTGCGAAATGGCGAGCGCCATGTCGGGCAGGCGGCGCTTGTAGGCGGCAAGCAGCTTTTCCAGATACGCCACGCGGTCGTCGCGGCTGGTCAGGCTCCAGCTTTCGAAGGCGCGCCGCGCCGCGGCGACCGCCTTGTCCACATCGGCGGCCGTGCCCAGCGAGATCACCGCGAAGGGCTGCTCGTCGGCCGGATTGATGACCTCGAATTCCTTCGGCGTGGCCGGCGCCACCCATTTCCCATCGATGAAGAACTCGGTCTTGCGCAGCATGATAGCCTCCTTGCCGTGTCGGGCGAGGTCCTTGCCATCGCCTTCGCCTGTGAGCGTCCGTTGTCCGTGTAGCCGATCCGACGGGGTGCGAACAACACCATAGGCTGCCGCTGGCGGGGGTGGCACGCAAAGCAAAATCGACTGGCCCAATGTTGCGGAAGTCCGAGCTCAAATTGTCGAATGGATATCCGCTTTTGATGCCGGGTCGTCCGGACAAGCTGCACATGGTCGACCAGCATTGCCGCTGGCCTGGAAAATATCGGAATAGTCGGATCCTGCAGATGATCTGACCATATGTTTCGACTTGACTCCAAACTTGTACGCCACGCCGCGATATTGCCAGATGTTCGCCGCATTTGCTGCCGCATTTGGCTTAAGACGGCACCGATACTCGTCAACGGAGAGAATTTCAAAAGATGAAGAAGACCCGCGCTGCGGCTTCCGCGGCAATGGTTGCGGCTGGCCTGATGATCGTCGCCTCGACCGGACCCGCCTCGGCTCAATGCGGCCGCGCCTCCTGGTATGCCCTGACATCCAAGACCGCCTCCGGGGAGCGCATGAACCCCGCCGCAATGACCGCCGCCCATCGCACCCTGCCTTTCGGCACCAAGGTGCGGGTGACCAACAGCAAGAACGGCCGCAGCGTCGTCGTGCGCATCAATGATCGCGGCCCCTTCGTGCGTGGCCGCGTCATCGACGTTTCCAAGGCCGCCGCCAGCCGTCTCGGCTTTGTCGGTGCCGGTCACACCGCCGTCTGCATGGAACGCCGCTGAACGCGGCTTGCCGCCACTTCAGCCATCGCATCGGCGAGATCCAGTTTCCAGTATTGCCGGCAATAGGCCCGGAAGTCGAAGCAGGGCAGGCCGGGGCAGACCTCGAATTCGATGAGGTGGACCGTGTCGTCCGGCTCGACGCGGAAATCCATCGAGAACACGTCGCGCAGGCCAAGCGCCTGCCTGCAATGCTGCGCGATCGCCTTGATCCTGTCGGCAGCCGCCGGCTGGCTTGCCGCCATGGGCAGCAATTCGGGCTCCGTATAGATGCCGCGGACGCGGGCCTCCGCGCCGGTCTCGCCATAGAGCGCCAGGCTGTCCTGCATGGTCTGGAAATCACCGCCCGCATCGACGAAAGAGATGCCGAGCGCTTCCGTGCCGGCGCCGGTTTCCACCTCCAGGAAGCTCAGCCGCACATTTCGGCCCGCGACATAGGGCTGAACGATCGCATCGTCGCGGTAGGCTTCGAAGATACGCCGGCTTAGTACC
>JBARWP010000393.1:0-1711 GCA_049646905.1 Pseudaminobacter sp. | reverse complement strand
TGTCTGCGCTCATGGGCGGAAATATTCGCGTGGGCCTGGAAGACAGCCTGTTTCTCAATAAGGGAGAGCTTGCCGCATCCAGTGCTGATCAGGTCAGGAAAGTTCGTCGCATGCTCGACGAACTTTCTTTGGAGATTGCTACGCCCGACGAGGCGCGTAGCATGCTGGGCCTGAAAGGCGGTGATGCCACCTTTATAGATACTCCACGTTCCCGTCAACGCTGATGGCCTGGCCGGTGATGTTTATTGCCGCCGCAGAAGACAGAAACAACGCCATGGCGGCGATGTCTTCGGTGCTTACCATGCGGCGCAACGAGATTTTTTCCAGGTATTGATTGCGCATGTCGGCTTCGCTGATTTCCAGCACATGGGCTCTGTCTTGTATGACGCGGCTCATGCGGTCGCCGTCAACCAGGCCGGGCAGCACGGCGTTGATCCGTACGTTGTCAGGGCCAAGCTCATTGGCAAGCGATTTCATCAGACCAACTATTGCCCATTTGGTGGCGGCATAGGGTGTACGGAAAGGGTATCCCAAGCGACCGGCAACCGATGACATGACCACGATATTGGCATTGTGGTCTGACGCCTTCAGATGGGGCACTGCTTTTCTAAGAAAATAGAACTGGCTGTTGAGGTTGGTGGAAATGGTTTGTTCCCATGCGGCGGGGTCTATGTCTTCGATATTTCCGGTTGGGCCAGCGATACCTGCGTTATTGATCAGAACGTCCAGGCCACCCAGCGTGGTGACCGCAGCGTCGATGATGCGGTCTACATCGCTCTGTACCCCGACATCGGCCACGGCGCCGTGCATGCCAGGATACTGACTCAGCATCAGGTCAACCGCGCGGGCATCAATATCGCAAATATAAACTTTGGCACCGACTTCATGAAAGCCTTGTGCAATCGTGCCGCCTATTCCTGCTGCGCCACCAGTGATTAAAACCTTGAGGCCGGAGGGTGGAATCAGTCTGTCGACAATGCTCATCGTGTTCTCTTTCAGAAGAGGGGCATGATTTGCCCCGAGGTTAAAGGGTCAGGCCGCCGCTGGCTTCAATGACTGCGCCGTTGATATAACTGGCTTCGTCACTTGCAAGAAATGCATAGATATTGGCGATCTCTTCGGGTTTGCCCAGCCGCCTGAGGGGAACCTGTCCGCACAGATTTGCAAGCACGTCATCGGGCACGCTGGCAAGCATGGAAGTTTCGATGAAGCCGGGCGCCACAGCATTGACCCGTATGCCCTTTGGCCCGAGCTCGCGCGCCCAGGTTTTGGTAAAACCGATCACACCGAACTTAGCTGCAGCATAGTTGGTTTGCCCGAAGTTTCCATAAATGCCGACAACTGAACTGGCATTGAGAATGACCCCGCTTCCTTGCGCAATCATCGGCGACAACACGGCTTGTGCGGCGTTGAACACGCCTTTCAGGTTTACATCGATCACTGAGTCGAATTGTTCGGCGGTCATCTTTTCCAGACGTGCGTCCCGCGTGATACCTGCGTTGTTTATCAGGATATCCACGCTTCCGTGCTGTTCAAGCGTTTGTGCAACCATGGCATCCAGAGTTTCGCGGTTTGTGACGTCAAGGGCAAACCCCATCGCCCTGGTACCCGCTTGCTCGCATGCAGAAACAGTCTTTGCGATTGCCTCCTTGCTGACATCACACACCACGACAGTCGCACCTTCTTTGGCAAACTTGATGGCTGTTGCTTC
>JBARWP010000392.1:0-3755 GCA_049646905.1 Pseudaminobacter sp. | reverse complement strand
GGCTTTCGAGCGTCGAGCGGATTTCCCGGTTTGCCGCGACCCCGCCGGCAACCACCAGTGCCGGGGCGGCAATGTCGGGAAAGTCCTCCCGGAAGCGCACCAGCGCTCGCAGTACACGGTCCCCGAGTGCATCGGAGACAGCCGTCTGGAACGAAGCGCAGATGTCGGCGACGTCTTGATCGGTCAGCGGAGCGATGGAGGTCGCCGCCTGCCGCACGGCGGTCTTGAGTCCTGAGAAGGAAAAATCGGGCCGGCTTTCGCCCTTCATCGGGCGGGGGAAGTTGAAGCGCTTCGCATCGCCCTTTGCCGCCGCCTTTTCCACATTCGGTCCGCCCGGATAGGCGAGCCCCAGCATCTTCGCCGTCTTGTCGAAGGCCTCGCCAAGTGCATCGTCGATCGTAGTGGCCCAGCGCTGGTAGTCGCCGACGCCGCGCACCAGCACGATCTGCGTATGGCCGCCGGAAACCAGCAGGAGCAGATAGGGGAAGGACAGTCCATCGGTCAGCCGCGCCGTCAGCGCATGGCCTTCCAGATGGTTGATGGCGAGCAATTGCTTGCCGGCCGCCGCGGCGATGGCCTTGGCGGTCATCAGTCCGACGATCAGGCCGCCGACCAGGCCCGGCCCGGCGGTGGCGGCCACCGCATCGACATCGGAAAGTTTCGTGTCGGCATCGGCAAGCGCCGCCTCGATGATCCCGTCCAGCGCCTCGACATGGGCACGGGCTGCGATTTCCGGAACCACGCCGCCAAAGGCCGCGTGCTCCTCGATCTGGCTCAGCACGACATTGGACAATATCTCGGGTTCAGCACCTTCGCGCAGGCCGACAACGCTTGCCGCCGTCTCGTCGCAACTCGTCTCGATGCCGAGAACCCGGATCATGGCGTCATTTCGTTGCATTGCCCGGCCGTGATTTCCTCGATAGGAGGGTCTAGTGGAATGAATTTGACATTCGATACCCGATTGATGTCGGCCGCCAGATCGAATGTCAAATTCGAAAATTCCACTAGAATCATAAACTTGCTAGTGGTTCTTTTGTTTTCAACATTTGCCTTCGCGCCTGATACAAATGGGATGCAAATGTTGGAAACGAACCACTAGATTGTAAAACCCGTTCGCCGGGTGGGTATCACGGACCGGGCCTCATGCAAACAAGAGCGTTGAAAATCGGCACCCGCGCCAGCCTGTTGGCAATGGCGCAGGCAAAAGAGACACGAGATCGCCTGATGGCGGCGCACGGGTGCGCCGAAGACGCCTTCGAAATCGTGCCGCTGACCACCAGCGGCGACCGGATCCAGGACAAGCCGCTGTCGGAAGTGGGCGGCAAGGGCCTCTTCACCAAGGAACTGCAGGATGCGCTGTTCGACAAGCGCATCGACATTGCCGTGCATTCCTCCAAGGACATGGCGACGACGCTGCCGGAAGGGCTGGAAGTCTCGACCTTCCTGCCGCGTGAAGACCCGCGTGATGCCTTCATAGGCCGGCTGGCGCCTTCCATCGTCGAATTGCCGCAGGGCGCGACGGTGGGGTCCTCGTCGCTGCGGCGTCAGGCGCTGATCAAGCGCATGCGCCCCGACCTCAACGTCGTGATCTTCCGCGGCAATGTGCAGACGAGGCTGCGCAAGCTCGATGAAAAGATCGCGGATGGCACGATTCTGGCCAATGCCGGCCTGCGCCGGCTTGGGTTGACCGAAATCATCACCGACCTGATGCCGCTGGAAAAATTCCCGCCTGCCCCCGGGCAGGGCGCCATCGGCGTCGAGCACCGCTCCGAGGATGCCTGGGTGCGGGACCTGCTGGCGCCGATCCACGATGCGCCCACCGGCTATGCGCTGGTCTGTGAGCGTGCCTATCTGCGGGCGCTGGATGGCTCCTGCCGCACACCGATTGCCGGTCATACGGTCATCGACGGCGATCGTCTCGCCTTCAGCGGCATTATCCTTTCGCTGGACGGCAGCGAGGCGCATGAGGTGCGGCGCGAGGGCCATGTGGCCGATGCCGCCCGAATCGGTCGCGAAGCCGGCGAGGATGTGCGGGCGAGGGCCGGAACACGCTTCTTCGAAGGTTGGGGCTGAATGACAGGCCGCCGCGTCCTGGTGACACGGCCGCAGCCCGGCGCGGCAAAAACCGCGCGTCGGCTGGAGGAAATGGGGTTTGCACCGGTCATCCTGCCGCTTTCGCAAACCCGCAGCCTGGCTGTTTCGCTGGCGGATGTTCCCGACAATATCGACGCGGTGGCTCTCACCAGCGTCAATGCCATCCGTCACGCGCCACGGGACCTCGTCGCCGGGCTGTCCGGTTATCGCTGCTTTGCCGTTGGCGCAAAGACCTCGGCGGCGGCGCGCGAGGCGGGATTTTCTTCGGTCGTGGAAGGTCCGGGAGATGCTTCCGGCCTTGCCGAGGCGATCGCGAGAGAGGCAGCGCCGGATATGCGTATCGCCTATCTAACCGGGCGTGTCCGGCTGCCGGCATTCGAGGCGCTTCTGGCGGAGGCGGGGGTCCGGCCCCTTCCCATCGAGACCTACGACACACTGGCGGTGGACTATTCCGAAGCCGACCTGGCGGGACTTTTTGCAGACCAGCCGGTCGATGCCGTGCTGCTCTATTCGTCCAAGGCGGCCGAGGCCGTCGTGGGTATTTCCAGAAGCCCGGACTGGGATGTCCACTTCGCCGGTGCACGCTATTTCTGTCTTTCACCCCGGATTTCGGCAAAGCTGCAGGGTCCGCCGTTCGCAAAGATTTCGGTGGCCATGGAGCCGACGGAAGAGGCCCTGCTGGCGCTGCTGGAAGACGCCTTCTAACCCCTCGCCACCACCCGGCCCTTTTCAGATGGTGCTGGTGTGGTAGTGATCCTGCTACAGTTCCCGCGACCTGGGATTTTTCAGACAGCACGAATTGCGGAGCTCTCATATGGTCAAGACGCCGAAGATGCGGCATTCGAAGTCCCATCGCGAGCCGGTGACGATCGAACTGGAACCGGAAGCGGTGTCGCGCGTGCCCGACGGCGATTCGTCGGCAAGCGACGATCCGGCGGCACAGGCCGCCATCGACCAGGCGGAATCGCCGACTTCATCCGATGCGGCGACGAGTGAGGCTGGTTCATCTCCCAGCCAGACACAGGCTAAAGACCAAGCCGATCGCGAGCCCTCCAGCTATGATTTTTCCAGTGCGGAAGGCAGTTCCTCGGCCACACATGACCAAAATACGGCATCAGCAGGCGAGCCGGCTCCGGCCCGGCCCGAGACGCGGCAAGGCGGCCTCGGCCTGGTGGCCGCCGGCATCGTGGGCGGTGTGATTGCGCTTGCCGGTGCCGGCGCCCTGCAATTTGCCGGCATCCTGCCCGCAGCCAATTCCAGTGGTGCAAGCCAGGTGCCGGATTCGGTCCAGGCCGAATTGGCGCAGTTGAAACAGGCGGTTGCCGGGCTGGAGAATGGTGCCGGCGGCACCGACACGGAGCTGGCCGGCCGGGTCGATGCCCTTGCGCAGACCGTCGACCAGCTCAAGTCGGATACAGCCAGCCTGCGCGAGGCACAGGAAGCTTCCGGCGCCGGGGAGAATGGTGATGATCTCCAGGCCCTGGAAACGCGCCTGAATGAGGCCGAGGCATCCATTGCGGCCCTGCGCCAGCAAGGCAGCGAGCAGCCGGCGGCGGACGATGTCGCGGCAATCGACGAAAAGCTCGCCGGGTTGGAAGCCTTGGTGGGCACGGCCGACGAGACGGTGAAAAACACTGCCGAACGGCTTGGCACGCTCGAGC
>JBARWP010000391.1:0-7883 GCA_049646905.1 Pseudaminobacter sp. | reverse complement strand
CCGTTGAGGTCGGGATCTGCGACAGGGCTGCGGCGCGGGCGCGATAGAGATCCTTGTGCATGGTGTCGAGCGTCGGCTGGTCGCCGGTGTAGGAATGGATCGTGGTCATGAAGCCGCGCTCGATGCCGATGGCGTCGTTCAGCACCTTGGCGACAGGCCCCAGGCAGTTGGTGGTGCAGGAGGCGTTGGAGATGACGACGTGATCCTTGCTGATCTTGTCTTCATTGACGCCGTAAACGACGGTGAGGTCGGCACCATCGGCAGGCGCCGACACCAGGACCCGCTTGGCGCCGGCGGCCACATGCGCCAGGGCCTTTTCCTTCGAGGTGAAGATGCCGGTGCATTCGAGCGCGATATCGACATCGAGTTCGGCATGCGGCAGTTCGGTCGGGTTGCGCAGCGCCGTTACGCGGATCGGCGGCAGATCGTCGATCTCCAGCGTATCGCCCTTGACCTTCACGGTTCCCGGGAAACGGCCGTGCACGCTGTCGTAACGCAGCAGATGCGCGTTGGTCTCGACCGGGCCGAGGTCGTTTATCGCCACGACGACGATATCGGTCCGGCCGGATTCCAGGATGGCGCGCAAGATATTGCGGCCGATGCGGCCGAAACCGTTGATTGCAACTCGGACTGCCATGGTTCCTCCCTTCAGGTGAGCTTGCGTGCGGCTTCGACAACCGCGTCGGGCGTGATGTTGAAATGCCGGTAGAGGTCGGCTGCGGGTGCGCTGGCGCCAAAGCCGGTCATGCCGATGAAGGTGCCGTTGTCGCCGACCCAGCGGTCCCAGCCGAGGCGGGCAGCCGCTTCGATGGCGATCCGCGGGGCGGTGCCCAGCACTTCCTTGCGATAGGCGGGGCTCTGCTCCTCGAACAATTCCCAGCACGGCATGGAAACGACTGCGGCAGCGATGCTGTGTTGGGCGTGCAGCCGCTCGGCCGCGGCGACCGCGATCTCGACCTCGGAGCCGGTGGCGATCAGCGTCACCTGCCTTGCCCCTTCGGGCTCACGCAGCACATAGGCGCCGCATCCCGAGGGCAGTGCGTCCTCGTGGGCCTGACGCAGCATCGGCAGGTTCTGCCGCGACAGCACCAGCACGCTGGGGCGATGCTTGCTCTTCAGCGCCAGTTCCCAGCACTCGGCCGTCTCGACGATATCTGCGGGGCGGAACACGTTGAGGTTCGGCGTCGCCCGCAGCATCGCCAGATGCTCGATCGGCTGATGGGTCGGGCCGTCCTCGCCGAGCCCGATCGAATCATGCGTCATGACATAGATGACGCGCTGTCCCATCAGCGCCGACAGCCGCATGGCGCCGCGCGCATAGTCGGCAAAGCACAGGAAGGTGCCGCCATAGGGAACGAAGCCGCCATGGAGCGCGATGCCGTTCATGGCGGCCGCCATGCCGTGCTCGCGAATGCCGTAGTGGATGTAGCGACCGGCATAGTCGCCCGGCGCCACGCGTTGCATGTCCTTGGTGATCGTCAGGTTGGAATGCGTCAGGTCGGCCGAGCCGCCCACCGTCAGGTCGGTCGCGTCGTTGATCGCCGCGAGCGCCATTTCGGAGGCCTTGCGGGTCGCGACCTTGGTCGCCTGGTCGACATGGGTCTTGCGGAATGCCGCAAGCGCACTGAACACGGTGGCGGGGAGTTCTGTGCCAACCGCCTGTTCGAACGCGACGCGTTGAGGCGAATTCGCCAGCCGCCGCTCCCAGGACTGGCGTGCCGCCTGTCCGCGAACGGCCACCTCGCGCCACGCCGAAAGCACGGCATCCGGCACTTCGAAGGGTTCATGCGGCCAACCGATATTGTCGCGGGTGGCAGCGATTTCGGCGTCGCCCAGCGGCGCGCCATGCGTCTTTTCCGATCCCTGGAGATTGGGCGCGCCCTTGCCGATCAGCGTGCGGCAGGCAATCAACGACGGGCGGTCGGACTGGCGCGCCGTCTCGATTGCGGCTGCGATCGCTTCCGCGTAGTGGCCGTCGACCCGCTCCACGTTCCATCCGGCGGCCCTGAAGCGTGCCATCTGATCCATTGAGGTCGAAAGCGAGGTCGGGCCGTCGATCGAGATCGAATTGTCGTCCCAGAAAACGATCAGCCGGTTGAGCTTGAGATGGCCGGCAAGGTCGATCGCCTCATGGCTGATGCCTTCCTGGAGGCAACCGTCGCCGGCAATGACATAGGTGTAGTGATCGACGATGTCGGCGCCGTGGCGGGCGGCCAGCATGCGCTCCGCAAGCGCCATGCCGACGGCGGTGGAGATGCCCTGGCCGAGCGGGCCGGTGGTGGTTTCGATGCCCAGTGCATGGCCGTATTCGGGGTGGCCGGCGGTGCGGCTGCCAAGCTGCCGGAAGGCCTTGAGCTGGTCTATCGGCATGTCGGCATAGCCGAGCAGATAATGCAGCGCATATTGCAGCATCGAGCCGTGCCCGGCCGAAAGCACGAAACGGTCGCGGTCGGGCCAGTCGGGCTTGCCCGGATCGATGTTGATGAAGCGGTTGAACAGCACCGTTGCGGCATCGGCCATGCCCATGGGCATGCCTGGGTGACCGGATTTGGCCTTCTGCACGGCATCCATCGCCAAAGCGCGGATGGCATTGGCCATGTCCTTTTCGGACACGGAAGCTTCGGGCATGGCCCTGACGGCGGTCTGACTGTTCATGATGATCTCCTCACGATGCGCGGTTCTGGCGCTCGATCAATTGCAGGATCAGCGGGGTCAGGATCAGTTGCATTGCAAGGTCGAGCTTGTTGCCCGGCACCACGATCGAGTTTGCGCGCGACATGAAGCTGTCGTGGATCATTGACAGCAGATAGGGGAAATCGATGCCGCGCGGGCGTGCGAAACGGATGACCAGCATCGATTCGTCCGGCGTCGGTATCCAGCGCGCGATGAAGGGGTTCGATGTGTCGACGATCGGCACGCGCTGGAAATTGATGTCGGTCAGGGCAAATTGCGGCGTGATGTAGCGCACATAGTCCGGCATGCGCCGCAGGATCGCGTCCATCACAGCTTCGGTCGAATAGCCGCGCGTGGCCCGGTCGCGGTGGATCTTCTGGATCCACTCCAGATTGATGACAGGCACCACGCCGATCTTGAGGTCGGCGAGCTTGGCGAGGTCGACCGTTTCAGTTCGGGCGCAGCCATGCAGGCCTTCGTAGAAAAGCAGCCGGCTCGGCTCGAACTCGCGCCAGGGCGTGAAGGTGCCCGGCGGCTGGCCGTAGAGCCTGGCCTCCTCGTCGTCGTGGACATAGGTGCGGGTGCGGCCGGTGCCCTTGCGGCTGTATTCCTCGAACACCGATTGGAGGGTTTCCAGCTCATTGGCCTCGGCGTTGAAGTGGGTGAAGTTCGGGTTGCCCCTTCTTTCCTCGTCGGCGACCTTTTCCTTCATCGCGGCGCGATCGTAGCGATGGAACGCATCGCCCTCGATGAAGGCGGCGTCGATGTTCTCGCGCCGGAAGATCTGCTCGAAGATGCGCTTGACGGATGTGGTGCCTGCTCCGGAGGAGCCGGTGATCGATATGATCGGATGCTTGGCGGACATGGATTCTGGCTCCCGGTCAGGCGCGGAACAGGCCGCGATTACCGAAAAGCGGCGAGCGTTCGCCGATGCCGCTCGGTTCGGTGTGATAGCGTGCGATGCGGGCGACTTCCCGCGAGGAGCCGAACACGAACGGCGTGCGCTGATGCAGGCTTTGCGGCTCGATCTCCAGGATGCGGCCGATCGTGTCGGTGGCCGAGCCGCCGGCCTGTTCGATCAGATAGGCGATCGGGTTGGCTTCATAGACGAGGCGCAGGCGGCCTTGCGAGTAGCCGCGCCGCTTGTCGCCCGGATAGAGGAAGACCCCGCCGCGCACCAGGATGCGGTAGCAATCGGCGACCAGCGAGGCGATCCAGCGCATGTTGAAGTCGCGTTCGCGCGGGCCTTCGCTGCCCTTCATGCAGTCGTCGACATAGAGCCGGACGGCCTCGTCCCAATGCCGGTAGTTGGCGGCGTTGATGGCGAATTCATGCGCACGGTCGGGGATGATCCGGCTCTCATAGGCCTGGATGAAGGTGCCGAGCCGTGCAGATTGCACGAAGACATGCGTGCCGCTGCCGAGCGTGAGCACCAGCGCCAGCTGCGGTCCATAGATGAAGAAACCGGCACCCAGTTGATTTACTCCCGGCTGAAAAAAAGCGGCGGCCGGATTTTTGTCCGGCGCGCCAGTTGCAGGGAGAAGCGAGAAGATCGTGCCGATGGACACATTGGTATCGATATTGGAGGAGCCATCCAGCGGGTCGATGGCAATGGCGATGGGCGCATCCGCATTCAGCAGGACCGGCTGCTCCAGCTCTTCCGAGGCATAGAGCGCAACCGGTGCCTGCCGCACGGCGTCGAGAAAGATGTCGTCGGCGTAGACGTCGAGGTCCTTCTGGATGTCGCCGTCGGCGTTGGCGCCACGGGTCCCGGCGAAGGCCTTGCCGAGGGCACCCTGGTTTATGACGTTGCGGACCTTTATGGCGGCCAGGGCGAGCTGGTGGACGGTCGCGGCGACGGCTTCGCGGACCGGGTCGCCCGTTCGGGTGTAGGAATTCAGCAGGGCGTCAAGCGTAGCGGTGCTCATTGTCTTCTCCCGAGCCCGTCGCCACCTCCTCTTGGGTCGACCGGCTTGAGGGGATGAGACCAAAACCCCCTGAATAAGTAAATTTTAATAACTTTACTTTTGCAGTAAAAAATATTTAGCATGCTGCATGCGCAACCTTTCCCTACGGCAGCTTCGAACCATCCAGGCGATCTCGACGAACGGGAAAATCGTCAATGCGGCCAGGATATTGGGCCTTTCGCCTCCGGCGGTCACCATCCAGTTGCGGCAGGTGGAGGAGGATGCCGGCATCGAGCTTTTCGACCGTACCGCCGAAGGTATGCGTCCGACTGCCGCAGGCCTGGTGTTCGTGGATGCCGCACGGATGATCGAGGAGCGCCTGCGCCTGCTCGAGGACCAGATCGACGCGATCAAGGGGGTGCGGACCGGAACGCTCAAGCTTGGCGTAGTGTCCACCGCCAAATATTTCGCGCCGCGCCTGATGGCGGCCTTCATGAAGGAGCACCCGGATATCGAGATGCGGCTGTCGATCGGCAACCGTGCCGAAACCATCGCCAGCCTGAAGAATCACGACGTCGACATCGCCTTGATGGGACGGCCGGCGAAGGACGTTCCGGTCCGTGCGTCAGCCTTCGGCGATCATCCCCTGGTGATCATCGCACCGCCCGAGCATCCGCTGGCGCATAAGCGCGACATCTCCAAGGAGCGGATTGCGCAGGAGAACTTCCTGATCCGCGAGCCCGGCTCGGGGACGCGAATCTCGCTGGAGATCTTTCTCGGCGAGATACCGGGCCGTCTCGACGATCTCGGCATCGAGATGGGATCGAACGAGACGATCAAGCAGGCGGTCATGGCCGGGCTCGGCATCGCCTTCATTTCGGCGCACACCATCGCCTCGGAGGTGGAGGCGGGCCGGCTGGTCATCCTGGATGTGGCCGGCATGCCGATCCGGCGGCAGTGGTTCGCCGTCACCCGCAGCGACCATGCCATCTCGCCCGCCATGGCGACCTTCCATGATTTCCTCATGCGCAGGGGGGCGATGTATCTGCCGCTGTTCGGCAAACTCTATCCCGATAACGGCTCCTGACGGCCTATTCCTGCTTGGGGAGCAAGCCGGCCACGGTCTTGGTCAATTGGTAAAGCCTCTGCTCGATCAGCGTCGGCACCTCGCACACGAAGGTCAGCGACTGCACGCGCTCCTCGAATATGCGGGTGCTGAAGGTGAGCCGCTCCGTGCGCACCGCCACCTCGTTGGGGTTCGCATCGGCCTTGGTGCGCAGCGCATCCACGGCGGAGGCCTCCCTTCGCAGGTCTGCCGCGATCTCGGTCTGCCTGTGGGCATAACGCGCGATGCCTGAAATCACATGCGAGCGCTCCGCATCCATATGGTCGAACAGGCCCTGGACCAGCATCAGCAGGCGCGGGGCAGCCTGATCCGGCGGCAATGCCGCAGCGAAATCCTCGATCTCCTGCTGGGCTTCCTCAAGCGGCACGCGCCGGGCAGCAATCTCCTTGACGAGTTCGGCGATGTCTTCATCCTGTGCCCAGTCCTTCGCCTCCTCGGGCAGTTCCGGGCCGGTCCAGACCTGGCCAAGGGACAGTTGCGGGACCTTGCGCTGGATGCAGGGCCAATCCGGGTCCTGGCCGGAGGCCGCATTGGCCAGCGAGGGGAGGGCGGCAAGCACCAGGGCAGCGCTTACGCCGACGATCATGGGATAGCGCGTCATCAGGCATTTCCTCCTGTATCCTGTTTGCGGTTCATCAGGCCACGCGAAGGGTCATAGGCGATGATGGCACCGGCAAGAAACACCGCCGTGCAGGCCGCGACCACAGCCAGCGAGATCCAGTCCACCTGGCCGTAAAAGGCAAAACGGATCAGTTCGACGGCATAGGTGAACGGGTTGGCAAGGCAGATCTGGTAGAGAAGCGGGCTCGATTCCTGGATGCGCCAGAGCGGATAGAGCGCGGGCGAGGCGAAATACATCGGGAAGATCACGAAATTCATCACGCCCGAGAAATTTTCGAGCTGCTTGATCATCGAAGACAGGAACATGCCCAGCCCGCACAGCATCAGGCCCGACAGGAACAGGGCCGGCAGCACGAAGACATAGCCGATCGGCGGCGCCTTCACGCCCCAGAACCAGGCGACCGCGAGGAAGACATAGACCTGCGCGATCGAGACGGTGACGCCTGCCAGCAGCTTCGACACCAGCAGATACCAGCGCGGAAAGGGGCTGACGAGCAGGGTGCGCATATTGCCCATCTCGCGGTCATAGACCATCGACAGCGACGACTGCATGCCGCTGAACAGCAGGATCATGCCGCACAGGCCCGGAGAGATGTAGACCTCGTAGAGAACGTAGGTCTTGTAGGGCGGGATGATGGAGACGCCGAGCACCTGGCGAAAGCCGGCGGCGAAGATGAACAGCCAGAGCAGCGGCCGCACGAGCGAGGAGATGAAGCGTTCGCGCTGGTTGAGGAAACGCAGCCCCTCGCGGATCAGGATGCCTTTCAGGCAGACCAGATAGTGACGCAGGCCGAAAGGCTTCGATCCGGCGTCGATGGAGCCCGCCATGTTCATATCCGCTGCCGAGTGCGTACTCATCCTGCCGCTCCCGTTGCCGTTGCAGCATCGAGGCCGGTCAACTTGGTGAAGGCCTCGCGTATCGTGCCGGTGCCGGTCGCGCCGATGATCTCGGTCACCGTGCCGTTGGCAAGCAACTGGCCCTTGTGCAGCACCACCACATGATCGCTGGTGTCGACCTCGTCGATCAGGTGGGTTGCCCAGAAAACACCGATCCGGTCAGTTTCGACCAGCTTGCGGATCATGGCAAGGATGTCGGCGCGCGACTGGATGTCGAGCCCGACGGTCGCCTCGTCGAGCAAAAGCAGGGTCGGGCGGTGAAGCAGCGCGCGGGCGATCTCGATGCGGCGCATCTGGCCGCCCGACAGGCTGCGCGCCTTGTCGTGCAGCCGGTCGCTCATATCGACGGATCGAAGCAGCGCGTCGATCCGCTGCTTCGCCTCGGCCGAGCCGATGCCGTGCAGGGAGGCATGGTAGGACAGGTTCTGGTAGACGCTGAGATCGAGATCGAGCGTGCGCGCCTGGAACACGATGCCGACGCGCCGCAGCGCCTCGCCGGGCTTGCGGCTGATATCGTGCCCGAAAATGCCGATCGAGCCGTGACGGGTGTTGTAGAGATGGCTGATCAGCGAAAAGAGGGTGGTCTTGCCGGCGCCGTTGAGGCCGAGCAAGACCGTGAAGGTTCCCGGCGCAATTGCGAAGGAGACATCGGACAGAGC
>JBARWP010000390.1:0-23827 GCA_049646905.1 Pseudaminobacter sp. | reverse complement strand
TTGATGACCTCCGGCTTTTCCTCATAGCCCTCGAACAGCGCCGAGGTAAAAATGAGGTCGGGAGAGGCAGAGGAATGACGATAGGAATAGCCCATGTCGGCATTCGACAGGAGGTGGACCTTGCCCTTCCGGTCCAGGGCCCTGACCTCGACCACGCGTTCGCATGTCTCCACGCCGTTGGCGCCGGCATTCATCCTCAGCGCCCCGCCGACGCTGCCGGGTATGCCGTGATAGAAATGAAGGCCGCCGACGCCCGCATCGAGCGCGACCGCTGCAAGCTTTTTGTCGGGAGTTGCCGCGCCGGCGCGGATGCGCATCGGCGACACGATTTCGGTATCCGCAAACCCTTTGGCCGACAGGCGCACCACGAAGCCGCGGATGCCGCCTTCTCGCACCAGCAGGTTGGAGCCCACCCCCACGATGGTCAGGGGAATATCTGCCGGTACGGCTTTCAGGAAAGCGGCGAGGTCCTGCTCATCGGCCGGCTGGAACAGCGCATCGGCCACGCCACCGGCACGGAACCAGGTGATCTTTTCCATCTCGGCATCGGGCGTGACACGGCCCCGCAGCCCCGAAAGCCGGTTTCCAAGACTTGCAAGCAGCGCCTCGCCTTTCGTCATGAAGCCTCCCCGCCAAGCTCCTTCGGCAGCGCATAGGCCCACTGCGTGATGTTGCCGGCACCCAGGAAGACCACGAAATCGCCCGGCTTGGCAAGGTCGCGCACGATGGGCGCAATAGCCGCCGGCCCCTCCAGGTGGCGAACGTCGCGATGACCGCCCGCGCGGATGCGTGCCGCCAGCGCCTCGGACGTAACGCCCGGGATCGGCTCCTCGCCGGCCGCGTAGACCGGCGCGATCATGACGGTGTCGGCGTCATTGAAACAGGCGGCGAAATCGTCGAACAAATCATGCAACCGAGTGAAGCGGTGCGGTTGGGCAATGGCAATGACGCGGCCCTGGCAGGCATCGCGCGCCGCCCTCAGCACCGCCTTGATCTCGACCGGATGATGGCCGTAGTCGTCGAACACGCTGACCCCATTCCAGCTTCCCGTCGGCGTGAAGCGGCGCTTGACGCCGCCGAAGGCGGACAGGCCCTTGCGGATCTGGTCGGCCGACAGGCCAAGCTCATGCGCGACGGCGATGGCAGCGGTGGCGTTCGACACGTTGTGGCGGCCGGGCATCGGCAGGCGCAGATCGTTGATGGTCTGGGCCGCACCATTCTTGCGGTCCCGCACCACCACGTCGAAAACCGAGGTCGCCCCTTCCATGCGGTGATTGACGAAGCGGACGTCCGCCTGCGTGTTTTCGCCATAG
The DNA here is from genome assembly GCA_049646905.1 of Pseudaminobacter sp. Classification (GTDB taxonomy): domain Bacteria; phylum Pseudomonadota; class Alphaproteobacteria; order Rhizobiales; family Rhizobiaceae; genus Pseudaminobacter. The sequence continues at coordinate 22,514 of JBARWP010000390.1, read as the reverse complement.
GTTATGACACGGCGATCCTCGATACGGGCAAACAGCGCCTGCACCTCCGGATGGTCCGTGCACATCACGCCGAAGCCGTAGAACGGCACATTCTCCACGAACTGGCGGAAAGCATCGCGTACCTTGTCGAACGAGCCATAGTGGTCGAGGTGCTCCGGGTCGATATTGGTGACCACGGCAATGTCTGCCGGCAGCTTGAGGAAGGTGCCGTCGCTCTCGTCGGCCTCCACCACCATCCAGTCGCCATCGCCCATGCGTGCATTGGTGCCGTAGGCGTTGATGATGCCGCCGTTGATCACCGTCGGGTCAAGGCGGCCGGCATCGAGCAACGCGGCAACCATCGAAGTCGTCGTCGTCTTGCCATGCGTGCCGCCAATGGCGACGCATTGGCGAAAGCGCATCAGTTCGGCCAGCATCTCGGCTCGCCGCACGATCGGCAGCAATTTCTCGCGCGCGGCAGCCAGTTCGGGATTGGATTTCTTGATGGCGGTGGAAATCACCACGACTTCGGCCTTGCCGAGATTTTCGGCGCGATGGCCTACGAAGCACTCGATGCCCTTGTCGCGCAGCCGCTGGACATTGGCACTGTCGGCCTGGTCGGACCCCTGTACCTTGTAGCCGAGATTGAACAGCACCTCGGCGATGCCGCTCATGCCGATGCCGCCGATGCCGATGAAATGCACGAGGCCGATCGTCTGCTGCATCTTCATGGCTGCATGTTCCTTTTTATGCTCTCGACTGTCTTTCTTGCCGCAATAGCTTCTGTCAGGTCGGCAAGCAACCGCACCGCATCGGGCTTTCCCGCCGTCTTTGCGGCAGCGGCCATCGCCGACAGCCTGTCAGCGTCCTGCATCAGATCACCGATCAGCTTCGAAAGCACGTCTTGCGACAATGTCGCCTGCGGATGCACTTCGGCCCCGCCGGCGGCAGCAAGGGCCGCGGCATTGGCGGCCTGGTCATGATCTAGGGCGTAGGGATAGGGAACAAAGACCGCCGGCCGGCCAATGACGGCAAGTTCGGACACCGTGGAGGCGCCCGAGCGCGAAATGACCAGATGGGAAGCGGCGATGCGCTCGGCCATATCGGTGAAAAAGGGCAGAACCTGTGCCTCGACACCGATTTCGGCATAGGCGGCCAGAACGCGCGCCACGTCGTTTGCGCGTGCCTGCTGCGTAACGTTCAGCCTCTTGCGCAACGCTAGCGGCAAGGCCGCGATCGCCGGTGGAACGGCATCGGAAAAGAACTTTGCGCCCTGGCTACCGCCGAAAACAAGCAGGTTGAACGGCTCGTCGGGTGGCGATGGCGAATAGGGCGTATTGGCAGCTTCCAATACGGCGGGCCGCACCGGGTTGCCGGTGACGATCGTCTTGTCGCCGTCACTGCCTGCTTCTTCCGCCAGAAAGCCGCCGGCTATTGCGTTCACGCGGGCGGCAAGCGCACGGTTAGCGCGGCCCATGACGGCATTCTGCTCATGGATGATGGCTGGCACCCTGCGGCGCGTTGCAGCGTAGAGCGGCGGCAGCGTCGGATAACCGCCGAAACCGACGACCACCTCCGGCCTGAGCTTCCGGATCAGTTCCGACGACTGGCGAAAGCCTCGCCAGATCTGCCAGAAGGACGCGGCAAGCTTCAGCGGGTTGCGCGAAGAAATCGTCGCGGACGCAATTGGATGGACCACCTTAGCCGGGAAATTGCCTGCATAGCGCCCGGCCCGGTCGTCGGTGGCAAGGTGCACCTCCCAGCCGCGATCGATCAGCTCATGGGCAAGCGCCTCGGCTGGAAAAAGGTGGCCGCCGGTGCCGCCGGCGGCCAGAAGAATAGTCCCTCTCGGCATGGTCTATTCCGCGGCCAAGGCGCGTCCAGTCAGCCCGGGAAAGCCAGGCACCTTGCGCTTTTCGGGTCGCTTGCGCGTCAACGCCAGCACCATGCCCATGGAGATCGCAATCGCGATCAGCGAAGAGCCGCCATAGGAGATGAACGGCAGCGTCATGCCCTTGGCCGGCATGAGTTGGAGATTGACGCCCATATTGATGACGGACTGGAAGCCGAAGACGATGACCAGGCCCGCGACACCGTAGCGGGTGAAATCATCCTGCTCCTTCAGCGCGATGCTCAAGCCCCGCAGGACGATGAAGGCGAATAGAAGCATGATGAGGAAGCACAGCACGATGCCGAACTCCTCGCCCGCCACCGCGAAGACGAAGTCGGCATGGCTATCGGGGATGACCCGCTTGACCGTGCCCTCGCCTGGCCCCACGCCGAACCAGCCACCATTGACGAGAGCCTCGCGGCCCATGTCGACCTGAAACGTATCGCCCTCGCCGGTGAGGAAGCGGTCGATACGCCCGGCGACATGCGGAAACGCCGAATAGGCCGCCAGCGCACCGCCGATGCCGACGGCCCCCAACCCGATGATCCACAGCCACGGCATGCCGGCCATGAAGAACATCACCCCCCAGGTGCCAAGGACCAGCATGGTCTGGCCAAAGTCGGGCTGGGCGACGAGCAGGGCTATGACGAGGCCGAGCAGGATGATGGCAAAGAGGTTGCCCGGAATGTCCGGCTGGCGCGCATGCTCGGCAAACAGCCAGGCGCAGATAATGACGAAGGCAGGCTTGAGGAATTCGGACGGCTGCAGCGAGATGCCGGCGAGCGAGACCCAACGGCGGGCACCCTTGACCTCGACGCCGACATAGAGGGCCGCGACCATCAGGACCAGCGAAGCGCACAGCATGATGAGGGCCATGCGCCGCACCTCGCGCGCCTCGAGGAAGGACACCGCGATCATCACCACCAATGCAGGAATGGTGAAGAATATCTGCCGGGTGGCGAAGTGGAAGCTGCCAAGGCCGATGCGCTCGGCAACGGCCGGGCTGGCCGCAAAGGACAGCACGATGCCAAGCCCCATCAACGACAGGAACGCGGCCAGGAACCATCGGTCGACGGTGCGCCACCAGACTGCAACCGGACTCGTATCCAGACGGCTTGCCATCAGCTTGTCCCTCCGATGATTCTTATTCCCTCGATAGCAGCGACCAGTTGCCTGAAACTGTCGCCGCGCACTTCGAAATTCCTGAACTGGTCGAAGCTGGCACAGGCGGGCGACAGCAGCACGACCGCTTCCTGCGTATCGTCCTGCGCCGCGTCATGCGCGGCATGCTCGACCGCGGCGTCGAGCGTATCGGAAATCTCGTAAGGCACCGCCTCGCCCAGCGTCGCGGCAAAGGAAGGTGCGGCTGCGCCGATCAGATAGGCCTTGGCCACGCGGGGAAAGAGACCGCGCAGCGGCTCGATGCCACCTTCCTTGGCAAGCCCGCCCGCAATCCAGTAGATGCGCGGGAAGCTCGATAGCGCGGGAGCCGCCGCGTCCGCATTCGTTGCCTTCGAATCGTTGACGAACAGCACGTGATCCTTGCGCCCGACCTGCTCCATGCGGTGGGCAAGCCCGGGAAAGCTCTCCAGGCCCGATTGGATCTCGCCGAGATCAAGCCCCACCTTGAGGCAGGCGGCGACGGCCGCGAGTGCGTTCTGGGCATTATGCTGGCCGCGTAGCGAGCCGATGCCTTCAAGAAAGCCGATGCGGCTGTAGCGGCCGTCGATCGCTTCCATCAGGTCCTCGCCATCGGCAAAATAGCCGTCGGTCAGCGGCAGGCGCTTGGAAATGCGGACGACCTCCTTGCCTGCCTTTTCGAGGCGATCGGCAATCTGCGCGCAGTAGATGTCGTCCACGCCGATGATGGCGGTGTCGCTGCCGGCCACCAGCCTCTCCTTGATCGAGGCGTAGTGCTGCATCGTGCCATGGCGATCGAGATGGTCGGGCGTGAGATTGAGCAGGATGCCGGCAGTCGGATTGATCGAGGGAGCAAGATCGATCTGGTAGGACGAGCACTCCACGATGTAGTGCCGCTTGGGCCTGGGCGGGTCGAGCGTCATGACGGCACGGCCAATGTTTCCGCCCATCTGCGCATCGCGCCCCGAAGCCCTGATGATATGGGCGGTGAGCGCCGTAGTGGTGGATTTGCCGTTGGTGCCGGTGATGGCGATGAAGGGCGCATCCGGCGCCTGGCCGTTGCGTTCGCGCGAGAACAGCTCGACATCGCCGATGATCTCGACACCGGCAGCCTTGGCAAGTTCGACCGTCCAATGCGGCTTGGGATGCGTCAGCGGCACGCCTGGAGAGAGCACGAAGGAGGAAAAGCTGCTCCAGTCCGCCTGGCGCAGATCGCCCGTGCCGATACCGGCCGTTTGCGCGGTGGCCACGCTTTCGGGATTGTCGTCCCAGGCCAGGACGTCGGCACCGCCCTTGATCAGCGCATGTGCGGTTGCCATCCCCGAACCGCCAAGCCCGAAGAGTGCAACACGTCTTCCGGAAAGAGAGCGCGCTGGGATCATCGGAAGCCTCTACCGCAATTTTAGGGTCGATAGACCGACCAGGGCAAGGATGACGGCGACGATCCAAAAGCGGATGACGACCTGGCTTTCCGTCCAGCCGAGCTTCTCAAAATGGTGGTGTATCGGCGCCATCAGGAAGACGCGCTTACCCGTCATCTTGAAGAAACCGACCTGGATGATGACCGACAGCGCTTCCAGCACGAACAGGCCGCCGATGATGGCAAGCACGATCTCATGCTTGGTGGCGACCGCGATCGTGCCGATCAGGCCGCCGAGCGCGAGCGAACCTGTATCGCCCATGAAGATGGCTGCGGGCGGCGCGTTGAACCACAGGAAGCCCAAGCCGGCACCGACGACTGCGCCCAGGATGACGGCCAGTTCGCCCGTTCCCGGCACAAAGTGAATTTGCAGATATTCGGCAAAGACCGCGTTGCCGGACAGATAGGCGATGACGCCGAAGGAGGCGGCCGCAATCATGATCGGCACGATGGCGAGCCCGTCCAGCCCGTCGGTGAGGTTGACGGCATTGCCTGCCCCCACCACCACCACGCAGGAGAAGGGGATGAAGAACCAGCCCAGATTGAGCAGGAAATCCTTGATGAAGGGGAAGGTGAGCGAGGACGAGAACGGCGCCTGCCCCGCCTGCATGATGACCCAGGCGGCAATGCCGGCAATGACGAATTCGATGCCCAGGCGCTTCTTGCCGGAAAGACCCAGATGCGACTGCTTGGTCACTTTCAGGTAGTCGTCATAGAAGCCGATCGCGCCGAAGCCGAGCGTCACGAAGAGCACGACCCAGACATAGATGCTGGAGAGGTTCACCCACAGAAGCGACGAGCCGACGATGCCGGACAGGATCATCAGGCCGCCCATGGTCGGCGTACCCGCCTTCTTGAAATGCGTCTGCGGGCCGTCCGCCCGGATCGGCTGGCCCTTGCCCTGGCGGATACGCAGGGAGTCGATGATGAGCGGCCCGAAGATGAAGACGAGCAGTGCGGAGGTGATGAGTGCGCCGCCAGTCCGGAAAGTGATGTAGCGAAAAATATTGAAGACCGAAAAATGGTCCGAGAAATCAACGAGCAATGTAAGCATTTGAAGCTTGTTCCCCCGGACCGCGATTAGCGGTTTCTGGCATGTTCGGCCTCGGCCGAGAATTTTTCGATCAATGCGTCCACCAGCCTGGCAAAACCGATACCCTTCGACGCCTTGGCCATCACGACGTCACCCGGCCGGATCGCATCGAACAGTATCTGTTGAAGCTCGGTGGCCGTTTGTCTGTGCTCGGCCTTGAAATCGCTCGGCAAAAGGTCAGCCAGAGCTTTCATTTCCGGCCCCGCCAGGAAGACGCGGTCGGTCTTCGTCCCCATGACCAGTTCGGCAAGCGCGGCATGCAGCTTGGCCGAATACTGCCCAAGCTCCAGCATGTCGCCAAGCACGGCGATACGCCGTCCATCACCGGCAACCGGCGTCGCGTCAAGCAGTTCGATCGCCGCCTTCATGGACGCCGGGTTGGCGTTGTAGCTCTCATCGATCAGCGTGAAAGGCGCGCCTGACTTGCGTAATATATGGCGCCGGCCCCGGCCGCGCTCGGCCTTCAGTTCGGCGAGCTCCATTGCCACTCCGGCGATGTCGGCACCGACGAGCCTGGCTGCTCCCAATACGGCAAGCACGTTCTGAACGACATGACGCCCCGGCACGCCGATCTTTACCGCCACTTCCTGGTCACCGACCTTTGCGGTCATGATCGAATGATCGTGGTGGAGGACGAAATTCGTCAGCCGCACCTGGGCCTTGGCGTGCTCGCCATAACCCCAGACCTGTTCCACGCCGGCATCGCGGGCCAGCTTGTGGAGCAGCTTGAAACGCGGATCATCCTGGTTGATGAGGGCCGTGCCGCCCGGCTCGACGCCCTCGAATATCTCGGCCTTGGCCTTGGCAATGGCGTCGAGGCTGCTGAAATGGCCCAGATGCGCGGCCGCGATACCGGTCACGACGGCGACATGCGGACGAACCATCTTCACCAGCGGGCGGATTTCGCCCTCATGGTTCATGCCGATCTCGAAGATCGCATAGGCGCAATCCTCGGGCATGCGCGCCAGTGTCAGCGGCACGCCCCAGTGATTGTTGAACGACGCCACCGAGGCATGGACGGAGCCAACGGCCGACAGCGCATGGCGCAACGCCTCCTTGGTGCTGGTCTTGCCCACCGATCCCGTTACGGCGATGACCTTGGCGTTGGTGCGCGCACGTGCGGCGATCCCAGCCTTTTCCAGCGCGGCAAGCACATCCGGCACCACGATCATCGGAGCCGTCAGCCGGCCGAGCGCCGGCAGCTTGCCTTCGGCAACCACCAGGATGCCTGCCCCTGCCTTGACGGCAGCGGTCGCGAAATCATGGCCATCCATGGTTTCGCCCTTGATGGCGAAGAAGGCGTCACCCGGCTCCAGCGTACGACTGTCGATCGAAATACCGGTAATGCCCGCCGGCATCTGGCCGACCGGGCGGCCGTCCATGGCGGCAACCAGGGCTTCCGATGTCCACAGATAGCTCATGCGGCCTGCTCCTTGAGCGCCCGCCGTACCTCTTCATGATCGGAAAACGGAAAGGTCTGCGCGCCGATCGTCTGGCCTTCCTCATGGCCCTTGCCGGCCACGATCAGCGTATCGCCCGCATGCAGCATGGCAATCGCCTCGGCGATTGCCGCGCGCCTGTCGCCGATCTCGATCGCGCCGGGGGCCGCCGCCAGGATGGCCGCCCGTATCTCTGCGGGAACCTCCGAGCGCGGATTGTCGTCGGTGACGATGGTCACGTCGGCCAGACGCGTCGCGATCTCGCCCATGATCGGCCGCTTGCCGCGATCCCGGTCGCCGCCGCAGCCGAACACTACGATCACGCGCCCGGTGGTGAAGGGCCGCACCGAGGCCAGCACGTTTTCCAGCGCATCCGGCTTGTGGGCATAATCGACATAGACGGGCGCGCCGTTGGCGGTCGTCCCGACCAGTTCGAGCCGGCCCGGCGCACCGTTGAGCTTTTCAAGCGAGACAAGCGCCCTGGATGCCGGCGTTCCGGTCGCAATCGCCAGGCCGGCAGCAACGAGCGCATTGTAGATCTGGAAATCGCCCGCGAGCGGCAGATCGATCTCATGGATGACACCATCGGCCTCGATTTCTGCGCGCTGGCGGAAGCGCTCGTGCTCGACCCGCTTCAGCCGCAGGAAATCGCCATGGCGACCGACCGTCAGCACATCGAGGCCGGCTGCACGCGCTGCGGCGACGGTCGGCTCCGACCAATGGTCATCGGCAAAGATCACCGCCGGAGCGCCCTTGGGCAACAACGCATCGAACAGGCGCAGCTTGGCGCGATGATAGTCCTCGACCGTCGGATGATAGTCCATGTGGTCGCGGCCGAGATTGGTGAATGCACCCGCAGCCAAGCGCACCCCATCGAGCCGGCGCTGGTCGAGGCCATGGCTGGAGGCTTCCATCGAAGCGTGGGTGACGCCTGCATCGGCAAGCTCGGCGAGCAAACGGTGAAGGGCAACCGGGTCCGGCGTTGTCAGCGAGCCATAGTCGTTGCGGCCGGGCGCCACGACACCGGTGGTACCGATGCTGGCAGAGGCAAGCCCCACACGCTCCCAGATCTGGCGGGTGAAGGCGGCGACCGAGGTCTTGCCGCTGGTGCCGGTGACGGCGACCATCGTTTCAGGCTGGCGATTGAAGAAACGTGCCGCAAGCAGGGCCAGCGTCCGGCGCGGATCGTCAATGGCAATGACCGGCACGGACAGCGGCCCGAGCGAAGCTCCCTTGGCCGTGACGATGACCGCGGCGCCTCGCCTTTCGGCATCGGCGGCAAAACTCGCCCCATCCGCCTTGCTGCCGGCGACGGCGACGAATATGTCGCCCGGCTTGACCTGGCGCGAATCCGAGGAGACGCCGCTCGCCTCCATGTCTCCAGGAAGAGCCCCTTCGACAGGCAGGATACCGGCGAGGTCTTTGAGTTTCATCAGGGTCCAGTCGTTACAAACAAATGGCGCGCTTTGCCGGCGCGCCCTGAGAATCATTGGTAGGAGACCAGCTTTGCTTCATTTTCATGGCCGAAATCTGGCTTCACGCCAAGGAATGATGCGGATCTCCGGATGATATTGGCAACCACGGGAGCCGCGTTCAGACCGGAGGTCGCAGCCATGCCCGGCTTCTCCGGCTTCGGCTCGTCCACGATGCTGAGCACGATATATTGTGGATCGTCCATCGGGAATGCGGCCAGGAAGGCGTTGAACCTGACATTGGACGCATAACGGCCATTGACCACCTTTTCAGCCGTGCCGGTCTTGCCGCCGACGCGGTAGCCGGGAACCTCTGCCCGCTTGCCCGAACCCTTCTCGGCATTCAGCCGGTAGAGATAGCGCATGTCGGCGCTTGTCTGCGGGCTGATGACCTGCTTGGACTCCGCGATGGCTTCCTCCTCCGTCCTCGGCAGGAAGGTCGGGTCCATCAGGCGTCCGCCATTCATCAGGGCGGCCGCACCAACCGCCGTCTGCAGCGGCGTGGTCGACATGCCGTGGCCGAAGGCGATCGTGATCGAGTGGACCTTCTTCCAGACCTTGGGCTCGGTCGGCCGCGCCACTTCCGGAAGCTCGGTCTGCAGGCGGTCGAGTAGGCCGATGCGCTTGAGGAATTCGCGATGGCCTTCGATGCCCACGACATCGGCTTCGCGCGCCGAGCCGATATTGGACGAATAGATGAACACCTCCGGCACGGTCAGCACCCGGCCCTTGCCGTGGAAGTCGCGGATGGTCTGCCGTCCGATGGTAATCGGGCGGCGGGCATCGAACGTGCTCTCCAGGGTCACCTTGCCGGAATCCAGCGCCATGGCCGTGGTGAAGCTCTTGATGGTCGAGCCCATTTCATAGACACCCGCCGACATGCGGTTGAGGCGGTCCTTGTCGGCCGCGTTGTAGGGATTGTTGGGGTCGAAATCCGGCACCGACGCCATGGCCAGTATTTCGCCGGTCTTTGCATTGAGCACGACCGCGCCTGCCGCGATGGCATGGTATTTCTCGAGCGCACGCGTGATCTCGTCATGGACGATGTGCTGCACGCGATTGTCGATGGAAAGCTTGACCGGCTTCAAGTTGTCAGCCTCGGCCAGGCCGGTTGCACGAAGGTCGGCAAGCCCTTGATCGTCAATGTACTTTTCCATACCGGCAATGCCCTGATTGTCGATATTGGTCAGGCCGAGAATATGGGCAGCGGTCGATCCGCCAGGATAGAAGCGGCGCTTTTCGGTGCGAAAGCCGATGCCCGGAATGCCGAGTTGCATGATATCGGCCTGCTGGCGCGGCGTGAGCTGGCGCTGCAGCCACACGAAACCGGTGCCGCTCTTCAGCTTGCGGTAGGTCTGCTCCACCTCGACATCCGGCAGGACGGTCTGGAGCTTTTCGATCGCCTCGTCCGCATCGACGATACGCCGCGGCTCGGCAAACAGCGAAGCCGTCTTGATATCGGTGGCCAGCACCTCGCCGTTGCGATCGACGATATCGGGGCGCGAGGCGGTGATGCGTGCAACCGGCCCGCTGGAGGCCTCCGGATCCTGCATGCCGAGATAGACGAGCCGCCCGGCAATCGTTGCATAGATGCCGAAGAAAACCGCCATGGTCATGACGACGCGGTTGCGGGCTCTTCCCCCATTTGCCTTGCGGGCACCATCGACCACGATGGATGCGGTTGAGGCTTCGGCGTTGGATTTATGTCTGCGCCAAAGCTTCATCATTGCACCACCGCTCCCGTCACCACCTTGTCGGTGCCGCTATCGGCCATGCCGCCGAGGGGTTCGTCCAGAATGTCCTGGATCTCTATCGGCCGCGGCGGCAGGTCTTCCAAGTCGACGATCTGGCGGGCTTCGACCGGCTGCAACTGCAGCTGCGACTCATAGATCTCGGTCAGTTTCTGCAAGCGTGAGGGCTGGGTGAGCAGGCTCCAATCGGCCTTCAAGAGATCGATCGAATCCTCCTCGAAGCGAATCTGCTGCTCGATCCTGCGCAACTCGGCGAGCTGGTTCTCCGCCTCATGCTTGGTCTTGTAGGTAAAGGCGGCGGCCGAAACCATTACCGCGATGAGGACAATGTCAGTCGTGCGGAACATTTGACGTCACCTCTCCGGATGGATTTCGGGCAGCTTGGGCAGGCCGAAAATCGAAAAATCGGCAGCCCGTGCAGGCGCCTGGGTGCGGATCGCCGCGCGCAGCTTGGCAGAGCGCGCACGCGGATTTACGTCGACCTCGCTGTCGGAGGCTGCAACCACGCCACCGGACTTGCGGAATGTCGCCGGATTGACCTGCGCTTCCGGCAGATAGCGCGAACCGGCAGCACTGCCCGACCGATCGGCGATGAAGCGCTTGACGATCCGGTCCTCCAGCGAATGGAAGGTGACGACGACCAGCCGCCCACCCGGCTTAAGTGCCCGCTCGGCAGCAAACAGCGCGCGCGCCAGCTCGCCCAGCTCATCGTTGACGAAGATGCGCAGGGCCTGGAACACGCGTGTAGCGGGATGGATCTTGTCTTTGGGGTTGCGTCCGACATGGTCGGCAATCGCCTCGGCAAGATCGCGCGTGCGCTCGAAGCTGCGGCTGGCACGGCGCTTCTCGATCATGCGGGCAATGCGGCCGGCATGCCGTTCCTCGCCCAGGAAGCCGAAGATGCGGGCAAGATCACCAGCCTTGAAACGATTGACGATGTCGGCCGCACTTGGTCCCTTTTGCGCCATGCGCATATCGAGCGGCCCGTCGGCGCGAAAGGAGAATCCGCGCTGGGCCTCATCGAGCTGCATGGAGGAGACGCCGATATCCAGCACCACACCGTCGACATCCTGCGCATATTCATCGAGGCGCGAGAACGGCCCCTGCACCAGCCGCAGGCATCCGCCCGAGACAGCCTCGAGTTCACGCCCGGCAGCGATCGCATCCGGATCCCGATCGATAGCGACCACCGACGCGCCGCGAGCAAGCAACGCCTTGCTGTAGCCGCCGGCGCCGAAAGTGCCGTCGATGATGACCTCGCCTTCCTTCGGCTCCAGTGCGGCAATCACCTCGTCAAGGAGAACCGGAATGTGACGGGCCGGTCCGCCAACGGCGCGATGGTCCTCGCCGTGACCCGCCATCATTCCGCTTCCTCCGCCCGCCCTTCGCCTATCCCCCGACGAAGCTTCAAAAGCCGCGCCCGCACTTGCGCGCCATGGGCACTCAAGCGCCCGGGCTCCCAGATCTGGAAGAAATTGCCGCGCCCCACAAAGGCCACTTCCGAGGAAATACCGGTGTGTTCGCGCATGGGGTCGCTCACGGTGATACGTCCGTCCTGATCCAGTTTCAGGAACATTCCATCGCCATGGCAGAAGAACGACATGTCGTCCGCCGTCTGCAGAAAGGGATCTTCGAGCGCGATCCGCTGCTCGTAGCGGTCGAGCAGGTCGAGCCCGCCTACATCCAAGGCCGGCACATCCAGCGCCCGCAGCGCATACAGTTCGCTGTAGCCGCGCTTCTGCAAGACCGTGCGGAAATGCGCAGGAACCGAAACGCGCCCCTTGGCGTCGATCCTGTTTACCGCATTTGACAGAAACCGGTCCATCACTCGATACAGCCACCTCCGTCGCGCCCCACTTCATTGCGCGCCCGGGCCTGCCGCATTGTCCGGCCACGACGCGCTTCTCCAAGCTTTCGAACACAGCAAACCCGGCCGGCACCACCGCTGCGACTGCTCGCTTGGGGAACGCCTCACCCGGTACTGGAACGAAGACTGGAATGTATGAATGGGATAACATGGGACAATATGGGCGTCAACGGGAACAGGCACTCGGAAGGCTGCAACAAGGCCTCCTCGCGCGGCTTTGGCAGCATTCGACGATTTATCGTCCGTTAAGCTTAACAACCCGTTAGGAGCCGACTTTCGTCGTGCTTTTGCGCCCTTGCCCGCGCCCGACGACAGGAATAGCGTTGAGGCAGTCCATCTGCCCTGCCGAAAGACCCTCACACCATGTCCGAAACCCTTCAGTCCCGTGCCGCTACGCTTGTCCATCTTCGCGGCAGGATGCTACAGCGCGGCGAAGCCGTACCCCTGCCATTGACCATGGCATCTACCTTCCATGCGCCCGGGGATTCCACCGGCTTCCACCAATATGGCCGCTTCTCCAATCCGACCTGGGATGCGGTCGAGGAAATGCTCGCCCATCTGGAAAATGCCCCCTGCATCGGCTTTCCCTCCGGCATGGCGGCAATCGCGGCGGTCTATTTCACCCAGTTGAAGGCAGGCGATCGCATCCTACTGCCGGCGGATGGCTACCCGACCGGACGCGGTCTAGCGGAGCGCTACCTCGGTAAGCTCGGCGTCAGCTTTGACACCCGTCCCACGGCGACCTTCCTCGACAGCGGTTTTGCCGGATATCGGCTCGTCTTCATCGAAAGCCCGTCAAATCCGGCACTCGACATTTGCGACATCGCGGCGGTTGCAAAGGCGGCCCATGCCGAAGGCGCGATCGTGATGGCCGACAACACGACGATGACGCCCTTCGGCCAGCGCCCGCTCGATCTTGGTGTGGACATATTGGTTGCCGCCGACACCAAGGCCCCCAACGGCCATTCCGACGCGCTGTTCGGCCATGTCGCCAGCCGCGACCCCGACATCATCGCAACCATCAAGGACTGGCGCCAGACCTCCGGCAGCATACCGGGCGCCATGGACGCATGGATGCTGCATCGCGGCCTAGAAACGCTGGAACTGCGCTTCGAGCGCATGTGCAACACCGCCGAAGTGATCGCAAGGCGGCTCAAGGAAGAGAAGATCCTGCAACTCGTGCGCTATCCGGGGTTGGAAGACGACCCGTCGCATAATCTCGCACGCATGCAGATGGACCGTTTCGGCTTCCTGATCAGCCTCGTGCTCGCATCCGAGGATCAGGCCGAGGACTTCATCAATGGCTGCAACCTGATACAGGCGGCAACGTCTTTCGGCAGCGTGCACAGTTCGGCCGAGCGCCGCACAAGGCGCGGCGATGCGGTGCCGCCGGGCTTCGTGCGCTTGGCCGTTGGCTGCGAACCTGTCGAGGAATTGTGGGCTGCCATCAAGGCGTCGCTGGACCGGCTGGGTTGAATCAAGCTCGGAAATAAAGAGCTCAACCAGTTGAATCAGTGGTGAAAAATGCCAGCCAGCCTGTAAGCCGGGTTCTGTATGGCCTTCGTGCCCGAAAGCACGAAAACGTGGCGGCCATTCGTCTTGGGCGCATGTTGCCATGCGCCTCACGCAACCTACCCGGATGGCGGGGCCGGAAACAGCCCTGAAGCTTTCCCCTCTGCCATCCCTATTCGGTCTTGCTCCCGGTGGGGTTTGCCCTGCCGCTCCTGTTGCCAGTCGCGCGGTGGGCTCTTACCCCACCCTTTCACCCTTGCCATGGCAAGCCATGGCGGTTTGCTTTCTGTGGCACTTTCCCTGGGGTCGCCCCCGCCGGTCATTATCCGGCACCGTGTTTCCATGGAGCCCGGACTTTCCTCACCCGCAGCCTTTCGGCTCCTGCTGGTGCGGCCGCCCGGCTGGCTGGCAAGCCTTATAAAGGGTTTCATCGGCCAAAACGCAAATGAAAAAGCCTGCGCGGAGCGGGGTGAGGAAAAGTGTAGAGCGGTTTTCCGCTCGCATCCCGCTCGAACCTATCGAGGCACAGGCTTGCTTCATTGTACCCAGGTGGTTTTCGTCAGTTGGCTGCGAGATGCCGCAGGACCTTCCCGCAATAGGCCGACGAGACCGGGTTCATGCGCTTGGCTGCATGGCCGGCATTGTATTTCAGGATGGTGCCGCAGGTCGTGCCGCCACCGAGCGAATGTGCCTTGGCGAGATATTTCATCCCATATTTGATGTTGGTTTCCGGATCGAACAATCCCTTGCTGCCACCGCTGTAGCCCATCATGCGAGCCGTCGACGGCTTGATCTGCATGAGACCGATTTCGCCGGCACTGCCGCGTGCGTCAACGCGGTAGTTACTCTCGATGCTGATGACCGCATGGGCAAGCGACACCGGAACGCCATAGGACTGCGCATATTGCTCGACGAGCTTGCCATAGCGCGGGTCGGACTGCTTGGCGGTCTTGGCACCCTTCGATCCGATCGAAGCGGTCTGAACCATATCAAGAGCAACCTTCTGCCCGCTCTTGCGGCTGGTCATCACCACGCTCTTGGGCTTGGTCGGCTGTTTTGCCTTGACGCCGGCAGTCTTGTTCCTGGTTGCGGCAGGCTTCTTTTCTTTCACCGAACTCTCGCGCTCGCCGACTGTGTTGCGGCGAGGCGTTTCAGCCTTCTTTTCTTCCACAGTCTCCTTCTTGACCGCCGGCGTTACGACCGAATTGTCATTAAGGCGTCCGCTCATACTGGGATGCGGCTGAGAATGCGCAGAAAAGCTCATCAGGCCGGCAGCAAATGCCACCGACAACACAGTCCATCTCTTCATGTCTTCCTGTTCTTTTTCTTGGCTGGGCAATATCCTTGCCCAGCAACCCTTACTCAAAGGCCAGCGCTACTTTTGCCTCCAGGCCTCATGCACGCAGCGGGATTTGACAAGGGATTTGGCGGCAATGAAGGCCGACGAAATCACTTTCGTTAACCGAATGTAACGCTATGGATTCGTTGCTATACTTGAGCAAAACTGATGTGCAGGGATGACAGAAGACGGCGCAGCGTCTCGACGGTACCGGCATCGGCCATGCCGTCGATCCGGCTCGGCCGGAAGTGGCGCTGGAAGGCCGCCACCACGACTTCCGTGGAGGCATCGAAAACCCCTGTGATCTCAACGCCGTAGCCGTAAAGCTCCAGCATCGACTGAAGCTCTTCGACCAGCGGCCCATGGTCCCCGATTTTCAGCACAGGCCCCTCGCCGATTTCCACCGGTTCAACGAAATGGCCGACATCTGCCAGGGCGAGAATCTTCCACGGGAACTTTTCGCCGGGGTCCACCTTGCGACCAGGTGCCACATCAGAATGTGCTAAAATTCTTTCCGCCACGATGCCGTGGCGCTCGCAAATGCCTTTGCAAAGGGCGATGACGGCCTCGATCTGGCTGTCTGGAAAGTCCGGATAGCCGAATTCGTGGCCGGGATTGACGATCTCGATCCCCACCGACCACGAATTGATATCCGTCAGCCCGCGCCAGGAACTCTTGCCGGCGTGCCAGGCACGATCGCTCTCGCGCACCATCTGCACGATGGCGCCGTCTTCATGCACCAGATAGTGGGAGGATACCTCGCTGACCGGATCGCAGAGCCAAGATTCGGCGGCCTTGGCCGTCTGCATGCCGGTATAGTGGAGGATGATCATGTCCGGCCGGTCGGTTCCGCGCCGCAGATTGAAATTCGGCGATACACGGATTTCAGCACCTGCATGGTCGGCCAGGAACCCGCTCATGCAGCCCGCGCGCTCCGTTCGATCAGTTCATAGGCCGCATTGATGGCGGCGATGCGTGTGGTTGCGATCTTGATGAACTCTTCCGGTACGCCGCGGGCAATCAGCCTGTCGGGATGATTGTGGGCAACGAGCGTGCGGTAGTGCCGGCGCACATCCTCGAACGGGCGGCCGCGTTCGATCCCCAACACGACATAGGGGTCGGCGTCACCGAGATCGAGATGACGGGCCAGGATACTCTGGTAATGCTGTTCCTCGATGCGGAATATTTCCGCCACGCGCTGCAGGAACCTTCCCTCGCGCTCATGCAACAGGCCGTCCGCCTTGGCGATATGGAACAGCCCGTCCAGTATGTCTTCCAGCATGGCGCAGTTCCGATGGCCGGAACCGCACAGCCCCGCCATCTGCCGGGCATAGGCCTCGAAGCCGGCGACATCGGCCTTGGCCAGGTCGTAAAGGCGCGCGACATTGCGCGCTTCTTCCGGGGGAATGTCGAAGATTTCGCGGAAGGCGCGGATTTCGTCCTGCGTCACCACACCATCGGCCTTTGCCATCTTGGCCGACAGCGCGATCATCGCCACGGAAAAGGAAACGCGGCGACGCAGGTCGGCATCGCCTTCGAATACCGTGCGCAAAGCCTCGACCATGCCGGCAACGCCGGACAGTGTGGAAGCGGAAGCGCGGGAAATGAATTCACCTATGCGGTCCCAGATCGACATGGTCGCTTATTAGGATGAAATGCGCCGATTGGCGAGGCGCATTTCCCACCTTCTTTCAGGTGGGATTTGAAAATATCGTGTCGGCCGAACGGATCACATGCAAGAAAGGCCGGCGAAACCGGCCTTTCCATTGCTCTGTCAACCTGACGGCTGTGCGCTTTACTGCGCAGGCGCCGGCTGAGTTTCGCCGCCAGTACCAGTCTCAGGCGCCTCCGGAGCCGCTGCCGGCGGCGTGGTTTCCGGCATGGTGTCGGTTGCCGGCGGAGTCGTGCTCTGAGTCGTGGTGCTGTCGGTGCTGTCGCTGCATGCGGCAATGCCAAACAGGGCAACAGCGGAAACCGTGGCAAGAATGAGTTTCTTCATTATCTCTCTCCTAATGAACCTAACGAACAACACCCGGACTACCGGGCGGTCGTGTTAGGAATGTGCACAACAGCGTTTTGGTTTCGTCACTTACGCTGACTCGACGAAACATTTCGTCAGGCGTGGAATTAGGAACTGACCTCACCGGATGCATGCAAACGTTGACGAACGGATTTTGTTCAGCCTTACACCAACATTCGGCAAATCCTGCTCCTCATCCATTCGGGCAACGAGGTACGAAAGCACATGAAGGCAAAGCGCTGGGACTTTTGGATCGACCGCGGCGGCACGTTCACCGATATCATCGGCCGCGATCCCGACGGCGTTCTGCATCCGCGCAAGCTGCTTTCCGAAAACCCGGAAGCCTATCGTGACGCCGCCATCCACGGCATACGCGACCTGCTTGGCATGGCAGCCGGCCAGCCGATCCCATCCAGCCTCATCGGCGACATCAAGATGGGCACCACCGTTGCCACCAACGCGCTGCTGGAGCGAAAGGGCGACCGCGTCCTGCTGCTGATCACCAGGGGCTTTCGCGATGCATTGCGCATCGCCTATCAGGCCCGGCCCGATATTTTCGCCAAGCAGATCATCCTGCCCGAACAGCTTTATGAGCGGGTGGTGGAGATCGAGGAACGGGTGCGTGCCGATGGCACCGTCGAACAGGCGCTCGACCTTGCCACCATCCTGCCTTCGATCGAACAGGCCCGCGCCGACGGCAGCGATGCGGTGGCCATCGTCTTCATGCATGCCTGGACGTTCCCCGAGCACGAGCAGAAGGTGGCGCAAGCCTGCCGCGAGGCCGGCTTCGGCCAGGTCTCGGTCAGCCATGAGGTCTCACCGCTGATCAAGCTCGTCGGCCGCGGCGACACCACGGTGGTCGACGCCTATCTCTCGCCGATCCTGTCCCGCTATGTGCACAGGGTGGCAGTGCAACTTGGCATCGGAGCAGGTCAACGGGCGAAGCCCGCAAGCGCGACCGCGCGTCGGCCGTTGTCGGCCGCCCCGGCGGAGGCCAGCGAGCAAAGCGAGCGCTCGGCCGCGAGCCCGAGATTGATGTTCATGATGTCATCGGGCGGCCTCACCGCAGCCGAGAAGTTCCAGGGCAAGGATGCGCTTCTTTCGGGGCCGGCCGGCGGTGTGGTCGGCATGGCCGAGACCGCCCGGCTTGCCGGCTTCGAAAAGGTCATCGGCTTCGACATGGGCGGTACCTCCACCGATGTCGCGCATTTCGACGGCGACTATGAGCGCGCCTTTGACACCGAGGTTGCCGGCGTGCGGGTGCGCGCGCCGATGATGCGCATCCACACAGTGGCGGCCGGCGGCGGCTCGATCCTGCACTACACCTCCGGCCGGTTCCAGGCGGGGCCGGATTCGGCCGGCGCCAACCCTGGCCCGGCCTGCTATCGGCGTGGCGGCCCGCTTGCCGTCACCGATGCCAATGTCATGCTCGGCAAATTGCAGCCCGATTTCTTTCCCTCGATCTTCGGGCCGGAGCAGGACCAGCCGCTGGACGCCGACATCGTGCGGCGGAAATTCGAACGGCTCGCGGCGGAAATCGGGGATGGCCGCAGCGCCGAAGCGGTGGCGGAAGGCTTCGTCACCATCGCTGTGGAAAACATGGCCAACGCCATCAAAAAGATCTCCGTCCAGCGTGGTCACGACGTTACCGGATATCTGCTCAACTGCTTCGGCGGCGCCGGCGGCCAGCATGCCTGCCTCGTCGCCGATGCGCTCGGCATGGAATCGGTGCTCATCCATCCTTTTTCCGGCCTGCTTTCGGCCTATGGCATCGGGCTCTCTTCCGTCTTCGCCTCACGCCAGCAGGCGCTGCTCAAGCCGTTGGCGGACGAGTCGCGCGCTTCCATCGACGACCTGATAGCTGCGCTGCGCGGCCAGGTGCTCGCCGAACTTGGCGATCAGGGCATTGCCGAAGCGGATGTCTCGTCACGCCCGCTGCTGCATGTGCGCTATGACGGCACCGACACGACCTTGCCGATCACCTTCGATGCCGGCTCGATTGAAACCGCGATTCGCGATTTCGAGGCCGCCCACAAGGCACAGTTCGGCTTCGTCTACGACGACAAGCGGATGATCATCGAGGCCGTCAGCGTGGAAGGCAGCGATGCCGGCGGCAGCGACAGCGATGAGCCGATCCACGAAGTGGCCGACCGGATGCCCGAGCCGAGCGAAAAGCGGAAGCTCTATAGCGATGGCACATGGCATGATGCCGGCGTCTTCCGCCGCGATACCATGGCACCGGGCTGCAAGGTCCGTGGCCCGGCGCTCATCATTGAAGACCATCAGACCATCGTGGTCGAGCCGGGCTGGCAGGCCGAGATCACCGCGCACAATCACATATTGATGCGCCGTACGAGCAAGAAGCGGCGCATGGCGGCACTCGGCACCGAGGCCGACCCGGTGATGCTGGAGGTGTTCAATAACCTGTTCATGTCGATTGCCGAGCAGATGGGGCTGACGCTGCAGAACACATCCCACTCGGTCAATATCAAGGAACGGCTCGACTTTTCCTGCGCCGTCTTCGAGCGCAACGGCGCACTGGTTGCCAATGCGCCGCACATCCCGGTGCATCTGGGCTCGATGGACCGCTCGGTGGAAACCATCATCCGTCTCAATGAGGGCGACGTTCACCCCGGCGACGTGTTCGCGCTCAACGCGCCCTACAATGGCGGCACCCATCTGCCTGACATCACCGTGGTGACGCCGGTGTTCGAGGAAGCGAACCTTACCTCCCCTTCGATGGGGAAGGTCGCGGAGCAAAGCGTAGCGGGAGGGGGTGATGACCGCACTCGTTCCAACCCTGACCTACGGTCCGCCTCTCCCAATGGAGGGGAGAGTAAGGCACGCCGCATCCTCTTCTGGGTCGCCTCGCGCGGCCACCACGCCGATGTCGGCGGCACCGCGCCGGGCTCGATGACACCGATGGCGACGACGGTCGACGAAGAGGGCATCCTGTTCGATAATTTCCGTCTGGTGGAACGCGGTCGCTTCCGCGAGCAGGCGCTACACGATCTCCTGACAAACCACCCCTACCCGGCCCGCAACCCGAGCCAGAACATCGCCGACCTCAAGGCGCAGATCGCCGCCAATGAAAAGGGTGCGGCGGAACTGCGCAAGATGGTCGCGCATTTCGGGCTGGACGTGGTGGAAGCCTATATGGGCCATGTGCAGGACAATGCCGCCGAAAGCGTGCGCCGCGTGCTTGAACGCCTGCCGGACAGTTCCGAATATGAATATCCGACCGATACCGGCCAGGTGATCAGGCTGAAGATCATCGTCGACCGCCAAAAACGCGAGGCGACCGTTGATTTCACCGGCACCTCGAAAGTGGAAAAGAATAATTTCAACGCACCGGAGCCGGTGGCGCGGGCAGCCGTTCTTTATGCCTTCCGCGTGATGGTGGAGGGCAATATCCCGATGAATGCGGGCTGCCTGCGGCCGATCAACATCGTCATTCCGGATGGCTGCATGCTCAAGCCCGCCTACCCGGCGGCCGTGGTGGCAGGTAATGTCGAGACCTCCCAGCACGTCACCAACGCCATCTTCGGGGCGATGGGCGCGCTTGCCAATGCGCAGGGCACGATGAACAACCTGACCTTCGGCAATGACCGCTATCAATATTACGAGACGATCTGCTCCGGCTCGCCGGCGGGACAGATGAACAACGGCCAGGGCTTCCACGGCACGTCCGGCGTGCACACCCATATGACCAATTCGCGCCTGACCGACCCGGAGATCCTGGAACTGCGCTTCCCGGTGGTTCTGGAGGATTTCCACATCCGCGAAGAGTCCGGCGGCAAGGGCAAGTGGAACGCCGGAGACGGAACGCGCCGCACCATCCGCTTCCTGGAGCGGATGGAATGCGCAATCCTCTCCTCCCATCGCAGCCGCCCGCCGCAGGGCATCGAAGGCGGCGGCGATGGCGAGGCGGGTTCCACCGAGGTCCGCCGCAATGACGGCACTATCCAGACCCTGCTTGCCTGCGATCAGACCACGCTGGAGGCCGGCGAGGCTGTGATCGTGACCACGCCGACCCCCGGCGGTTTCGGCAGATGATGAGGCGAGATTACTCCAGCGCCGCTATCAGCGCAGCCACCAGCGCCTGCGGCTTGTAGCCGAGCTTCGACGGCGTCAGGCCCAAGCGCACCACCACCAGCCCATGCGAGGGGATGATCGCTGTCGATTGGCCGTCATGCCCAAGCATCCAGTAGGTATCGTCGGGCAGGTCGATGCCGCCGTCCGGATCGGCTCCGACCGGCCCCGGCCCCGTAGGTCCATGCAGCCAGACCTGCCCGCGCCCATATTCGCCATTTGAGGCGGGGGCCGCTTCGTGCATCCAGGAGACGAAGCCCGCAGGCAGTAGCTGCTCCCCGTTCCAGACCCCGTCATCTATCAGGAACAGGCCGAAACGCACCCAATCTCGCGCTGTGGCATAGAGATAGGATGAGCCGGCAAAAGTTCCGCGCGCGTCGGTTTCAAGCACGGCGCTGCTCATGCCCAGCGGATCGAACAACGCGGCGCGCGGCCATGCCAGCGCCTGTTTCGGATCGCCGACAGTATCCTGCCAAAGCTTCGACAGCAGTGCTGCCGTTCCGCTGGAATAACTCCAAACCTCGCCCGGATCGCCCGCAAGCGGACTTGCGGCGGCGAAAGCCGCCATGTCGGGCTCCAGGTAGAGCATGCGTGTGACATCGGTCACGTCGCCATAGTCCTCGTTGAAGGCGAGCCCTGACGACATCGCCATCAGGTCGGCGAGGCTGATCTGCGCACGCCCATCCGCCTTCCAGCCCTCGAAAAGCCCGGTCGCGTCGAGACTTATCTTACCCTCGCGGATCAGCGTGCCCACCAGCGCGGCATTGACCGTCTTGGTCATCGACCAGCCAAGCAGCGGGGTCGCCGCCGAAAACCCTTCGCCGTATCGCTCACCGACGATACGGCCGTTCTTGACCACTACGACCGCGCGCATGCCCGATCCGGTCAGGCCGGGGTCGTCGAGGATCGCATTTACAGCCGGGTCCTGCGACGGCTCGACCCACTCGCCTTGCGGCCACAGCGTGTCTGTATCGACCGAAACCTCCGCCGGAGGCTCCTGTGCAAAGGCCCTGGCCGCCGCCACGTTTCCGTCCGGGACCGAGGCGCAGCCGCCATTGTCGCGCGCCACGGCAAGCCCCTTGCCGAACAGGCCGAAGAGCCCGGCCTTCACCGTGCCGGCCTCCGGGTCGATGCTGACCGACATCAGCCTCAACAGCGGATGGCCGGGCGCCTGCACATCGACCTTCAGCACTTCGCCCGCATCCCGCCCGGCAACGAAGACATTCGAACAGACGATCTTGGCCGCATAGTTCGAGCCCACGCGGATCAGCGCAGGCGGCGCGACATAGAGCCAGAGGCCGGCGCCGACAATTACGAGCAGGACCGCCGCTGCCAGCCGCTTCGCTCTCTTCCGCAGCACCCGCATCCCTTCCCCTCTTGCTTCGCAACCGCATCAGTCTTGATGCAATTGTCATTGCCTGTCACAGCTATCAACGGAAAATCAACTATGTTTGCCGCAAGACTGGACTGGCTGCCCATAAAATCGGACGGCAATGGAA
>JBARWP010000389.1:0-4464 GCA_049646905.1 Pseudaminobacter sp. | reverse complement strand
GAGCAGATGCGGCGGCCGCAAAACGCAAAGCCCTGCATCGACCAATGGCCCCCGAGACGAGAACCCGATGACCGATCCTGACCAGTTGCGGCAGTCGCTCGTGGGTGCCGCCCGCCATATCGCTTCGCGAGGCTTGAACAGCGGTACGACCGGGAACCTCAGTGTGCGCTTCGGGGAGGGCATGCTGATAACGCCGACGGGCATCGTGCCGGAAAGGCTCGGTGAGCTCGATATGGTGGAAATGACGCTGGACGGCGCATGGAGCGGTGCGGTGCGGCCTTCCAGCGAATGGAACATGCATGCCGCCATCTACAGGGCCTGCCCCGAGGCGCGTGCCGTCGTGCATGCGCACCCGGATCACTGCGTGGCCTTGTCGTGCCTGCGCGAGCCGCTGCCGCCCTTCCACTACATGATCGCCTCGTTCGGCGGCGACGACGTCCGCTGTTCCGACTATGCGTCGTTCGGCTCGCCCGAACTGGCGCAGGCCGCTGTGCGGGCGCTGGAGGGGCGCAATGCCTGCCTGCTGGCGAACCATGGCATGATCGCCCATGGTCCCGATCTTTCCGTCGCCGTGGCACGGGCCGAGAAACTGGAGATTCTGGCAAGGCAATACATGCTGGCCAGGGCGGCGGGGAAGCCGATCCTGCTGACGGGCGAGGAACTGGGCGTGGTCAAGGCGCGCTACAAAACCTACGGCCAGCAGACGCCGAAATAGCGGATTGCCCGCCGGCGCGCCTGGAACGATCGTGCCGGCAGGCCAGGCAGGCCTCAGTAGTTGATCGCGAAGCTCAGCATCGGGTCGTAGTGCGCTTCCCAATAGGCCTTCCAGATGGTCTTGCCGAGCGGGCCGACCTCGCCGGTGCCGACCGGTGCGCCGTCGAGCGTGGTGATGGGCATGACGCCGCCGGCGGTGGTGACGAACAGAAGTTCGTCGCAATCATAGGCGGCGCTCACCGGGACATCCTCCAGGCGGCATTCGATGCCGTTCGCCTTGGCGACTTCCATCACCGTTTTGCGCGTGACGCCTTCCAGCACGCCGCGCCTGGGGGTGCGCAGCACGCCGTCCTTGATGACGCAGACGTTGAAGCCGGACCCCTCGGTCAGGTTGCCGTCGCCGTCGGTTAGGATGGGGTAGTTGGCGCCCCGGTCGCGGGCCTCGATCATGCCGCGCACGAAATCGCCCCATTGCAGGTTCTTCACGGTCGGGTCGATGGCGCCGGGCGGAACACGCCTCACGTCGCGGGCGATGATGGCCGAGCCGCCCGTCTTCTGCATCTCCTCGCCCATGACCCACACGAATGGCTGGACGATGAGATAGAGGTTGTTCTCGATCTCGTCGGGACTGTACTGGCGAATGAACTTCAGGCCGCGCGTGACGATCATGCAGACATAGGCGTCGCGGATGCCGCTTTTCGCGGCCATCTCGACGAGCTTCTGCCTGATCTGATGGCGATCGAGCGAACTGCGCAGTCGGAGTTTTTGGAGGCTTTTCTCGAAACGATCGAGATGATCGTCAAGGCGGAAGAAACGGCCGTTCCAGATGGACGGGACGTCATAGGTCAGGTCGGAATGGAGAAAGCCCTGGTCGAGGATGGGTATCCGTGCCTCGTGAAGCGGGTAAAGATTACCCTCGATATAGGCGACGCCCCGGGCAAGCGGATTATCGCTGGCTTCGAGTTCGGCCACGCGCCTGCGGTAGTCCGTGAAGATGAAATCGGTGTAGCTCACGCTGCTCTCCCCGGCCGGAAGCCGACTGATATGATTTCAAGGCGTTTGAGGCCTCTGGCGAGGCCTCAAACTATGGTGTCGGTTCGTGACCGTCTCAGTCGTCGATCGAAATCTCGTACAGCGGCACATTGGAACTTGGCGAATTGCGAACGCCATGCACCTTGCTGCCATACGCCAGAATGGTGTTCGGGCTGATCATCGGGATGAGAACGTTCTGGGCCTTGATCTTTTCGCCGATGTCGAAATAGATTTTTTCGGCTTGCTCCGGCGACGACTTCAACGCCTCGGCCAGCATAGTCTTGCTTTCCGGGAGGAGGAAGGATGGGTCGCGTTCGGCACCGCCGCGCGCCGCCCAGGGCGAATCGGGCGCGAGGCCAAAATAGCCCACATATTGCGAGGTGCCGTAGTAGTCGGGCGCGAAGAAGACGAACGAGATTGGAATATGATCCTTGGTCGCCAGTTCGCGCCAGTTCGGGAACTCGACCGGCTGGAGTTTGAGCTTGATGTTCACCTTGTCCAGATCCTGCTGGATCTTTTGCATGGCCAGGGTGAAATCCACTCCGTAGACGTTCAGGTTCGGATAGATGGCGTCCAGCGTGAAACCATCGGCATGGCCTGCCTTGGCAAGGATTTCCTTGGCCTTCTCAGGATTGTATTCGGGGATGGAATGGCCCGAGCCGCCGGGGAAATCGAGCGGGAAGGGAACCGAGATCAGCCGGCCGTTGCCTTCGCCCAGCGTGAATTCGATCAGCGCCTCGCGATCGACGGAAATCGAGATCGCCTCACGGATGTCGGGGGTCATCGGCACCGGGTTGGCAACTGCGCCGGGGCTGATGGTCAGGTAGACGAAGTTGTTGGAGGGCGCGGATTCGGTCTTCACGTTCGGTCCGGTAAGGGTCTTGGCCGTTTCCGGATCGATGTTCATCGCGACATCGGCCTGGCCGCTCTGCAGCAACTGCGCCTGGGCAACTGCGTCGCCCACTTGCCGCATGACGACCTCGTCGACCTTCGCCGGTTCACGCCAGTAGTTCTCGTTGCGCTTGAGCCGCAGCTCCGATCCCGGCTGGTACGAATCGAGCACGAACGGGCCGCTGCCGGCAGAGTTGGCCAGGAACCAGGCTTCGGCCTGGTCGGTCTGGGCGGCGTCTTCCGCGGCCGTCGCTTTGCCTTCGGACTGGGCGACGTCGCTGTTCACGACGCCGAAATAGCTGGCGGCGAGAATATTGAGTATTTCGGAGTTGGGTTGGGTGGTTTTCACCACGACCGTCGCTTCATCGGGAGCCTCGACCGCGGCGATCGTCTCGGTGAGGCCGGAAGGGCTGCCCTTGATGTTCTTCAGGCGCTCCCAGGACCATTTGACATCCTTCGCCTCGATCTTGGAGCCGTCGGCGAAGACCGCCTTGGGATTGAGCTTGAAGGTGAAGGTCGTCTGGTCGTCGCTGGCTTCCCAGCTTTCGGCGACGACCGGCACCAGCTTGTTGTCGGCGTCGAGCGCCAGCAACGTGTCATAGACGGCTGCGTTGTAGATCATGCAGGTGTCGCACCAACTGCGGGTGATATCCAGCGAGTTGATGTCCATGTCACGGGCAATGACGAGCGTCTTGGCATTTGCCGGCAGGGCACTCGCGGCAAGGCCGGCAAGCACGGTCGCCGCCGCGAGACTATGCCAGCGCAGCTTCGAAAGGCGATAGAAGTTCCCCATTTTCATTGTCTTCCTCCATTGGTTTTATCGGATTACGATTCATGCATTCTTGGTTATCGCCTCCATCGCCTCGCGTAGTTTCTCTGCCGATCCAAGGGCCGCCTTGTTGAGGGAGGCCGACACGACGGGGGCAGAAAGGCTGCCGGTGACGTGGAGGATTTCGTGGTCGAGGTCGTCGAAGGCGCGCGCCTGGATTTCGGCAATCCAGTGACGCCCCAGCGAAAAGCCGCTGGCGACCTGTTCGGCGATGACGACCCGGTTCGTCCTGGCCAGCGAGTCCAGCACGAGCGGCCAGTCGGTGCCAAGCTGGCCGATGCTGCGCATGTCGATGATTTCGGCGTCGATCCCGGTCTCTTCGGCGACCTTTACGGCAAGGGGAGCCATGACCGACGTCGCCAGCACCGTGCAGGCGGAACCCGGTCTGATCACCTTGGCTTTGCCGAACGGGATGCAGTAGTCGCGCTCCTCGCGCGGGACGAGGCCTTCGCGCTGGTAGAACTCGACATGCTCGATGATGGCGACAGGGTCGTTCGAGCGGAAAGCGGTGTTTAGCAGCCCGACATAGTCGAAGGCCGTGGTCGGCTGCACGACGTGCCATCCCGGAAACAGCCGGAACAGGGCCGAGGGATCGCCTGAGTGCTGTGAGCCGTAGCCAGTATGCGGCGATACGCGTACGCGCATCACCACCGGCACCGGAAAGCCGGAGCCGAACATATGGCGCACCTTGGCGACGCCATTGCCGATCTGATCGGCGGCGACCAGGCAGAAATCGCCGAACATGATCTCGACCACCGGCCGCAGCCCGCGCAAGGCTGCGCCCAGCGCCACCCCGGTGAAGCCGTTTTCGGCAATCGGCATGGCCAGCACGCGACCGGGAAACTGCTCCAACGCCGAGCGCGTGAAGCCGCTGACGCCGCCGCGCAGCCGATGCACGTCCTCGCCGAGCACGACGATCGTGGGATCGGCCGCCATGGCGGCGGCAAGAGCCTCGCCCGCCGCCGTCACAAAGCGTGCCTTGACCATCTGCTCGGGCG
>JBARWP010000388.1:0-21120 GCA_049646905.1 Pseudaminobacter sp. | reverse complement strand
CACCAGCCCTGCCATGGCGACATTCTGGACGGCCGTCAGCTTTCCGAACGTGCCGCCATTCTGGTAGCTGCGGAACAACTGACGGCGCTTGTGCGCCTTGGGTTCAAGGCCGGTCACGTCGGCGCCGTCGAGCATGATCGTGCCGGCATTGGGCCGGAACTGGCCCGAAATCAGGTTGAGAAACGACGTCTTTCCCGCACCGTTCGGCCCCACCAGCGCCACCAGTTCGGCGGCCGCGAGCCGGAAATCGACACCGTCGATGACATGATTGCCACCGAACGCCTTTCTGAGGCCGGCAGCTTCGAGGACGATCCGGCTCATATCGCGCGCCCCACCTTGCCGAAGAGGCCGGCCGGCCGCAGAAGCAGCACAGCGATCATCAAGGCGAAACCATAGGCATCGGTGTAGCCGCTGGCGACATAGATCGTCCCCATGACCTCGACGATGCCGAGGAGCAGACCTGCCGCCAGCGCGCCGCCGATCGAGCCCATGCCACCGATGATGACGACGATGAAGGCCTTGACCAGGGCGACGACGCCCGAAGAGGGGAAGACGAACATCAGCGGAGCGAGCAGCGCCGCCGCCAGGCCGGCGAAAGCGCCGGACACAAGGAATGCGTAGTTGGCGTAGCGATGCACATCGATGCCGACGACACAGGCGCCGAGCGGGCTTTGCGTGAGCGCGCGCCAGGCCCGCCCGATATCGGTCCGGTAGACCACCCAGAACAATATGCCGATCATCAGGATGGCGGCGCCGAAGGCCACGAGCCGATTGCCCGACAGGTAGATGTAGTCGAAGAAATTCAGGTTGCTTTCCCACAAGCCGGGCAGGTTGCGGTATGTGGTGCCGAACAGCACCGTCGCCGCTGCGATCAGGAACTGGCTGAGCATGAAGGTGGCGATGATGGTGTATTCGCCCTTCTGGCGCATCCGGGAAAGATAGATCGGCCGCAGCATCACGACATTGGTGATCAATGCGACCAGCGCGCCGGCGGCGGCGGCAGCGACCAGCCCGATCCATACCGGCATGCCGAGGCTGGCGACCGCGAAAACGGCGGCGAAGCTGCCGAGCATGGCGAACTCGCCATGGGCGAAGTTCACCACGCGCAAGATGCCGAACACCAGCGAAAGGCCGACGGCAAGCAGCGCATAAAGTCCGCCTTGCAACAGGCCGAGTATCAGAGACTGGGCGAAAAGCTGGTCCATTCCGGCTCCCTTCAAACCGGCGCCGGCCGGTCAAGCCGGCCAGCGCCCTGCATGGTCGATCACTTCACGACATGGACCAGTTCTGCCTGCGCCTCGCCGTCGCCGACCTTGTTCAGCTTCTTGAAGAACATCGCAAACTTGTCCCACTGGTGGAAATTCACCGTGCCGGCCTCGTTACGGAAAAACACCGGACCGATGGTGCCCTCGAACTTCACGTCGGGCAGTGCTTCCACCAGCTTGGCAGGCTCGGAGGAGTTGGTCGCCTCGATCGCTGCCTTCACGGCGTTGAAGTTGTCCCACAGGTAATATTGGAAGATCGCGGGCTCGGCCCCGTAGGCTTCCTTATAGGCGTCGATGAATGCCTGGCCGACCGGCGTGACCGTCATCGAAGGATCCGAAAAGGTCGGGTAGATGACCCCAACGCCCGCTTCTCCCACGGTCGACCAGAAGTCGGGCAGCAGCGGCCAGTCCCAGCCGGTGATGATGTCGGCCTTGAGGCCCACTTCGCGGCCCTGCTTGATCGACAGGTTGGTCGCGGCGAAAACCGTCTGCACGATCACGGCATCGGGCTGCGAAGCGGCGACCTTCGACATATGCGCCGTCAGATCCTGCGTTTGTGCCTGGAACTGCACGACTTCCAGCGACAGGTCCGGCAGCGCTTTCGCCGCTTCCTCGAATGCCTTGGCGAAGCCCAGGCCGTAAGCGGTGTCCTCGGCCAGCACCACCACCTTCTTGTAGCCGCGCTCCTTCACGAAGGGCACCATCTGGGCTGCGATCTGGCTGTTGTAGGGGCCGATGCGGAAAACCTGCGGATAGTTCTTGGTGGTCACCTCATCCGACCAGGAATAGAAGGCCAGCATCGGAACATTGTAGCCCTTCGCCACCTCCATCTGGGCGATGGTTACCGAGGAGGACCACACGCCGAGGATGGCCGACGCATTGGCCTCGGTTATCGCCCGCTCCATGGCCGATACGCCGACCTCGACCTTGCCCTGGTCGTCATAGACGGCAAGCTTCACCTTGCGCCCGATGATGCCGTCCGCGTCGTTGATCGTCTTCACCCATAGATCGGCGGTCTTCTTGATCGCTTCGCCCGAACGCGCATCGCCCGGCTCAGACAGCGGCGAGACCAGGCCGAGCACGATGTCGTCCTCAGCGAGGCCAACGGTCGGCAGCAGGGTGATGGCTGTGGCCCCGGCCAATGCGGCAAGCACGGTGCGGCGCGAGAAAGGTCTGGAGATTTCGTTCATTTCAGTTGTTCCTCCCATATGGTGCTTCAGTCATTCCTGCCGGCGCATAGGACGGCGTCTAAAGGTCGGGCATCAGTCGTTGTCGTTCAGTCCGGCTCCCGCTCCGGTCGCGCGCGACCGTTCGGACGATGGGACGTAGGTGAGGGCCGCCAGTGCCTCGAAGCGCTGCTTCAATGCTGGCGGCATGGAGACGGGCTGGATGGATACGGCCGGCGGGGGCGTGGGGCCTGCCGGGTCCTCTGCCTGTGACAGCCGCAACCAACGCACTTCCTTTGCCAGTGCCTGAGGTACGGCCCCCATGACGGTAGAAGCCGACACCGTGAAAGTGCCGAGATCCGTCGCGACCGTGAGTGTCCTGGCCGCACCATGGGCGGCGGCCACCAGAAAAGGAAGCAGCAGGGCGGGCGCAGCAAGCACCCCCTCGATATCCAGGCATCCTTTCTCCAGCACGAACGTATGGTCGGCCAGCGACGGGCCGACAACCAGCGGATTGAGCGGCAGATGGTCGGCCGCACGCCAGGCCGATCCGTCCGGTGCGATACGCCGCGACAGACCGCCGGCATGCTCGGCTTCCAGCACATTCGCGACAAGCGGCAGATAGACCTGCCCCGCCATTGCCAGCGCCCGGGCGCATTTGCCTGCCTCCTCGGCCAGGCCCCAGGAGAGGCCGGCGCCGCGGGCGGCCTTGCGGACGAGCGCATCGATCTCGTTCAGCGAGAAGCGATCATCGGTGCCGGTCGCGGAACCGTTCGCGGGCACCGTGTCGTTTGCAGCCACATGCAGCCCGGCCGCAGGTGTTGGCGGGGCATCGGGAGGGATCGCCCAGTCGTCGGGATCCAACAGGTGGAACTCGTCGGGGAACGGCGCGTGGCGAAAGAGTGCGATCCGCACCCATCGGTCCGAACGGGGATCGAAGCCCGCCGCGCCGAAAAAGGACAGCTTGCAGCGTAGCAGATCAATCGGCCGCATCGCCGCATCGATGAGATTGTCCCTGATCTCGGCATAAGGCAGCTTTGCCGCAATCTGCACGCGCCGTACGACGTGGCGGAATTCGGGATGCTCGAGCAGGAAGGCCGCGACCCGCATTTCCGCAGGATGCTCATGCAGGGCTTGCCGCAACGCCTTGACGTCGCGCGCGACGGCCAGCGGCTGTTCGAGAGCCGCACCCTCGTCCAGGCCGCGCTCTCCAAGGCGGGGCTCGAGCTTCTCCTTCGAGACGTACCAGAACCGTGCCGTGGCGTCGGCGGCATCGAAATCCGTCGCCAGTGCAAACCCGTAGGACGCCTCGATGGCCTCGGTCAGCGACGCAAGCGTGGCGGAACCGTCGATCTGAAATTGCCGGACCTCATCGCAGGCCATGGTGTCGGCGAGGTCATCGACGAGATGGCCGTAGGGCTCGATCAGCAGGGTCACCAGGAATTCCTGCGCTTCCAGGCCCAATCGATCCTCGGCGAAGCGATAGAGCCGGTCCCATGCACAGTCGGCGGAAAGGTCGATCGTCTCGACATGCGCTGCAAGCACAGCGAGATCGTGCCGCAAGCCTTCGATGCGCGCGGCCTGCACGGCATCGTCGACGATCCATGCATCCATCTGGCGCCGGCCCCGCGCCAGCATGTCGGCAAACACGGCGACTTCCCGGCCGGATGTCTGACGCACCGCACGCACGCGTGCCAACGCCGTCTCGCGCGCGGTGATCCAGCGGTCGATCAGCGAGGCATGCGTGACCAGGAACGGCGCCATGCCGAGGCCGGTGGAATTTCCAACGCCGAGCCGCCGCCGCAATTGCCTGTCCAGCGGCACGGCCGTTTCCGGGGCAGGGATGCGTGCCATATGCTCGACAAGATCGACCGTGTAGGCGCGTATCAGCCAGACCGTCAGCATTTCGGCCGCGAACGGACCGGAGAACTCGGGCCGGCAGCGGATTGCCTCGTAATCGGCCAGGCCGAATTTCCCGCTGCCATAAACGGCGGTCGTGCGCATCAGATAACCGACTGCATCCAGTTCGGCCGCATCCGGCTGCCTGCCTTCGGCGAGCTTGGCCGTTACCAGTTCGAAAAGACGGACGCTCTTGTTGGCGCGTGCAAGCACGATCTCGGCGCCGCTGCAGCGGCCGGCCTCCTGCTTCGGCACGTTGCGCGACAGCCGCTCGATGTCCGCTTGCGAGAGCACGCCGTCGTGAAGCGCGAAAGTCGCATCCCACTCCTCGGCGATGACGCGATCCGTACGCTTCCACGGGTCGAGGTCCTTGGCAAAGGCGACCAGCGAATAGACGCGCCCATTGCCATGGGCTTCGTAGACCGCATGGCCCTCGCCCTTGGCATCGATGTTCCAGACGGTGCGGGCAAAGGTCCATTTTCCCCTCGCCAGCCGCCGCAACAATACGCGCATGAAGCTCAGCCGGGTCTGGTGGAAGCTGCCCAGGCGTACAAGCTTCATCACCGTGTCGGGCGCGCGCAGGGGCACGGGTACGGGTGCCATCACCGTGCCCTGTTGCGAAGGCTTGCCGCGCGCCTGTTCCATCAGCCTCGGCCCTGCGTGGCAAGCGGCATCATCGATGCGGTTTCGAGGCCGACATGGCCGCCTGATGTGAACGACCGCTCGAAGAAGCGCAGCCAGTTCTCGCCCATGACGGCGTCGATGTCGTCCTGCGAAAAGCCGACCCGCGCCAGGCCCGCCGCGATATTGCCGAAATCACGGTTCGAGCGGAACCACTCCGGCTGCGGCGGAAACACCGCACGCTCGGCCTGCGGCTCCTTGGTCCATCTTCCGCGGCGCATCCACTGGACGACTTCGTCGGGCTGGTTCTGGCACAAGTCCGATCCGATGCCGATATTGCCGACACCCATGATCTCGGCCGTATGTGCGACCATGTCGCAGAATGCATCCAGCCCGCAGGCGCTGCCATTCCGCAGGTGGTGCGGATAGAGGCTGAAGCCGAGCATGCCGCCCGTTTCCGCCAATGCGTTCAGCACCTCGACCGGCTTGTTGCGGGGCACGGCATGCCAATCGTGCGGATTGGCATGGGTGATGGCGATCGGGCGTCGGGACAGTTCGATGGCCTCGAGCGTGGACCGCGTGGCCGAATGCGACATGTCGATCACCATGCCGAGGCGGTTCATCTCGGCGATGACTTCACGGCCCATGCGGGTGATGCCCGGATCGTTCGCCTCGTAGCAGCCGGTCGCGAGCAGGCTCTGGTTGTTGTAGGAAAGCTGCATGAAGCGAACGCCAAGCGCATGCAGCACTTCGACCAGGCCGATGTCGTCCTCGATCGGCGAGCAGTTCTGCAACCCGAAGAAAACTGCGGTGCGGCCTTCGGTCTGGGCACGACGCACATCCTGCGCCGTGCGCCCGGCAAAGATGAGATCGGGATAGGCCTCGAACCGCTGATTCCAGCGGGCGATGTTGTTCACCGTCTCACGGAAATCCTCATGATAGCTGACGGTGGTGTGGATCGCGTCGACCCCTCCGGCACGGAGGTCGCGGAAAACCTCCTCCGTGTAGTTGCAATATTGCAGGCAGTCGATGACGGCGGCCCTGCTCCTCCCACCCATGGTCATTGCTCCGGCTCGCCTGCGTGGATGTAGCTCGTCTTGACGATGGTATAGAATTCCGCCGCGGCGCGGCCCTGCTCGCGCGGGCCATGGGAGGAATGCTTCCTGCCGCCGAACGGCACGTGATAGTCCGTGCCGGCCGTCGGCAGGTTGACCATGACGCAACCGGTCCTGGCCCGCCTGCGAAATGCGTTGGCCCGAGCCAGCGAGCGCGTGATGATGCCGGCGGTCAGACCGTATTCGGTGTCGTTCACCAGGTCGACGGCGTGGTCGAAATCGTCCGCCTCGATCACGCAGGTGATGGGTACGAACATTTCCTCGCGGTTGACGCGCATGTCGTTGCGGGTGCGGATGAAAACGGCCGGGTCGAAATAATAGCCCTCGGTGCGCCGCTGCAACCGCCCGCCGCCACATGCGAGTTCCGCGCCTTCCTCCTTGCCCAGGGCGATGTACCGCTGCGCCGCCGCAAGTTGCTTGGCATCGACGACCGGGCCGATCTGGGTGCCCTCGTCCAAGGCATGGCCGACCTTCAGCTTGCCTGTTGCCTCGACCAGCTTGTCCACGAAAGCGTCGTGGATGCGCTGATCGACGATCAGCCGCGACGATGCCGTGCATTTCTGCCCGGAGCCGAAGAAAGCACCGTTGACCGCATGCGCGACCGCCATTTCCAGGTCGGCATCGTCCATCACCACGAGCGCGTTCTTCGAGCCCATTTCGAGTTGGACCTTGGTGAGATTGGGCGCGCAGGCAATGGCAACGGCGCGGCCGGTCTCGTAGGAGCCGGTCAGCGTCACGGCATCGACACCAGGGCTGGAGATGAGCGCGTTGCCGACCGAACTGCCCGGCCCCATCACGAGGTTGAAGGCCCCGTCCGGCAGGCCTTGCCGACTGATGATCTCCGCCAGCACCCAAGCCGATGCCGGCGTGAGGTTCGACGGTTTCCAGATCACCGCATTGCCATAGGCCAGGGCCGGTGCGATCTTCCAACTGGCGGTGGCGATGGGAAAGTTCCACGGCGAAACGACGGCGACCACCCCAATTGGCTCGCGCCGCACGTCGACATCCACGCTGGGACGCACGCTCTCGGCATTCTCGCCATATTGGCGGTGGCATTCGGCGGCATAGAACTCGAAGAACTGCCCCGCGCGATAGACTTCACCAACGCCCTCGGCGCGGGGCTTTCCCTCCTCGCGTGACAGAAGCTCGCCGATCTCGGCGGAACGGGCGATCAACTCGCGGCCGATCGCCATCAATGCCTTGTAACGCTGCTCGATGGGCGAGCGACCCCAGGCGGCGCCGCCGGTACCGGCAGCCTCGACGGCAACACCGACCTCGCGAATGTCGGCCTGCGCATAGTGTCCGATCTCGTCGGAGAGATCGGAGGGATTGATGTTTGCGACCGATGCGCTCCCGTCAACCCATTTGCCGCCGATGAAATTGGAATGGACCGCCAATGCCATGCTCCCGAATGCAAAACCAATCTTAGGAAAGCGCGGCTAGTAATTTCAGTCAATTTGAAATACACAAATTCTATTTCGAGAAAATTGAAATAGGAAGTGTCATGCGCTATTCGCTGTCTGCCCTGCGGGTGTTCAAGGTCGTTGCCGATCTCGGCAGCATAACCGAGGCGGCAGAAAGGCTCGGCCGCACCCCCTCGACGATCTCCATGGCGCTCAAGACCTTCGAGGAAGAGCTGGGGGTCAAGCTCTTTCAGTCGGAACGCAAGGCGCGGCTCACGCCGACCGGCCAATTCGTTCGCGACCGGGCGAACGACGTCCTGTCCCAGTATGAACGCGCCGTTGCTTCGATGGAGGCTTTCGCGCGCAACCAGACGGGGCGCATCGATCTCGCCTGCGTGCCCTCGGTCGCCATATCCATCCTGCCGCGTGTGCTGCTTCATTTCAGGGCGAAGCATCCCGGCGTCGAGATCAGTGTGCACGACGCAGATTCACCCAGCGTGGTCGAGGCGGTGCTGGCCGGCAAGGTCGGGCTCGGCGTTGCCAGCATCCGCAAGGATCAGCCGGATCTCGACTTCAAGCCGCTGTTCAAGGATGCGCTGGGCATCGTTTGCAGGGCCGACGATCCGCTCGCTCGGCAGGACGGTCCCGTGGACTGGGAGATGGTGCGCGAGCGCACCTTGCTCGGCAACGGCATCACCGGGCTGATCGACTCGATGCCGTTTTCCGAACTGGTCAGCAGGGCGCCGATCAAGGTCTACAACGTGCTGTCGCTGCTGGCTTTGGTCAGGGCCGACGTGGGCATCACCGTCCTGCCGCGGCTTTCGCTTCCGCCATCCGAGCGCGACCTGCGCTTCGTTGCGTTGAAGGACCCCATGGCGCGCCGTACGGTCGGCCTCCTGTCTCGCTCGACGGAGGTGGCCTCACCTGCCGCGGAAGCGTTTGCACGGGAACTGCATCGGCTCGTCGACGCAGCCGGCGCTGAACTGGGCCTCGAGACAGCTTCTCCGGCGCCGGGCCGCAAGAAGAAGTAAGCCGGCATATGATGTCAGGCCGTGCACGAGACGGTGGTGCTGGGCTCCAATCAAATAACGAAGCCCGGGGTGGTCATTCCCGCGAGTATGGAACGCCCAGCATGCTCGGGGCGCTGGCCCGTGAACGGCTTGCCATCATCGCCACGATCGCGGCGACATAGGGCAGCATCAGCATCAATTGGTAGGGTATCGCGATGCCGATGCCCTGGATCTGCAACTGCAATGCGTCGAGGAAGGCAAAGACGAGAGTGGCCGCAAGTATCGAATAAGGCCGCCACTGGCCGGCGATGACGATGATGATGGCGAGCCAGCCACGCCCGTTGGTCATGTCCGGCACGAAACGCGCCGCCGATGCCACGGACAGGAATGCTCCCCCCAGGCCGGCCATCAGCCCCCCGAACACGACCGCGGCATACTGGATCGGCGCGACCTTGACGCCCTTCACGTCGAGCGCCTTGGGGTTCTCGCCGGCGCATCGCACGATCAGCCCGTAGCGGGTCCTGAACAGGAAGAACCAGACCACTGGCACGAGAAGGAAGGCCACATAGGTCAGCAATTTCTGGTCGAACAGGATAGGACCCAGCACCGGAATGTCGCTCAGGACCGGAATTCGCACATTACCGAAGAACGGAATCGTCGGCGTCTGGCCTTCCCCCGCGAATGCCGCGCGCAGCCAGTAGGTGGAAAGCCCCGCGCCCAGAAGATTGATGGCAAGGCCGGTGACGATCTGCTCCACCTTCAGCGTGATGACCAGGAAGGCAAAAACCAGCGCCATCATCGCGCCGGTGAAACATGCAACGAAAACGCCGAACCAAAGCGATCCGCTCTGATAGGCGCCGAGATAGCCGGTGAAGGCGCCCATCAGCATCATGCCTTCCAAGCCCATATTGTAGACGCCGCTCCGTTCGGCGACGAGTTCTCCCAAGGCAGCCAGAAGCAGCGGCGTGGCTATGCGGATTGCGGCCGCGGCCACACTCATCAGGATCGAGGCCTGCAGCAATTCGTCAAGCATGGCTCATCCTCCGGAGTCGAAAATGGCAAGCGGCCCATCCGGCGAGAAAGAACAGCAGGAGGACGGCCTGCACGGCGTAGATCAGCGCCGAGGGAACGCCGGTCTTGATCTGCATGAGCGTCGCGCCGTTGAGCAGTGCGCCGAAGACGATGGAGGCGATCACCACGCCAAGCGGGTGCAACTGGCCCAATATGGCGACGATGATGCCGCTGTAGCCGTAGCCGACGATTGCCCCTGCCTTCAGGCG
Organism: Pseudaminobacter sp.; assembly: GCA_049646905.1. GTDB lineage: Bacteria > Pseudomonadota > Alphaproteobacteria > Rhizobiales > Rhizobiaceae > Pseudaminobacter. The sequence continues at coordinate 11,361 of JBARWP010000388.1, read as the reverse complement.
GTAGTGGACGCCATAGACCTCGGTGACGCCGGCAAGGCCGGCCAAGGCGCCGGAAATCAGCATGACGACGATGATCAGGCGCCGCGTGTTGGTGCCCTGCACGGCAAGCGCGCGCAGGTTCGAACCGGCCGCCTTGATCTCGAAGCCGACCGGCGTGCGCGTCAGCAAAAGATGGACGGCGCAAGCGGCAACGAGGGCGAGAAGAAAGCCCGCGTGAAGGCGGGTGCCCGCGAGCAGCGTGGGCAGGATCGCGCCGGGGTCGACCTTGGCGGTCTGCTCGAAGAAGCCCCCGGCCTCGCTCCACGGCCCGCGTAGCAAGAGCAGCGAGAGGACGAAAACGATAATGTAGTTGAGCATGACGGTCGAAATGACCTCGTCGACGCGAAACCGCGTCTTGAGGACGCCCGCCAGACCGGCATAGAGCGCTCCGCCAACCAGGCCGCCCGCCACGATGACGGGTATCTGCACGAGTGCGGGGAAGCCGGCCAGATTGTGCTGCAGCCAATATGCAAACATGGCGCCGGCGAAGACCTGGCCCTCCGCGCCGATGTTCCACAGCCGAGCACGAAAGGCGACGCAGGCGGCAAGGCCGGTGAAGATCAGCGGCGTGGCCTTGACCAGGGTTTCGCCCGTCGCGCGCAGCGAGCCGAAACTTCCCTGCAGCAACGAGGCGAAGGCCGTCATCGGATTGGCCCCCGCAGCCAGGAAAAGCAGGCTGCAGACGCCAGCCGCCGCCGCCACGGCAACCGACAGTGCGAAAAAGCGCGCCCATGCGCCCGGATCCGGCCGCCGGTCAAGCCGCCACCCCGCCAGGCCTAAGGTAGGGCTCATGCAGCGGCCTCGCTTTCGTGGCCCGCCATCAGGTGGCCGATTTCGCTGGTGGTGGTCCTGTCCGCATCGAGGGTCGCCAGGATCCGTCCCCGGAACATGACGCAGATACGCCGGCAGAGCGCGAACAGGTCTTCCAGTTCCTCGCTCGCCAGGAGGATGGCGCAGCCCTCGTCGCGCTTGCGCAAAAGTTCGCGATGGACGAATTCGATTGCCCCGATATCGAGGCCGCGCGTCGGCTGATTGCACAAAAGCACGCGGTCCGCCTTGATGAATTCCCGCGAGAGGATCACCTTCTGGGCATTGCCGCCGGAGAGTTTGCGGCAAATGGCGCCAGGCCCCTGCGCCGCAATCGAATAGGCTTCAATGGCGTTTCGCCCATTGGCTTCCATCCGGCCGCGTTCGAGAAACGGGCCTTTTCGCCAACGGTCCTGCCATTGCTGGCCGAGGATGAGGTTTTCCGCGATCGTCAGATCGGCGACCAGACCGTCGCGGAAGCGGTCGCTGGGCACATAGCCGACGCCCTTGGCCGCCATCGAGGCCGGAGACTGCGCGTGAAGCACCTCGCCGTCGATCATGATGGAACCGCTATCCGGAGCCACGATCCCGGCAAGGCATTCGAACAACTCGTCCTGGCCGTTGCCGGAAACGCCGGCAATGCCCACGATTTCGCCGCGGGCAATTTCGAGCGCCACATCGTCGAGGACCGGCCGGCCCGACCGCAGGCGGGCAAGACCCTCCACGTGCAATACCGGTGGCCCGACTGGCGCGTCACTCTCCTTGCGCACAGGCGCAGCGATGCTGCGGCCCACCATCATCGAGGTGAGCTGATCGCGGGTGACCTCGGCCGTCAGCACGGTTCCGACGAGCCGGCCTTTCCTCAGCACGCTCACCTGATCGGATTGCATCACCTCGGCCATCTTGTGGCTGATCAGCATCACCGACAGCCCTTCGCCGGTGAGACGGCGGATGATCTGGAACAGGCGGCGCGATTCGTCAGGCGTCAGCACCGCGGAGGGCTCGTCGAGGATGAGCAGCCTTGCACCGGTGTAAAGCGCCTTGACGATTTCCACCCATTGCTGCTCACCGACGGAAAGCTCCCCTACCGGCCGGTGAGGGTCGAGCGAGATGCCGTAGGTGTCGCAGATATGCTTGATGCGAGCGAGCGCTTCGCTGCGGTCGAGCCGCCATCCGGTGCCGGTGCCGACAGTCACATTTTCCAGAACAGTGAAACCCGGGACGAGCACGAAATGCTGATGCACCATGCCGATGCCTGCCTTGATGGCATCGCCGGGTGAGCGCAGATGCACGAGCGATCCGTCAATCCGGATTTCGCCACTGTCCTGCCTGTAAAGACCATACAGGCAGGACGAGAGCGTGGACTTGCCGGCGCCGTTCTCGCCAAGCAGGCAATGCAACCGGCCAGGCATGACATCGAGCGAGATGTCGTCATTGGCGACCAGCGCCCCGAAGCGCTTCGTCAGGTTCCTGATCGACAGGCGCGGGGGTGAACTCATAGGTGCGTATCCCGGTCGGTTGCCCTGCCGTCAGTCCGACTTCGGCTCGTCCAGATTGAGCTCGACTTCCTTGCTTCCGCCCTGGATAGCCTCGGCCGACTCGTCCGCCAACTGCTTGACGTCGGTCGGCATCTTGTCGACCCAGGCCGGATTGAAGGCGAGGTCGCCGGAGCCCTCCTTCCAGGTGAACCATTTGGCTTCCATCGGCGCATCGAACTTGGCGCCGGTCGTCTTGACCTTCCACCATTCGTCGATGAGCCAGTTGATCTGCGGATCCCATTTGACGATGGTCGATGCGACGATCGACTTGGGCGCGACCGGGGCCATGTCGACATAGTTGCCGAAGCAGCCGATGCCGCGCTCCTCGCACACTTCGAACGCACCCGACATCTGGTAGATCATGTCGGCACCGGCGGCGATCTGCGCCGAGGTGGCTTCGTTCGACTTGGCCGGATCGAACCAGGACTGGATGAAGGTTATCTTCTGCTTGACCTGCGGGTTCGCCTCCTTCGCGCCGGCGAAGAAAGCGTTGATCTGGTCGTTCGTATCCTCGGCGGGGAAGGTCGAAACCGCGCCCACGACATTGGATTTGGTCAGCTTGCCGGCCAGTTGCCCCATGACGAAGGCAGGTTCATGCGCGTGCACGAACAGCCAGTAGGCATTGCCGCCGAGGCCGCGATTGCCCGAACCGCTCATCACGAACATGGTGTCGGGAAACTCGTCCTTGAGCTTTTCGATGGCGTCGACATATGCCGTGTCCCCGAACAGGATGTCGTATTCACCCGTCTCGGCATAGGTGCGGAACACCTGCTCGGCGTTGTCGTAGACATTCTCGGTGTAGTTGACTTCGATCTCCAGCCCGTGCGGCTTGGCCGCGATCACGCGTTCCATCGAACTCACGAGCGAGGATTCCCAGGGCGCCTCCTTGCCCGCGGAGAGGATGCCCGCGATCCTGAGCGTTGTCGGGTCCTCGGCTCGGGCCAGTCCGGCCATGAATAGCGACGCGACAATCGCCGACGCTGCCAAAACAACTTTCTTCGACATGGTTCCCCTTTCTTCTTTTCTGGACGCTGTTCTTGTTCTTACGCCGCTTCGAGCGGATCGACGACCTTGAGATTGACGCAGTCGATCACTCCCAGATCGGTTATCGCAAAGTCCGGTATGGCCGTGATCTGCAGTACGAACATATACATGAACGGCCATGGCAGGCTGCAGCCGAGCGCGCGCGCTGCCTCGTCCAGTTCGCGCTCCTTGGCCGCCATTTCTTCCGGCTCGATGTCCGAGACGATGCCGCCGATCGGCAAGGGCAGGAAGGAAACGATCTTGCCGCCGTCGGCAACCGCCTGGCCGCCATTGTTGGCAATGATGTGATTGATCGCCACCGCCATGTCGTCGGCGTTCGTACCGACGCAGACGATGTTGTTGTCGTCGGGAGCGGTCGATGTCGCAAGCGCACCCGACTTCAGGCCGAAGCCCGACGCGAAGGCGACCGGGCGATTCTGGGTGCGACCATAGCGCTCGACAACCGCGAGATACTGTACGTCCTGTTGCTGGTCGGCCTCGACGATGCCATTGCGCACGGGCAGAACGACATCGCGCCGCTTGCGCACGAAAATCTTCTCGGGCGTGACTGCGACGGCAAGCGCCTTGGCAGAGCCGGATGCGACGGAAGCCTTTACCTGCATGTCCTCCCGCGACACCGGCGCGACCTTGAAGGTGTCGCTGACGAGCTGGCTGCGGACCGGCGGCTTGAGCTCGCCGACCAGTTTTCCGTCGCGCGCGACGAGTTTTCCCTTGGCAACCACCGCCGAAACCCTGAAATCCGCGAGGTCCTTCACGAGCAGCACGTCGGCGGCAAGGCCCGGGGAGATCGATCCGACCTTCTGGCCCATGCGCAGGGCCTCGGCCCCGTTTATCGTCGCCATCTGGATGGCGGCGAGCGGTTCGATCCCCATTTTGACGGCCATGCGGATCATGTTGTCGAGATGACCGCGCTCCAGGATGTCGGTGGCGACGACATCGTCGGTGCAGAAGCTGATCCGGCTCGTCGCCTTGATGCCCATCTCGGTCACGATACGCAGGTTCTCGGTCAGGAAGTGGGAGATGGAGGATTCGCGGACGACGACATGCATGCCGTTGCGCAGCTTCTCGAGCATTTCATCGGCGGTGTAGGCTTCGTGATCAGAACGCACGCCGACCTGCAGATAGCTGTTGAGCCGGCTGCCCCGGCACATGGGCGAGCAACCGAGGATCGGCAGGCGGCTCTTTTCGGCGATCTCGATCGCCTGCAGGACGTGGTCGTCCATCGTGTCCACGAATTCGCGAACAGTCTCCCAGATGCCGACGCATTCTGGCCAGGAGTGGGTGGCAAGGTGGTCCTGCGGGCCGAAATAGTAGCCGACATTCGAGCGCGGCAGCGTGTAGGGGGTCTTGCACGGCGCCCCCCAGAAGATCTTGAGCGGCGTCTGCTTGGCCTCGTCCAGGAATTCGCGCGCGCCCTCCAGCCCGGCAACGACCAGGATCTGGTCGAGGCCGGAAACGATCGACGTCGTGCCGAGCGGCACCACCGCCTTGGCGAAACTGGTCACCGACATCTTGGAACATTCGACATGCAAGTGTCCGTCGATCAGCCCGGGGCATAGATGATAGCCGGTGGCGTCGAGGATTTCCGTGTCGGGTCCCCGGTATTCCGAAACATCGCCCACCGCCACGATGCGGTCTTTGTAGATAGCCACGTCGGCCGGGTATATTTCCCCCGAGGCGACGTTCACCAGCGTGCCGCCGCTGACGATCAACGTCGCCTTGAATTCGGCGCGGCCTGCCCGAATGAACTCACGGATGTCGGTCAACCTCAATCTCCCGGTAATCGAGGAGGAGCGCCACGAAGGTGCCTGCCGGGCGTAAAATAACCCGAACCCTCCCTTGCATCGGTCGATCCTGTCGTATTAGGGTCGTTCATGCAAACGAGACTTTTGCTGAATTTTTGGACATTACGTCCATAAAATTGGACGATCGATGGACATAGAGGCGATCGACTATTTCATCATGGTGGCGGAGGCGCAGTCGCTGTCGCACGCAGCCAAGCTCTATGGGCTGCCCAAGTCGAGCCTCAGCCACAAGGTGCGCAAGCTCGAGGATGAGCTGGGCGTGGCGCTGTTCGTCCGTGACGGGCGCGAATTGCACCTGAGCGATGCAGGGATGGAATTCCTCGACCATGCGCAGCGCATCAAGGAGAGTTGCGAAGGCGCCAGGGCGGCGATTGCCGAGGCGCGCCACGATATAGCCGGCACGCTGACCATCGGATCGACCGGCGAGTTCGGCACCTCGTTCACGTCTGAACTGCTGTTCGCCTTCCGCCAGCAATATCCCCAGGTGCGCGTCGACGTCATCTTCCTGTCGCTCGGCTATTTCCTGGCACCGGAAAAGCATCAGCCCTTCGATGGCATCTTCCATTGGGGCGAGCCGGCGAATTCCGACTACATCGCAAGAAAACTCGGCGAGGCCTCCTACGGCCTTTACGCCAGCCCGCGCTATCTCAAGCGCTTCGGCGCACCGGCTACGCCCGACGACCTGGAAAAGCACGTGGCCGTGGCTTTCCGGGAGCCGAATGGCGCCCAGTCCTGGCTCTTGCAACGGGGCGAGGAAATCAGTGACTTCTCGCCATCCGCGCACTGCATGGCCAACGACTACTGGATGCTCAAATATTTCGCGGTCGCCGGCGAAGGCATCGTCTACCTGCCTGCCTTCTTCACCGAGATCGAATGCATGAACGGCGACCTGGTGCCGGTGCTGCCGGAATGGCGCTCCCCGCAGGTTTCCATCAACCTGCTTTACTTGCGCCGCCGCTATGTGTCGCGCAAGTTCGCAACCTTCCTCGATTTCTGTCTGGACTACTATCGCGAGCGGGCGAACCATAGCGCCCCCCGGTATTGCGTCGAAGTCGTACGCCCGTTCGCGGGCGCTCGTTCCCAAGCGGAGGAAACAAGATGATTGAAAGCTGGTCTCGTAGCGCTCCCCGCCTCGTAGACGTTGCCATGGGGCGGACGCCCGCCGACATGGTGGTTCGCAATGTCCGGTGGGTGAATGTCCATTCGGGTGAGATCATTCCGGCCACCGATATCGCCATATCGGCGGGACGCTTCGCCTATATCGGGCCTGACGCATCCCATGCGGTCGGTCCGGATACCGAGGTGATCAATGCGGAAGGCCGCTATGCGGTGCCGGGCCTGTGCGATGCGCATATGCACGTCGAAAGCGGGCTGATCACCGTCACCGAATTCGCACGCGCCGTCATCCCGCACGGCACGACCTCAATGTTCATCGACCCGCATGAGATTGCCAATGTCCTCGGCATGCCCGGCGTCAGGCTCATGCATGACGAGGCGGCAGGCCTGCCCATCAACGTGTTCGTGCAGATGCCAAGCTGCGTGCCGAGCGCTCCGGGGTTGGAAAATGCCGGGGCGAGCCTTGGCCCGGCCGATGTCAAGGAAGCCATGGCATGGCCCAATATCATCGGCCTCGGCGAGATGATGAATTTTCCCGGCGTGACCAGCGGCGATGCCAACATGCTGGAGGAAATCGGCTTGACCCAGGCGGCGAACAAGACCGTGGGCGGCCATTATGCCTCCAAGGACCTCGGCCTGCCTTTCCATGGCTATGTCGCGGCCGGACCGGCCGACGACCATGAAGGCACCAGCCTCGCCGATTGCGTGGCGCGCGTTCGCCAGGGCATGCGTGCGATGCTGAGGCTGGGCTCGGCCTGGTTCGACGTCGCGGCACAGATCAAGGCGGTGACCGAGCTAGGCCTGGATTCACGCAACTTCGTCCTGTGCACGGATGACAGCCATTCCGGCACGCTGGTCGATGACGGCCATATGAACCGCGTCGTCCGCCATGCCATCGCGCAGGGCCTGAAGCCGATCACCGCCATCCAGATGGCCACGATCAACACCGCCCAGCATTTCGGCCTGGAGCGCGAACTCGGCTCGATCACGCCCGGCCGGCGCGCCGATCTCATCCTGACTTCGGATCTGGTGGCATTGCCCATCGAAACCGTGGTCGCCCACGGCAAGGTCATGGCGCGCGATGGCAAGCTGAGCGCCGAGATCGCCCCTTACGAATATCCGGACTCGGCCAAGAACACCGTCCGGCTCGGAAAGAAACTCGCCGCCGCCGATTTCGACATTACAGCGTCTTCCGGAGCGAATTCGGTCACGACGCGGGTGATCGGCGTCATCGAGAACCAGGCGCCGACACGCGCCCTCGAAGCGTTGCTCGGCGTGGTCGACGGGATCGTCCAGATGGACGGCAAGGCCGATGTCTGCCAGATCGCGCTGGTCGAGCGCCACAAGGGCACGGGCAATGTGGTCAACGCCTTCGTCTCCGGCTTCGGCTACGACAAGCCCTGTGCCATGGCAAGCACGGTCGCGCATGACAGCCACCACATGATCATTGTCGGGACCAGCAAGGCGGACATGGCCCTTGCCGCGAACCGCCTGGGCGAAGTGGGCGGCGGTGTCGTCATGTTCAGCGAAGGGCGCGAACTGGCGCTGGTAAGGCTCCCGATCGCCGGCCTGATGTCAGACCAGCGTGCAGAACTCGTCGCCGAGCAGGCGAACGCGCTGATCGAAGCGATGCGGCAATGCGGCTGCACCCTCAACAACGCCTATATGCAGCATTCGCTGCTGGCATTGGTCGTCATCCCCGAGCTGCGCATTTCCGACATCGGACTAATCGACGTGACACGCTTCCAGAAGGCAGACGTATTGCTCGAATCCTGACCGGGATCGAGCATCGGAATATCCCGAAAACCGGTAACCACTTTTCGGTCCGATGCTCCAATCCCGTCTACAGCGCCTCGTATAGCTGTGCCGCGTTCTCGTAGGTGAAGCGCAAGGCTACCGCGCCTTCGACCTGCCAGACCGTGACGCTCTCGCCTTCCATCAGCCTGGAGGCTCCGTCCGTATCGGTCACTGCCCCACCATAAAGCCGGTTGGCGAGATTGAGGATCCCAGTCTGGTGCATGGCAACGCTGCCGCTGCCACAGGCATCCTTGACCAGAAGGACGCGAAACCCTTGCGCCACCGCATCCCTGACGGTGGCGTCGATGCAGGCTTCGGTCCAGACCCCGGCCACTGCGAGCCATTCCACGCCCCGCGCCTTGATTTCCCGGACTGTCGAGCCCTCGCGAAACGCGCTGGCCTGCACCTTGACCAGCATTCGCTCGCCCTCCAGCGGCGCCACCTCGGCGCAGATCGCCGTCAGCGGATCGCTCTTGTCGCTGAAGGCAGACTTGCCGCTTTCATCGATCGGATGGAAGGGGCGGTCCAGCGTGTCGAGATCGACGATATAGGCCCAGTGATAAAGCGGCACGCCGTTCTCGCGCGCGACCTTCTGCAGGCGCTGCACATTGGCGAGGATGTCGCCAAAGCCCTCGACAAGATAGCGCGTATCCTTTCGGTGCTCTTCCTGAAGATCGATGAAGATGGCGGCGATCGTACCGCGCTTGATCGTGATCGGTGCCCTCACCCGAGTGTTTCCTTCGAGACAGCCATTTCCGCAGGAATAAATGCAAGCGCGATACCGAACTTTGCCGGCAAAGCATTCACGGACAAGGGGTCCAGGGGAACGCAGGTCGGCAATATCGTGCGCTCCTAGAGACGGATCCAACTATGTGAATGCAGGGACAAGCTGATGTCCGGTAGAACAGGACCAGAGGGAAGACGCGGGATGAAATTGCAGGTCGAGACGCCGGCCATCATCATGCTCGCAGTCGCAAGCCGTCCGGATCGAAGGGCGGCCTGGCCAGGACGGTCGCCTGATGCGGTCGGCCGAGCACCTGCACGACGACCCTGTCGCCGGGGTTGGTCATGCCGCTTTTCAGGTAGCACAGCGCCAGGGACTGTTCGACGAAATAGCCATAGGCGCCCGAAGTGACCTGCCCGACCGGCGTACCGTCGGCGAGAAAAATGGGCTCGCCGCCACTCGCATCGGCGTCGACGGCATCGATGGCGACCATCGCCAGATGCTGCCGCGCGGGCTCCCCCGCGATCCGGGCATAGGCATCGCGGTTGAGAAATTCCGGCTTGTCCATCTTGACCAGCCGATCGAGCGCGCTCTCCTGCGGCCAGTATTCCGGAGAGTATTCGCGACCCCAACTGCCATAGCCTTTCTCGATGCGCAGCGACAGGAGCGCGCGTGAGCCGACCGGGCCGGCCTCGAACTCGGCGGCTGCGTCGACCAGCGCGCGATAGAGCGCCGGCTGATCGGCGGATGCGCAATAAAGCTCCCAGCCGAGATCGCCGGTGAAGGACACGCGCAGGGCAACGACATCGACGCCGGCCACCTGCATCCTGCGGGAACGCATGAAGGGGAAGGAGGCGGTCGATAGATCCTCGTTGGTCAGGCGCTGAAGCAGGCTGCGTGACTTCGGCCCCGCGACATTGAAGCCGCACATGGCGTTGGTCATGGAGACGAAGCTGACCGTTTCGGGTCGCGGCACCGCGTTGAAGAACCGCAGGTGGAAGCGCTCGGCCATGCCCGAGCCGAAGATCATGAAACTCTCGTCGCCCATTTTGGTGACGGTAAAGTCACCGGCTACGCCGCCGCGCTTGCCGATCAGCGGCGTCAGGCAGGAGCGGCCGGTCTCGCCCGGCATGCGGTTGGCGAAGAGCGCATCGAGCCAGTCCGCCGCGCCATTGCCTTCAACCCGGTATTTGGCGAAGTTGGAAATGTCGATGATCCCCGCATGGTCGCGCAACATGCGGGCCTCGCGGCCGACCGGTTCCCACCAGTTCTGCCGCTTGAAGCCGTTGGTCTCGACCTTGGGTTCGTCGCCGCGCGAATACCACAGCGGATGCTCCCATCCGGTGTTCAGGCCGAACACTGCGCCCAGCTCCTGCTGGAATTCGTAAATGGGGCGCGTACGCGCGGGCCGGCCGGCCGAGCGCTCCTCATTCGGGAAATGGATCTTGAAGCGATGGCTGTACTGGTCCTGCACCCGTGCCATGGTGAACTTCTTGTCCGCCCAGTCGCCGAAGCGGGCCACGTCCCAGATGAACATGTCGAGGCTCGGTTCGCCCTCCACCATCCACTCGGCGGCCAGCTTGCCGATGCCGCCCGACTGGGAGAAGCCGGGGATGATGCCGTTACAGCAAAAATAGTTCCGCAGCTCCGGGACCGGACCAAACAGCACCGCACTGTCTGGCGACCAGATCATCGGGCCATTGATGACCTTCTTCACGCCGGTGGAGCCGAGGACCGGGATGCGGTCGACCGCGCGCATCAGGTTTTCTTCGATGCGCCCGAGGTCATCCGGGAACAATTCGTGGCCGAAGCCCAGCGGCGTGCCATTTTCCGCCCAGAACCTCATGTCGCGCTCATAGGCACCGACAAGCAGGCCGAGCCCCTCCTGGCGCAGGTAATACTCGCCGTCACGATCGGCAATCGACGGCAAGCGACGGCCCAGTTCGGCGATTTCGGGGATGGTTTCCGTCACCATATATTGATGCTCGGTCGGCATCAGGGGCAGTTCGAGCCCGGCCAGGGCCGCAACCTCGCGGCCCCACAGGCCGGCGGCATTGACCACCCATTGCGTCCTGATCTCGCCCTTGGGCGTGCGAACGATCCAGCTCCCGTCAGGCTGGGCCTCGGTGGCGATGACCGGGGTGAACCGGTGGATCTCCGCCCCTCTTTTGCGCGCCCCGGCTGCATAGGCCATGGTGACGCCCGACGGGTCGACATTGCCGCCTTCGGGCTCGTACATGATGCAGCGTATGCCATCGAAATTGGCGAGCGGATGCAGCCGCTCGGCTTCGTCGCGGCCGACCTCGTAGAAATTCATCTTGTAGCGGCGTGCCTTGGCTTCCTGCAGCCGCAATTGGTGCTCGCGATCCTCGGTCTGGGCCAGATAGAGGGAACCGGGCTGGTAAACCCCGCATCCCTGACCGGTTTCGGCCTCCAGCTCCTTGTAGAGCGACATGGTGTAGTGCTGCAGCAGGCTGATATTGGTCGAGTC
>JBARWP010000387.1:0-3135 GCA_049646905.1 Pseudaminobacter sp. | reverse complement strand
ATCAGACGGTCCAGAATTCCCATGACTGCCTCCAAAAGACAGCCTTGAATCTGATTTGCCCAATCTTGGGAATCCCAAGAGTCCACACTTCCTAGACCATGATGCCGAAAAGTGGGTACCGGTTTTCGGACGACATCATGGTCTATCTAATTGATTTAGCCGCATGTATGCGACGCCAAGTGAGTCCACTTGGCCGCAACATGCTCTAGGAGCGTCAGCCAGGCCCTCGACAAGGCATGACCGCCCGCCACTCCACGAGACGCTCCGTCACGGAATTGTAAAGACCGAAATCTCGCGTTCGATGCCGCGCAGCGAAACGCCATGCGGCACCGGCCTCAACTCCCTGCGCTGGAGCAGGTCGGCGGCGAGGTTGTCGTCCACCACCGCGCCGGTGACGAAGATCGATTGGGCATTAGCGAGATTCTGGACTCGCGAGGCGATATTCACCGTCTGCCCGAAATAGTCCTGCCGCTCGTTCATGGTCACGGCGATGCAGGGGCCGGCATGCACGCCGATCTTCAGCAGCAGGTCTTCGCGCCCGCTCTTTTCGTTGAGCTCGCGCATGGCCTCGCGCATCCGCAGCGCTGCGGCCACCGCCCGGTCGGGCGTCGGAAATGTCGCCATCACCGCATCCCCGATCGTCTTGACGACGGCGCCCGCCTCGGTTGCGACGATCTCGTGCAGGATCTGGAAATGCGCGCGCACGATGTCGAAGGCGGTCAGGTCCCCTACCCGCTCGTAAAGCTCGGTCGAACCGCGCAGATCGGTGAACAGGAAAGTCAGGCTGGTGATCTTCAGGCGTTGGTCGACGTCGAGCGTATCGGTCCGGTAGAGGTCGCGGAAGGTCTGGTTGGTGAGAAGGCGCTTGGCGGTGAGGAACGGCCGCCGATTGCTCAAAAGCCCATGCAGTACGTCGCCGGCGATGCAAACGGTCGGCAGCACGCGCGTATCGGTACGGTTCTCCAGCGAGATACGGATAGGGCCGGGTTGCATTTCCAGGGTCTGGCCGTGGACGAAATCGCGGTCGAAGATCAGCGACAGGCTTTGCCGCTCCTGCGTCGTCTCGCCCTGCACGTCGAGAAACTGCGCCGAATGCGTGACCGGTTCGAAGACGATGATGAATTCGGACGGCAACTGGAGCGAAAGCACCGCCTTTTCCCTCGGCGCAAGCTCGACATCCTCAAGCACGAAAGCCCTGATCAGCTCGTCGTAATTCTCCTCGGGAAGATCGACGCCGGACCCCCAATAGATCTGCCTGAAATATTCTCCGAGCGGCAATTCATGCGGCGTGTGAGCCGCAATCCTGCGCACCCTCGGGCTTACGGTGAAAGTCACCTCCACCATTTCATCCAGCGTCGGCGAATAGCCGGAGGCGCATAAAGCGCAGGCATATTCGTCCTTCTGCACCGTCTTCAGCGTCGCATTGGTCTCAAGAACCCCGCCGCATCCGGGGCAAAGCACGTTCCAGGAGATATCGAAGATGCCGACGCGCGCCGCATGAAGGAAGGCGGCTATAGCGCTTTCCTCGCCCAGCCCATGCCTGGCCGCGAACGCCAGCGCATTGACGCGGCACAGGCTGCGCTCCGACCCCTCCGCCACAAGCCGCTGGAGGGCATCGATCGCCGTCGGATCGACATCGGTTGATTGCCGCAGAACCGAGAATAAATCCTGGACTTCGCTCATGGTGCAGGCTCCCGAAAGAGTGCCCTCCCGCTGGCGTCGCCCCGCGCTGGCTTCATGACCTGTTTTGCCTGCCATTGGCCATGTTGCCGGGCACGGTGCGTCTTTGCGCATCCTACTTCGAATTTGCCGGCGCGGCCATCAACATGTCTGGAGGGCGATGTGATGTGATCCGGTGCGTCCCCGGGGTCAGGCCAGGGCGAAATCGGCCCGCACGATGGTTTCCTGATCGACCGCCACGGTTTGCGTGGCATCCACATCCATGTCGATTGCGCCATTGACGTTGGCGATATCGACAACTGCATCTGTTCGGCATCGACCTGCTGGATCGTTTCCACCGCTACCTTGATGATATAGCGCTCTTCAAGGTCATCCTCGATATCGATGTCGATAGCCACGTCCTGTTCGAGTTCGAGGTCCTGATCCACCTCCACCGTGCTACCGGGTGGTCCATCGCCGATATGCGCATCGAGGGTCGTGGCCTGCTCGACTTCCGGCCTTTGCTCGGTCCCGATGCCGATGGCCCGTCCCTCGCCATCACCTGTTTCAGCCGCCACGTCGGCGTCCTGGTCCATTTCGCCGTTCTGATCGACTTCCGTGTTCACCCTGACATCGACAGGGCGCGGGCTGATGACGGCAACGGCGATATCGACATCGTCGCCGATCCTGGTATCCTCGCGTACATCCACATCGTGCATGGATGCGGCATCGTCACTGTCCCGCTCGTCATCGAACGTCGCTTCGTCCTTCCCGTCAGGTTCCATGGTGAGCCTCCGTGGCACGCCAGTTGAGGCGTTCACGGCCAAGCATTCCATCGATGAAAGCGGCCGGATAGAGGCCAAGTCGGGTGACCTGTCCTGTCCCCGACCTGTTCCGGGCTGCCTATTCCGACGGGTCCCAGGGGACCGTCATGCAACCTTTCGTACCGGCTCGCGCAGCTTTACGGGCAGCGTTTCCCATGCCCTGATCAGTTCGCCGATGGAACGGGCTTCCATCTTGCGCATGACATTGCCGCGATGCAGCTTGACCGTCACCTCGCTTATGCCGAGGTCGAAGGCAATCTGCTTGTTGAGGCGTCCGCGCGCCACTTCCTGCAGGACCTCGCATTCGCGTGGCGTCAGCTTCGCATGGCGTTCGACATTGCGTTTGACGACCACGGCTTCGGCCCGCAGCGCGGCATCCGCGGCGATACCCGCGATCACGGCGTCCAGCAGCGTCTGGTCGCGCACGGGCTTGGTGAGGAAGTCCACCGCCCCGGCCTTCATCGCCTGGACGGTCATCGGGATGTCGCCATGCCCGGTCAGGAAGATGATCGGCTTGGAATTGCCGTTCTGTGTCAGTTGATTCTGCAGGTCGAGGCCGCTCGCCCCCGGCATGCGCACGTCGAGGATCAGGCAGCCGGGCCTGTCCAATATGTCGGCGTCGAGCAATTCGCGGGTCGAGGCAAAGCAGACC
>JBARWP010000386.1:0-1875 GCA_049646905.1 Pseudaminobacter sp. | reverse complement strand
CGGCAGTTGCGCGCGGCCGATTTCGCCGGCGGACTGGGCGAGAAGAACAATCCCGACTGGAAGACGGTCGGCCTCGACGAGGTGTCCGGCAAGGTTGTCGCTCCGAACGGTTCCATCGGCTTCCGCTGGGGCGAGACGGGCAAATGGAACCTGGAGCAGAAGGCCGGCAAGAAAGATGTCGAACTCAAGCTCAGCCTGATCCTGGATGAGGATCACGACGAGGTGGCAGCCGTCGACTTCCCCTATTTCGGCGGTGCCGCCACCAATGGCTTCGAAGTGGATGACCGCGGCGGGGTGTTGACCCGCAAGGTGCCGGTGAAACGGCTCAAGCTGGCCGGCGGCGAGGAGGTGCTGGTCGCCACGGTCTTCGATCTTCTATGCGCCAATTACAGCCTCGACCGCGGTCTGGGCGGCGAGCATGTCGCGGCGGACTATGACGCCGACGTGCCCTTCACGCCGGCCTGGGCAGAGCGCATCACCGGCGTGCGCCGCGACAAGATCGTTCAGGTCGCGCGCGAATTCGCCGCCAATGCCGAAAAGACCAATGGCCGCTCCATGGTCATCATCGGCGCCGGAATGAACCACTGGTTCAACATGGACATGAACTACCGCGCCGTCATCAACCTACTGGTGATGTGCGGATGTGTGGGCCAATCTGGCGGCGGCTGGGCACATTATGTCGGTCAGGAAAAGCTGCGCCCGCAGACCGGGTGGACGCCGCTGGCCTTCGCGCTCGACTGGGCGCGCCCGCCGCGCCACATGAACTCCACCAGCGCCTTTTACGCCCATACCGACCAATGGCGCTACGAGACGGTGAGCGCCGCTGAAATTCTGTCGCCGACAGCCCCTGCCGGCGATTGGCACAAGCTCAGCCTGATCGACTATAACATCCGCGCCGAGCGAATGGGCTGGCTACCTTCGGCTCCGCAGTTGAAGACCAATCCGCTGGAGGTCGCAGCTGCGGCAAAGGAAGCGGGCGTCGAGGTCCAGGACTATGTGGCGGAGGGCCTGAAGTCAGGCGAGCTGCAAATGTCCTGCGAGGATCCGGACGCACCGGAAAACTGGCCGCGCAACCTTTTTGTCTGGCGTTCCAACCTGCTCGGCTCATCGGGAAAGGGGCATGAGTATTTCCTAAAGTATCTGCTTGGCACCGATCATGGCGTGCAGGGCAAGGATCTAGGCGCCGAGGGCCGCATGAAGCCGGTCGAGGCGGTCTGGCACGATCGCGCCCCGGAAGGAAAGCTCGACCTGCTGGTCACCATCGACTTCCGCATGTCGACCACCGCCGTCTATGCCGACATCGTGCTGCCGACGGCCAGCTGGTACGAAAAGGACGACATGAACACGTCCGACATGCACCCCTTCATCCACCCGCTCCAAGCGGCGGTGGATCCGGCCTATGAATCCAAGACCGACTGGGAAATCTTCAAGGCGATCGCAAAGAAATTCTCCGAAGTGGCCCCCGAAATCCTCGGAGTGGAGAGCGATGTGGTGCAACTGCCCTTGCAGCACGACAGCCCCGGCGAATTGGCGCAAGGCGTGGTTCGCGACTGGAAGCAGGGCGAATGCGAGTTGATCCCCGGTCAGACGGCACCCGCCTATATCGCCGTCGAACGCGACTATCCCAACATTTACAAGCATTTTACCGCCATCGGTCCGCTGATGGAAAAGATCGGCAATGGCGGCAAGGGCATCGCCTGGGATACGAAAGAGGAAATCGATCATCTCAAGGCCCTGAACGGCACCGTGACCGAGGAAGGCGCGACCAAGGGCATGGCGCGCCTCGACACGGCCATCGACGCTGCCGAAATGATCCTGATGCTGGCGCCGGAAACCAATGGCGAGGTGGCGGTAAAGGCATGGGATGCGCTCAGC
>JBARWP010000385.1:0-2079 GCA_049646905.1 Pseudaminobacter sp. | reverse complement strand
ATCGATAGCGCCCGCGCCATCCGGCTCGAACTGGCCGCCGATTATCTGGTCATGGCGGCCTGGCTTGCCTTCCTCAAATCCAAGCTGTTGATCCCCAAGCAGCCGGGTGACGACAGCGAGAGCGGCGAGGAAATGGCGGCCGTGCTGCAATTCCGCCTCAAGCGGCTCGAGGCGATGCGGGATGCGGCTGCGCGGCTGGTCAATCGGCATCGGCTTGGCCGCGACGTCTTTGCACGCGGCATGCCGGAAATGGTGATCGTCGAAAAGCGCAACCAATATTCGGCCTCGCTCTACGACCTGCTAACGGCCTATGCCATCCAGCGTCAGCGGCAGGCTATCACCAATGTGCAGATCGCCAAGCGGGGCGTGTGGTCGCTGAAGGAGGCGCGTGACATCCTGACCCGGATGGTGGGCAATTTCAGTGACTGGACGGCGCTGGACCAGTTCCTGCTTGCCTATCTCACCACACCCGAAGAGCGAGTGACGGCGATCGCCAGTTCTTTTGCCGCTACGCTCGAACTGGTGCGCGAAGGCCAGTTGGACCTGCGCCAGCAGGAGGCCTTTGCGCCTATCTACCTGCGCAACCGGGCAGCGGCCAGGAAGGCTAGCGAGGGTGCACGATGAGCGAAAGTGCCAATGCAAAGATCGTGGCTTTCGAGCCTGACGAGACGGGTGAGGCTCCGAGCCTGAACAATCCGGCCGAGCGCCTGCACCTGGCCGAAGCCGTTCGCATGGCCGAAGCGATCGTGTTCGCCAGTGCCGAACCGGTAACGGAAAAGCAGCTTGCCGCCCGGCTTCCCGAAGGCATCGACATCTCGGCCGCCCTGGCCGAGCTTCGGCAGATCTATTCCCGGCGCGGCGTCAATCTCGTCCGCGTCGGCGATGCATGGGCGTTCCGTACGGCCGGCGACCTTGCCTTCCTGATGAGCCGCGATGCCGTCCAGCCCAGGAAACTGTCGCGGGCGGCGCTCGAGGTGCTGGCCATCATCGCCTATCACCAGCCGGTCACGCGCGCCGAGATCGAGGACATCCGTGGCGTGGAGACGTCCAAGGGCACTCTCGACACACTGCTGGAGACCGAATGGGTGCGCATGCGCGGGCGCAGGCGCACGCCGGGCCGACCGGTCACCTATGGCACGACCGAGGCCTTTCTGGATCACTTCTCGCTGGAGGAGATACGCGATCTGCCGGGCATGGAGGAATTGAAGGGGGCGGGGCTGCTTGCGGCGCGCATGCCCTCCAATTTCACGATTCCACTGCCGCCGGCCGATCCGGACCTGCTCACCGAGGACGAGGACCCGCTCAACGATATCGACCTTGAGGAACTCGGCCTGTTGACACCTCGCGTCACGGATGATTGAGGAGGGCCAGACCATGATGCCGAACCGAAGGACCGCGTCAGCGAAAAGTGTGAAGCGGTTTTCGGACGACATCTTGGGCTAATTGATTTTGCCGCATGTGTGCGACGCCAAGCGGTTCCACTTGGCTGCAACATGCTCTAAGCGCCCGGCCGCGGCAGGAGTGCAAACCGCGAGGCTGATTTCAGGTGAAGAGCGGAGATGTGCAGATGGCAAGCCGGGTAACCGCAGGGGTTACCTTCGCCGCGCGGCTGGCGTTCGAGAATATCTGCCATTCCTTCGGGCCTAGCTCCGAAACCCTGCGCGATGTTTCGCTTGCAGCCGAACCGGGCGAGGTGCTGTGCCTGCTTGGCCCGTCCGGTTCCGGCAAGACGACGCTGCTGCGGATCGCGGCCGGAATAGAAACCCAGTCCACCGGGCGCGTCCTGCTCAATGATCGCGAGATCGCCGGGCCCTCGGTGTTCCTGCCGCCGGAAAAACGCTCGATCGGACTGGTCTTCCAGGATTTCGCGCTGTTTCCGCACCTGACGATCCTCGACAATGTACGTTTCGGGCTGACGGCGCTGTCGGGCGAGGAGGGACGGCGCGAGGCGATGATCGCGCTGGCGCGCGTCGGCCTGGAGCATTACGCCGCTTCATATCCGCATGTCTTGTCGGGCGGGGAGCAGCAGCGCGTGGCGCTGGCCCGCGCCCTGGCGCCGCGTCCGGCGGTGCTGTTGAT
>JBARWP010000384.1:0-7268 GCA_049646905.1 Pseudaminobacter sp. | reverse complement strand
CAGCAGGCGATCGTGCTCGGCCTGATCGGTTTCGTCGTCGGCAAGATCACGGCAACCTTTGCAGCACCCCTGTTCCCAAAATTCGTCCTGCTTCTGTCCGAAGACACCATGATCGGGCTCGTCGCCGTGATCTTTATCTGCGCGCTTGCCAGCGTCGTCGCCATTCGCATGGCGCTCAAGATCGACCCAGCCGAAGCGATTGGTGGTTGAGATGAGTAGCGGCGGAATCCTCATCGAAGGTGTCAGGAAGCGGTATGGCAGCGGTGACACCGCGGTCGATGCGCTGAAAGATGTCAATATGCAGGTCGCCCCCGGCGAAGTGGTCGGCCTTGTCGGCCCCTCAGGCTCCGGCAAGAGCACTCTGCTCAAAGCCTTGGGAGCGGTCATCGATCCGAGCGGTGGGCGTATGACGCTTGGCGACGAGGTGATCTATGACGACGGATGGAAGATCCGCGATCTACGCGCGTTGCGGCGCGACAAAATCGGCTTCGTCTTCCAGGCACCTTATCTTATCCCGTTTCTGGACGTGACCGACAACGTCGCGTTGCTGCCGATGCTGGCGGGTGTTCCCAATAATGATTCTCGGCGACGGGCACGCGATCTCCTGAAGGCCCTCGACGTCGAGCATCGCGCCGCGGCCATGCCCTCGCAGCTTTCCGGCGGAGAGCAGCAGCGGGTCGCGATCGCGCGTGGGCTAGTCAACAGGCCGCCGGTTATCCTTGCCGACGAGCCGACTGCGCCCCTCGACAGCGTGCGTGCACTCGCCGTGATCCGTATCCTCAACGACATGGCCGTCAAATTTGGAACGGCGATTATCGTCGTTACGCACGACGAGAAGATTATCCCGACCTTCAAGCGCATCTATCACATCAGAGATGGCGTGACCCATGAAGAAGCAGGCGAGGGCCGCGGCTTTGACTGACCAGACGACCAAACGCCATTGCCGACACCTCTTCTTATCAGCAGCGATGACTGGCAGAGCCAGCGCGTCGTCTTTTCGCAAGACGGGTTTTGCCATGTTCATGGCTGCGGCCGCGATACTATCGCCAGCAGGAGCTTTCGCGGAGACGATCACCGGCGCGCTTTCCAAGGCTTATCGCAACAACGCCCAGCTCAACTCGGCACGCGCCGGCGTCAGGGTTACTGACGAAGATGTCGCCATTGCAAAATCTGGTTATCGCCCCACAATCAATGGATCGAGCAGCATCGACTACACTGAAATCCGGCGTAGCAACGGTTCCACTCGCCTTACTTCTGGTAGCTTCGGCGTGCAGATCAACCAGACCCTGTTTGACGGCTTCCAGACCCGGAGTAATGTCGCGGCGGCGGAAGCACGTGTTCGCGCGTCGGTCGAAAGCTTGCGCAACACCGAGGAAAATATCCTCTTCAGTGGGGCTCAAGCCTACATGAATGTGATCCATGACCGACAGGTCATGGCGCTCACGCAGCAAAATCTGGAATTCCTGAAAGAACAGGCTCGCTCGGCGCGCGCCCGGAAGGAAGTTGGTGAAGCTACCGGTACTGATGTGGCGCAGGCTGACGCCGCGCGCTCAGGCGCCGAAGGGCAACTCAGCGCCGCACGTGCTCAATCTCTCGCCAGCGCCGCCGCCTATCGTCAGGTGATCGGTGAAGAACCAGGGACATTGAAAGCAGCGTCACCACTCTCAAAGCTGTTGCCGCCCAATCTGGATGCAACTGTCGCCATCGCCACCAAGGAACATCCGGCTATCCTTGCAACCAGTCATCTGGTCGATGCTGCTGCCTCTAGCGTGAAGTCGGCGGAGGGTACGCTGTTGCCATCGGTCACGGCCTCGGCTGGTGTTTCGCGCAGCTATCTCAATACGTCTCCCACCGACTTAAACTACTCGGATGGCTACTCAAATTCGGCCAATGTTGGCGTCACCCTTTCGATCCCGATCTATCAGGGCGGCCGTGCTTCGGCGCAAGTACGAAAATCGAAGGAATCTCTTGGGCAGGCGCGAATTGAAGTTGATGTCAGCCGCGAGCAGGTGCGCCAGGCTATCACATCCGCCTGGGCTTCCTATGCCGCGGCCAAGGAAGGCGTGATCGCCAATCGCGCCTTGGTCGATGCCGCACAACTGGCACTGGCTGGTGTCATTGAAGAGCGCAATGTCGGCCAGCGCACCACCCTGGATGTGCTCAATGCGCAAGCTGATGTTATCAATGCCAGGATCGATATCGTCGGTGCCGAACGCGATCTTGTTCTTGCGAGTTACGCAATTCTGCAGGCGATGGGCCGACTCTCGATAGAGCGACTTGGCCTGCAGGTAGCCAGATACGAACCCAAAGACCATTACAACGCCGTCAAGGACAAATGGTACGGCCTGCGCGCGCCCGGCCAATAGAATGACCCTGTCCCGATTCTAACCTCAGGAGCAGATCGATGGAGAAGTCAGAAAGAAATCCGTGTGGAAACGGGCAGGCAAGGCAATCCTTGTTGCCGCTGTCACTACTTGCATTCGTCGCCGCCGCGATAGTGGCTGTGACGCCAACTCCGGGCAAGGCAGACGATACGTCTGCAGTCCACAAGGTTACAGATGGACGACCATGGAAGATAACCATGGAGAATGGTCGCGTCGGAACCCTCATACTTTTCCAGAACGGCACCGGCAAGATGACCGGCGGCCCCATGGATTTGTCCCCGAAGTGGAAACCCACAGCAGACGGACTGTGCCTCAAGCCGGGAGCACTGCTTCCTGAACGGTGCGTGAAACTGGTCCGAACCGGAAATGGCTATCTTGGCATGAGCGGCGATAAGCAGGCCTTCAAACTGGAGCGATGATGAGCGCCATTTTGAGATGAGATCGGGAGGAGAAATCAAGATGTCGGCCTGGGTATCAAAGCCTGTTATCAAGGTGCTCGGTGGGATGGCAATCCTGTTCGGGGTCGTCACGCTTATTTCCGGTGGAAGCGCGCTTTTCGTATTACATGGGATCGCAGAACCCGCTGCTAAGATCGTGCCGTTCGTATTGTATTTTAACTTTGCGGCGGGCTTTGCCTATATCGTTACGGGGGCGGGATTGATTACGCTTCGTCCATGGTCGCCGGCATTTGCTGCGGCTATCGCGTTAGCGACAAGTGTCGTCTTTGCCGGTCTTGGCGCCTGGATACTGGCGGGGAATGCCTACGAGGTGCGGACCATCGTTGCTATGAGCCTGCGAGCGGCGTTCTGGTGGAGCGTTAGCGCCGTTTCCATCGTTGGAAGCCGCTCACGAGCAGCCCTGCAAACGGAACGCAATGGTCTGTCGTCTGGTCATTCCAGTCACGATGACCAGCCTGATATTCGTCAGGCCAACGACAACCAGACTGCTGATGAATAGTCTCTTTGAGTTCACCACGACCGCAGCGTTGCGATGGACGATTGGGCTCGCCGTTGCCGTCGGGCTGTCGGCCTGCGCATCACGGCCCGGGACCGAAACTTTGGTCGTCAGGCAGGAGCCTTCGAAGCCATATCAGGCGATTACGGTCATTACGGCGACTGATCGCCAACGAGATCCCACCGGTGTTGGATACACTGCTGCAAGATCATCGCGGCTTCAGTTTGAACGCTTCACAGTCGCTGTGCCGGTCACCCATAAAAGTCCAGGCGAGGCTCGGTCGCAAATACAGACGGATCCCCTGAAAAAATACACCGTCATGGGACGCCAGGACATTCACTTCAAAGATATCAATGCCGACAAAGATATACTTATCTATGTTCATGGGTACAATTATAGTTTTCAGGAGTCATTGTTTCAGGCTGCAAAAGTTGCGTCAGACGGAAAATTATCGGAAATGCCGATCCTTTTCAGTTGGCCATCGGAAGGATCGGTCACAGGATATGTTGCAGACAAGGATGCCGCTACCTATGCGCGCGATGATCTTGTGCAACTGCTTCAGGACCTCAAGAAGCGTCGGACAAAAAGTCGTGTCACGCTGTTTGGGCACAGCATGGGTGCCTGGCTGGTTGTCGAGGGGCTTCGGCAACTCAAGATTTCAGGACAAGAAGACGTCCTTCAGCGAATAGACCAGGTGGTTCTGGCCGCTCCGGATATCGACGTGGATCTTTTCAAGCGGCAGGTTGATACGATCGGGCCATTAGCCCGTCCGATGATCGTGCTCAGTTCCACAGATGATCGCGCACTTGTCATTTCAAGTCGCATGGGCGGCTCGCGTACAAGGATAGGGTCTCTCGATGCTGCAGATGCCTCAGTACAGAAAATGATCGCTGGAGATATTGTCAAAATCGTCGATCTGTCGGCTTTACCCGCGCCAGACAGAACAAATCACAATCGCTTCATCGAACTGATAAATGCGCTAGCTGGCTCGGAGATTGGCAGGAGCACGTCTTTGATGGGTAGTCTGAACAAGGGTATTGGCCTGCCTGTCGGAGAGCAGCTCGAGAAGGCGCTCGAACGTACGCCGATACTTCTGCCGTAGGAAGAGCTTGCTACGATAGGTGAGATGGAGAAGCGCCATCGGCCTTTTGCGCAGGGGATGGATGACATGGTGGTATTTGACCGCTTGCGCGCACTTGCCCATTTCGTCCATCCGCGCTCTTGGCAATTTCAGCGTACGCATACGCTGAGGACCGCATGAGATGCTGGCTCGCGCGAGCGGTGGCGGAGCTATGATGGCGTTGCGTGAAGGTCAAGCAGCTTGTTGATCGACGACCGCATCGGCTCGGCGCAGACGCTCCCACTCCCAGGGCAGCAATTCGTGCAGACGAGAGGCAGAAAGATCGGCGATACGAGCCAGGGCGTCGGCGAGCCAGGCTTTCGGATCGACGCTGTTGAGGCGAGCCGTCGTGATGAGTGGGAGCATGGCAGCGGCGCGATCGGCGTCGCGTTGTGAGCCGGCGAAGGTCCAGTTGCGTCGCCCCAGAGTAATGCCGCGCAGCGCTCTTTCGGCCGCGTTATTGCTGAGGTAGATCCTGCCGTCATCGAGGAAGCGGGCGAAGTCGTCCCAGCGCCGGAGCATGTAATTGATCCAAGGCCTGCCTTGTCTCAGACTCAACCCTCCCCATACGGGACAACGGATTGTAAAGCTGGGAGGGGTCGGTATGATCCTGAACACCTATTCCTCTCTTGAGGTCGATCGCGCGAGCCGGTGGCAGGACACTGGCATTCGCGACGAATTTTTCACGGATTTCGATGCGGAAAAGCACGCCGTTCTTGAGCATTGAGGGTCGGTTGCAAAGGAGGGCCTGATGCCGCCAGACAAGAGCTTACCGAAGCCCGGGACCAAAGATTCTCACCCGATTGATATTGAAGTCGGCAATAGCATCAAAGCCCATCGTTTATGGCGTGGCCTGACCCAGGTCGATCTGGGCGAGGCCCTTGGGGTCACCTTCCAACAGATCCAGAAATACGAGAAAGGCACGAACCGGATAAGTGCAAGCCGCCTTGCGCAAGCCGCCAAGGTTTTCGGTGTACCTGTTTCGAGTTTCTTTCCGGGTCAGACGAATGGGACCCGATTTGAGAACACGTTGATAGAGGGTGAACTTGCCCAGTTTATCGCAAGCGGTGAGGGCCACGAGTTGAACGGAGCTTTCAGCCGGATTGCTTCGCCCGCCGTCCGCAAGGCTATTGTTCGGCTTACTGCGGCGATAGCCGGACAAACGACGCAGAGCGACTGACAATCGTTGCCGTCGCCGCTGGCCATAGCAATGCCGGAGATCTGAATATGAACGAGGTCTTCGGCAAGGTTACCCACCGTGAGTCTTGCCTTTCTCAATGGTAAGGCGCAGGTTGTCGATGCCCACGTCCCCCGTGTGCACGGTCCCGGCCCTCCCCACCAATCCCCTCTAAGCCAGAGGCCGGGACCGACCCTTAAGCCAGCGGCATGGTTCAAGTTTCTGCTATGCTGGTCGATTGAGGATGCTGCCATGTGGCGGCCTGATGGCGAACTCGCTCCTCCCTAGGATGATGCTCAAGCCTCCGCTGACCCTGAGCCTCCCACACGGAAGGGCTTTAATCTTGTCGCTCTGTGGCAGAAGAAGCAAACGCAGTGTCCCTGCGAAGATCCTGACACAGCTGAAGCCAGCGGGATAATCCGTCCTCGGAGCCGCCGAGCAGGAAATCCAGAAAGGATCGGATTTTCTACTCGACGGAGCGTCCATGGGTGGCGAGTGGATGGCGGGGTCGCCCTAATACGCCCGTTACGATGAAGCACAGAAACAATTCGCCGAAGGGGATGTCGGCCCGAGCCTGTCGTGCCCTTATGTTCCATGGCCCTGCTGTGGCCTGGTGTTATTTTTGACAGGCCTCGCATACCCTTTCGGAAGACACGCTTCATGTGGCCGAGGTCGCCATCTCCAGATCGATGATCATGAAAAGTTCGCCAGGACTTGTGGGCACGGGTTCCACCAAAATCGCTGGGTCGGTCGCGCCGGAGGCGCGAAACGAGATGCGCGCATTGAGCTCCCGTTTCGTGTCCCGATTGAACGGCTTTATCGGCACTAAATCGTTCAGTTCCGGTTGGTCTACACCGACGCGGGTTGTGCCGGTTTGCGCGCCAGCATGGTAGCGAACTGCAGCTG
Organism: Pseudaminobacter sp.; assembly: GCA_049646905.1. Taxonomy (GTDB): domain Bacteria; phylum Pseudomonadota; class Alphaproteobacteria; order Rhizobiales; family Rhizobiaceae; genus Pseudaminobacter. Next base: position 727 of record JBARWP010000384.1, on the reverse strand, counting down.
TGCGCCATTGTGCATGGTGCCGAGGTCTTCGTTCGATTTGATCATTTCCCAGCCCTGATAAAGCGTGCTGAGCTGACCCTCTTTCATGGTGAAGGGGAAGCGAACCGGGCATGGATAAGCGGGTGTGTCCATGGCGCAAACGATCAGGTTGTAGCCGCCGGGTAAGGTGCATTCCCGCATGTCGGCCAGAACGGCCTCGACCCGGTCAGGTGCTAGAAACATCAGCGTCACCGTGCAGACGATAAAGCCGTAATCGGCGTCCAGTCTGGCCTGATTGATGTCATAAATGCGCGGGTCGATATTGGTGATATTTTCTTGCGCGATTATCGATTGCAGATTTTGAATGGCTCCGGCGTTGTGGTCGACTGCGGTGACATTGAAACCGAGCTGACTGAGATAAAGGGCATTGCGGCCATTGGAACAGCCCATGTCGAGCACATTGCAGGATTCAACATGTTGGCAGGCATTGATCACTTCACTGTGGGGCGGGTTCATGCCGTAGCGGCTGTTCAGGTCTGTCATGTTTATCTCCGGCATGAGCATGGGTTGTTTAAGATGCCAGACGACACAAGCGCGAGGCAGGGCTGATTCCCCAGATGGTCAACTTAGTCCCGGCCGCCTTGCGATCCTGACGTCAAAATTGGATTATCGGATCTGTCTTCCATTTCCGTGCAACAAACACTTGAAAAAAATGGCCGACAGATCAGCCGGCCCAAATACAGGTAAT
>JBARWP010000383.1:0-8533 GCA_049646905.1 Pseudaminobacter sp. | reverse complement strand
AGCTTTGACAGGCCGGCACGCATGACATCACCCGGTGCTGCATTCCGGCTGTTGCGCGCCGGCTGGATCCTGACGCGCGAGGGCGTCGTCTCGGCGCTTCCGGGCGACGAACTCACGGGCCTGCCGCGGCTGGGCTGGCGCATGGCCAGGCTGCTTACCCGCAGGCGTGCCAAACGGCAGGGACGCCCCGAGCGCCTGGCCGGCGCGGTGGCGCGGCTCGGCCCGTCCTATGTCAAGCTCGGGCAGTTCCTGGCCACCCGTCCCGACGTGGTCGGCAACGACATCGCACTCGACCTGGCGCTGCTTCAGGACCGGATGCACACATTCGGGCGCGAGCAGGCGATACATGCCATCGAAGGCTCGCTCGGCCGCCCGACCGATGCGCTCTTCCGCGATATCGGCGATCCGGTGGCCGCAGCCTCGATCGCACAGGTCCATCCCGCCGAGATCACCAGCGAGGACGGCGACCGGAAGGTTGCCGTCAAGGTCATCCGGCCGGGCGTGCGCAAGGCCTTCTTCCGCGACCTCGAAAGCTTCTTCCTCGCTGCCCGCCTGCAGGAGCGCTACATTCCATCGAGCCGGCGCCTGCGGCCGGTGGAAGTCACTGAGACCCTGGCGCAGACGACCAAGATCGAAATGGATCTGCGGCTGGAGGCGGCCGCACTTTCAGAGATCGGCGAGAATACCAAGGACGACCCCGGCTTTCGCGTGCCGAAGGTCGATTGGGAGCGTACCGGCCGCGACGTTCTCACCATGGAGTGGGTCGACGGCATCAAGATGAGCGATATCGAAGGCCTGCGCGCTGCCGGCCACGATCTGCCGGCGATCGCCGCCACCCTGGTTCAATCCTTCCTGCGCCACACGCTGCGCGACGGTTTCTTCCATGCCGACATGCATCCGGGAAACCTGTTTGTCGAAGCGGACGGCACCATCGTCGCGGTCGACCTCGGCATTGCCGGCCGCCTCGGGCGCAAGGAGCGCCGCTTCCTGGCCGAGATCCTCTACGGTTTCATCACGCGTGATTATCTGCGCGTGGCAGAAGTCCATTTCGAAGCCGGCTATGTACCGCGCAAGCACGATGTGTCGGCCTTCGCACAGGCCATCCGCGCCATCGGCGAGCCGATCCACGGCCAACCGGCCGAAACCATCTCCATGGCGAAGCTCTTGACGCTGCTGTTCGAGGTGACCGAACTGTTCGACATGCAGACGCGCCCGGAACTGATCCTGCTGCAGAAGACCATGGTCGTCGTGGAAGGCGTGGCTCGGACGCTCGATCCAGCCTTCAACATGTGGAGGACATCCGAGCCGGTGGTTGGAAGCTGGATCAGGGACAATCTCGGCCCGCGCGGTGTCCTGACCGATGCGCGCGAGGGCGTTGGCGCGCTGGTTTCGCTTGTCCGCCAGGCTCCCGACCTCGCCGCCCGAACGGAACGGCTGTCGCGCGAGATCGATCACATGGCCGAACACGGCTTGCGCTTCGACGAGGCCACGGCTCATGCCATCGGCGAGGCCGAAGCGCGGCACACACGCTCGGGCCGCGTGGCGCTCTGGGTCATCGCGCTGACGCTGGTGTGGATCGCCTGGGAACTGGCTTGACAGCAATGCTGTCATTGAAAGCAATGCTGTCACACTCTATCTTTTGCGTGAAGGAGCATCGCCATGGCCACGCTGACCATTCGCAATCTCGACGAGGGCGTAAAACAGGAGCTGCGCAAACGCGCCGCGGCTCGCGGCGTCTCCATGGAGCAGGAAGTGCGCACGATTATTGCCGAAGTGGTCGGCGGTAGCCGGGAAAAGGCTCAAGACGAAAGCTTCATGGCCTCCATCAATCGCCTCAAGGCGATGTATGGTGCGTTCGAACTCGAGATTCCCGAACGCAGCCCTGCCGTGAGAGAACCGCCGAAGTTCGAATGAACCGCACAAATGTTCATTCTTGATACCAATGTCATATCCGAGATGTTTTCGCCGAGGCCGTCTTCAAACGTCATGGCTTGGCTGGATACGCATGGCCGAGAGGACTATTGGATTACCGCCATCAGCCGGGCAGAACTCCAGCTGGGCATGCTTTTATTGCCGGATGGTAGGCGCCGACAGGCGCTTGGTGATCTGATCGAAGGGTTTTTCCACCTGACCATCAGGAATGAAGTCCTGCCCTTTGGCAAGGACGAGGCGGATATTTTTGCCGAAGTGGTGGCGTTGCGACGCAGAAGCGGTCGTCCCATAGGGGAGTTCGACGCGCAGATCGCCGCCATAGCACGCGCTCGCAACTTTGCCATCGTCACCCGTAACGTGCGTGATTTCGAGCATTGTGGTATCGAAGTCATCAATCCTTGGGATGTCGTCTCCCCATGACCCTATCCGGCAAGCGCATTCTCCTGATCATCGGCGGCGGCATCGCCGCTTACAAGTCGCTCGACCTCATCAGGCGCCTGCGCGAGCGTGGCGCCGCCGTCCGCTGCGTGATGACAGAGGCCGCACGGCAATTCATCACCCCCCTATCCGTCGGCGCGCTGAGCGCCGACCAGGTCTTCACCGATCTGTTCGACCACCGCTCCGAACACGATGTCGGCCATATCCGCCTGTCGCGCGAAGCCGATCTGGTGGTGGTCGCGCCGGCAACGGCCGACCTGATGGCCAAGCTGGCCGGCGGGTTTGCCAATGACCTCGCCTCGGCGACCTTGCTCGCGACCGACAAGAAAGTGCTGATGGCGCCGGCCATGAACCCGAAGATGTGGACCCACCCCGCGACTGGTCGCAATCGTGCCACGCTGGAAAAGGACGGCATCCTTTTCGTTGGACCCGGCAAAGGGGAAATGGCCGAGAGCGGCGAGGCCGGCGAGGGCCGCATGGCCGAGCCGCTGGAGATCGTGGCGGCGATTGAAGCCCATTTCGGCACGCGCAAGGGGCCGCTGACAGGGCGCAGGATCATCGTCACGTCCGGCCCCACACATGAGCCGATCGACCCGGTGCGCTATATCGCCAACCGGTCGTCAGGCAAGCAGGGCCATGCCATCGCCGCGGCCCTGACAGAGCTGGGTGCGGATGTGCGTCTTGTTTCGGGTCCGGTCATCATTGCCGATCCGGCAGGCGTCAGCACCGTCCATGTCGAAAGCGCGCGCGAGATGCAGGATGCGGTCGAGCAGTTGCTTCCGGCCGATGCTGCTGTTTTTGTCGCAGCGGTCGCGGATTGGCGTACGGAAAAATCCGCGAGCGAAAAGATCAAGAAGGCGGCCGGCGACGCCACACCGGCGCTGCGCCTGGTCGAGAACCCCGATATCCTTGCCGGCATCGGCCATCATGCGAACCGGCCCTATCTGGTGGTCGGCTTCGCCGCCGAGACGCAGAATGTCATCGCCAATGCCCAGGCCAAGCTGAAGAAAAAGGGGGCGGATTTCATCGTCGCCAACGACGTGTCGCATGAAGGCGGCGTGATGGGCGGAGATTGCAACCGGGTACGGATCGTTTCGGCAAACGGTGTCGACGAGTGGCCCGAGATGAGCAAGCGGGAGGTGGCCGCACGGTTGGCGTCGCTCATCGCCGAGCGCCTGAAGACCGTGGTCACGTAGCTGCCCGGCCGGTCCGCGCATCGAGGATGACGCGGCGGCCTTATTGATAATATAGTCCATGAAGTGATTTGCGTTCCTGTGCCGCGTTTGAGTCGGGGCGATAGCCCGTGGTCAATTCTCAACCGAGGAGACGAAAATGGACGTCAATGGCGTAGGCTGGCTGGCAGCAATCATCATCGGTGGTCTTGCCGGATGGCTGGCGGAACAATTCATGAAGAGCAATATGGGATTGCTCATGAACATCATCCTGGGCATCGTCGGCGCGGTGGTCCTGAACGCCATTCTCGCGGCGTTGAACATGGGCTTCACCGGCTGGCTCGCCTATCTCATCGTCGGCTTCATCGGCGCATGCATCCTGATTGCGCTCGGGCGGATGGTGCGCCGCTAGACAGAAAAGTCCGGCCGGCAGCCGATTTCAATTCGTAACGGCTTACCTGTCGAAAGCCGCCGCCACAGGCGGCTTTCTTTATGATGCGGTTACTTGGCCGACGGCTATTTGACATCGCCGCTCGTGAGAATAAACCGTGCTCGCAATCCGCGAGGAAACCATGAACGAAGCCTATATTTGCGACTATGTCCGCACGCCGATCGGGCGTTTCGGCGGTGTCCTCGCCGGCGTAAGGGCAGACGATCTTGCCGCCGTCCCGCTCAAGGCGTTGATGACGCGCAACGCCAGGGTGGATTGGGCGGCAGTGGACGAGGTGATGCTGGGCTGCGCCAACCAGGCCGGCGAGGACAATCGCAATGTCGCCCGCATGGCCCTGCTTCTGGCCGGCCTGCCGGAAAGCGTTCCCGGCACCACGATCAACCGCCTATGCGGCTCGGGCATGGATGCCATCATCATGGCCGCTCGGGCCATCCGCGCCGGCGAGATCGAGCTTGCGATCGCCGGTGGCGTCGAGTCGATGTCGCGAGCGCCCTTCGTGCTGCCTAAGGCGGAGAGCGCATTTTCGCGCCACGGCGAGATCCACGACACGACGATCGGCTGGCGTTTCGTCAACCCGCTGATGAAAATGCAATATGGCATCGATTCGATGCCTGAGACGGCGGAGAATGTCGCGGCCGAGTTCGGCATTTCGCGGATTGACCAGGACGCCTTCGCGGTGCGCTCGCAAAACCGCGCCGGCATCGCCATGGAAAATGGCCGGCTGGAGAAGGAAATCACGTCGGTCACGATCCGTCAGCGCAAGGGCGATCCGCTTGTCGTCGAGCGGGACGAACATCCCCGGCCGCAAACCTCCATCGAGGCGCTGGCGAAACTGCCGACACCTTTTCGCGACGGCGGCACCGTCACGGCGGGCAATGCTTCCGGCGTGAACGACGGCGCAGCCGCCCTCATCATCGCATCCGCTGCCGCGGCCAGGCGCTTTGGCCTGACCCCGATCGCGCGCATCCTCGGGGGCGCCACCGCCGGGGTCGCACCGCGCATCATGGGCATGGGGCCGGTCCCGGCCACGCGCAAGCTGTGCGCCCGGCTCGGACTGACGCCGCAGGATTTCGACATCGTCGAATTGAACGAGGCGTTTGCCTCTCAAGGCATCGCCGTGTTGCGTGAACTCGGCATCGACGAGGACGCAGCCCACGTCAATCCCAATGGCGGCGCGATTGCGCTGGGGCACCCGCTCGGCATGTCGGGCGCGCGCATCACCGGAACGGCGGCACTGGAACTGCAATTGCGCCGCGTCAGGCGCTCGCTCTCAACCATGTGCATCGGCGTCGGCCAGGGAATCTCCATCGCCCTCGAGCGCGTATAGACTTCACAACAGCCACAGCCGCAGGCCGTAGGCGACCGCCGCCGTTGCCAGCACCCCGGCCAGCCAAAGCCCGACGAACCAGGCAAGGCGGGAAAGCAGCCGGCCTTCGTGCTGCTCCGGCATCAGTGATAGCCCGTTTCCGGATCGACCTTGCCGCGGAACACCCAATAGGCATAGGCGGTGTAGGCAAGGATGATCGGCACCAGGATCGCCACGCCGACCAGCATGAAGATCTGGCTGGAACGCGGGGCCGCCGCCTGCCAGATCGTCACCTGCCCGGGAACGACATAGGGGAAGATGCTGACGCCGAGCCCGACGAAGCAGAGTAAGAAAAGCACCAGCGTCAGGATGAACGGCAGGTAGTCGCGGCGGGCCGCCAGGCTCCTGAAAAAGAAGAAGGTGACGGCGGCGACCGCCAGCGGCACCGGTGCGGTCAGCACGATGCCCGGCCAGGCGAACCAGCGCTCGAAATAGGATGCCTCCAGGAACGGTGTCGCAAGGCTGACCGCACCAATGAAGCCGAGGGTGGCGACGCCGAAAAGCCGCGTCATGGCAAAAGCCTTCTCGCGTAGCGCGCCGGTCGTCTTCATCACGGTCCAGGCCGCCCCAAGCAGCGTGTAGCCGGTGGCGACCGCAAGCCCGGTGAGCAAGGTGAAGGGCGTCAGCCAATCCCACCAGCCACCGCCATAGGCGCGATCCGCCACGACGATGCCCTGCAATATGGCGCCAAGGATGATGCCCTGGCACAGTGCCGCTGCGAGCGATCCGCCGAAGAATGCGATATCCCAGACAAAGCGCGCGCGCTGCGTGCGCCAGCGGAATTCGAAGGCGACACCGCGGAACACCAGCCCGAGCAGCATGATGATGGCCGGCATGTAGATCGCCGGCATGATGATGGCATAGGCAAGCGGGAAGGCAGCGAATAGCGCACCGCCGCCCAGCACCAGCCAGGTCTCGTTGCCATCCCAGACCGGTGCGACCGAGTTCATCATCACGTCGCGGTCATGGCGATGCGGAAACAACGGAAAGAGCATGCCGACGCCGAGATCGAAGCCGTCCAGAACCACATAGGCAAAGACCGCAAAGGCGATGATGAACGCCCAGATGGTGGCAAGGTCATATTCGATGCCCATCGGTCAGTCCTCCCTGCCATGGCCGGAGTGAAGGGCCGGCGCAGGCGTCAGGCCGGCAGCCCGCACGGGCTCGTGCTCATCTAGGCCTTCTTCGCCAGGATGCGGGGCGGCAGCCATCAGCCGAAGGATATAGAACAGGCCGGCAGCAAAGACTGCGAAATAGACGATGACGAAGGCGATCAGCGATGTCGCCACCGCTGGCGCGGCCAGTGGCGAAACGGAATCGGCCGTTCGCAGCAGGCCGTAGACCGTATAGGGCTGGCGCCCGACCTCGGTGGTGATCCAGCCGGCAAGCACGGCAACGAAGCCGGCCGGCCCCATAGCAAGCGCGAAGCCATGAAACCAGCTCGTGTCATGGAGCGTGCCGCGCCAGCGCAGCACCAGGCTGGCTGCACCGAGCAGGATCATGAGCGTCCCCAGCCCAACCATGATGCGGAAGGACCAGAACACGATCGGTACATAGGGCCAGTCGGCCCGCTCGATCGTATCGAGGCCGGCCAGCGGCGCATCGAGCGAGTGCTTCAGGATGAGCGAGGACGCCTTCGGGATTTCGATGGAATAGCGCATCGTGGCGGCTTCCTGGTCCGGCAGGCCGAACAGGATCAGCGGCGCTCCGTCAGGGTGGCTCTGATAGTGGCCTTCCATGGCCATCACCTTGGCCGGCTGGTGCTCGAGCGTATTGAGCCCGTGCAGGTCGCCGACCACGAGCTGGATCGGCGCGACGATCGCTGCCATCCACATCGCCATGGAAAACATCACCCGGCTTTCCTCTTTCGCCTTGCCGCGCAGGAAGTGGAACGCCGCGACAGCGCCGACCACCAGGGCGGTAGTCAGATAGGCGGCGATGACCATATGGACCAGGCGATAGGGGAAGGACGGGTTGAAGATGATCGCCCACCAATCCACCGGCACGAATTGCCCGGCCTCGTTGATGGCGTGGCCGGTCGGGGTCTGCATCCAGGAATTGGTACTCAATATCCAGAAGGCCGAAAAGAAGGTGCCCAGCGCGACCAGCACGGTTGCGGTGAAATGCAGGCCCTTGCCGACACGGCCCATGCCGAACAGCATCACGCCAAGAAAGCCGGCTTCGAGGAAAAAGGCCGTCAGCACCTCATAGGCCATGAGCGGTCCGACGACCGGGCCGGCCTTGTCGGAAAACGCCGACCAGTTGGTGCCGAACTGGTAGGACATCACCACGCCCGACACGACGCCCATGCCGAAGGCGATGGCGAAGATTTTCAGCCAGTATTTGAAGAGGTTGAGATAGGCGGTTTTTCCGGTCCACAGCCACAGGCCCTCGAGCACGGCAAGGTAGCTCGCCAGCCCGATGGAGAAGGCCGGAAAGATGATGTGGAACGACATGGTGAAGGCAAACTGCACCCGGGCAAGCATTACCGGATCGAAGGCGTCGAGCATCGGCGGTCATCCTCTGCATCAATCCCACGCCTTCGCACGGCACATGCTGGGCAGGCGCGTCGCTCCTTCCATATAAAGCAAATCGCCGCCGCGGCGATGCGAGGAAATGGAGAAAGGCCGGATAGATTGGTCGCACGCGCGGTTTTGCCGCGACGGACGAGGCGCCGGGACCGTTAACCGGAGATGGGCTTGAGCTCGATCACGAAGACGGTGGCGGCGCCGTCCGCCTTGACATGCAGCCTTGCCGGTGTGCTTTCGAGATGAAGCGTATCGCGGGGCGAAAGCAGCTCAGCCTGGCCATCGACGTCGATCCGGACCGTCCCGGAGTAGCAAAAGACCAGAACTTCGCCCGCATCGGCGGCAAGCTCCGTGCTGCCGGTGATCGCCAGCCGCTGCATGCGATGGGAAACCCGCCCGCGCCGCGTCATGATGTTGAGATCGGTGACTTCACTGCCGATCAATCCGGCGCTGGTGGGCGCATCGCCCGGAAAGGCGAGCGGTTGCGACGTGGTCGTCAATGTCGCCGGCTGCATTCCCTCGGTCGCCAGTTCAAGACCTTCGCCTTCCAGCACCGCAAGCGTGCGGTCGATGCAAGGAAAGGTCGAGAACGGGCCGCCGGCAGCCACCCGCGCCGTGGAAAGCCGCCAGTCGAAATCCTCGATGC
>JBARWP010000382.1:0-4097 GCA_049646905.1 Pseudaminobacter sp. | reverse complement strand
GTCATGGCCATACGGAAGCAAATGCTCCGAGGGAATGCCGATCTTCTCGCCTACCGCCTGGATCGGCTGCTTGGTCGCTCCACGCGCAATCTCGATGTCCGACTTCATCTCTGCCATCTATGGGTCCCTGTTTTTCGACTGGTCACGGAGGGTGGATAGAAGCGCGTCGGGTGCCGGCTTGGCCGTCTCAAAACAGGCGTGCAATGCACGAAAAGCGACAGGGTGCATGAGTCGCGAATGCAGCACGCCGGTATGGATCAGCGGTCGAGCACCGAGCGCAGCTCGACGATGTTGGAGCGGACCTGCAACAGGTTGAAGCCCATTGTCGCCAGATGCGAGGGGAAGAAGGCACTCGATTCGTTGCCGTTGGAGATGATCCATGGCTGCACGTCGAGCGAGGCGCGCAACTGTCCTTCCATGCGCGTCCACAGTGCTGTCAGGTTGCGCTCGGCGATGATGGCGGCAAAGTCGGAGCGGGCGCCCACGAGCATGCCGTAATAGGCGTAGAGCTGGCCATAGGCGAACCAGAAGCGATCGTCGGCGCGCATGTCGAACCAGCCGGCGTCGGAGATCTCAATGCGCTGGCGCAGGATATCGGAGGTCGAGCCGATATCGCCGGCGATGCGGTCCAGGAACTGCATCAAATTGTCGGCGCGAGCGTCGAAGGTGGCCTGGCATCTTTCGAGGCTGGCGTTGAAGGCGCGCAGCTTGCTGATCGCCTCGCGATAGACGCTAGGCGTCGGCCGGGTCGGACCCCGCAGGCCGATATACCAGGCCGTCTCGCTCCAGGCGAGCGCGGTGCGTGCATCCTGCAGGTTCTGGTCGATCTGCGAGGTGCCGCGCACGCGTCCGAGCGTGTCGACCAGTTCCGTGGTGGTGCGGCGCATCACCTGGTTGATGCCGAGCTGGAAGGCCGCCTTGTTGTCGAAGAAGGGCGTATTGCGCCAATCGATGCCGAACAGGCCGAGCTTGGAGACCACCATGGAGGAGATCCAGGCGTTCTGGTTGACGTTGAAATCGATCAGGTCCGCCGAAGTCCCGGCGATGGCGGAGGGCTTGCAGCTCTGTGCCTGCTGGCTGGTAGCGCCCGCAGCACCGACCGGATCACCGGCGCCGGTGTCTTCGCGCGCCTGCGCAAGCGCTGCCGGATAGTCCGGATTGAAGTTGGTCCAGAACTGGGTGACGTAGAAGAAATAGCCGTACATCGCCACGATCGTCAGCAGGATAACCCCACCCACCGCTTTCAGGATCAGCCCGCGCCGGCCATACCAGCGGCCGACCCACATGAAGGGCCACAGGATGATGCCGATGAGCAGGCCGATGCCACGGCCGATCCACTGGAAAATCCGTGTGACGAAATTCACGATCGGATCGAGCATGGCAGGCTTCCTCAAACCTTGACGTCCACACGGGGCCTAGTCGGTCAGGCCGTAGAGGCGCCGTCGCAACGTCCCCTTGTCGTTCAGATATGCGGTTTTCAGCCGCTCCACAACAAAGGATCGCCATGGCTCGGTCAGCTTCTCGTAATCCGCGTAGAAGCCCTGCTTGTTGAAGACGTAGCGCGAGATGAAATCGGCCGGCACGAAATCGGAGATCAGCCGGTTGGTCAGCCAGGCGTCGGGATGGTCCGGCTTGGCGCGCACCACCTGGAAGCGGTGCTGCGGAGGGACTTCCTCCATGCGCATCTGGCCAAGCTGCCTGATCTCGCGCTTGGCCGCGTTGAGGAAGGGGAAAGTGCCGTCGCGATTGATCATCTCGGCGTGGCCGTGGATCCAGGTCTGCAGCCACACCTTGTCGGCCCTGGCGATGTCGCGGTCGGGCTCGGCCGCATGGATCAGCGCCAGGATCGCCATTTCGGCACGGTGCTCGAGATAGTCGGAGGCCTCGATCCATGAGGCGCGCGGCAGTTCGATGCGCCCGGTGGAGGCGAGGAACCTGAAGACGCGGTCGGCGTCGTGGATCGACAGATAGCTTACCTGCCACGGACGCGAGCGGCGGAAGCCGGGAGCGGCCGGATTGCTGATCACCGTCGTCATGTCGGGATCGACGAAGACATAGAGCCCGCCGAAATGGCTGGTCCAGAAGGCGTTGTGGCGGAAGATCACCTGATCCGGCACCAGCGCGTTCTCGCGGATATCGCCGCACACCTTGGCCAGTTCGACCATGTGCTTGAGCATATCGTTGTCGCGCCAGGCATCGGGCTCCTGCTTCAGCCGGTCGACCAGCGTGCCCAGTTCGGCTGCCTTGCCGAGCACGTCTTCGGCCGACAGCACACGGAACTCGACCTGGTTGATCGACAACAGGTCCTCGATATCCTCCACCTTGGCGACCGAATCCTCGATCTCGCCATAGATGACGTCCTTGATCGTCAGCGCGTCGATGGCGCGCGAATTCCTGGCGAAGAACTCGTAGAGAAGCTGCGAGGTGTTGGAAAAGGCCGTGTGCACCACCGGCAGGTCGGACTGCGCCGGAGTCAGGATGATGAAGCGGCGGTTGATCTGGTTGGGGTCGAGATAGTGCGGGTCGCCCAGTTCCTCGGCCACCTGCGGGGAAAATCCGCTGCGGTCTATCTCGAACGAGGCGAGCTTGGTCTGAGGCAGGCCGAAGGCCGTCAGCGCCTTGTTGTAGCGCTCGATCAGATGCGGCGCCTCCACCGCCAGCAGCCGGCCGTAGATCAGCTCATTGTCGCGCAGGAGGTCCATTATTCCTTCTCCCCGTTCACGGGGAGAAGGTGCCCAAAGGGCGGATGAGGGGCGGCGCATAAGCTCCGGGTCATGTCTGATCGCTCCCGAAGGCCGGAAGATACTTCATCTCGACGGAAATTGTCCTGTCCGCCAACCACCCCTGAAGCGCCGCCAGGATAGTATCCAGCACTTCTGCGCGACTCCTCAAGACATCTGCATGCCAGATACGTAACACGGACCATCCATTTCTATTCATCGTCTCGTCCCGGAAACGATCTCGGCCGCTATCGGCATGCTGGCTTCCATCGACCTCGACCACCAGATTGGCCTCTCGGCATGCAAAGTCTGCAAAGTATGGGCCGATCGGCAACTGTCGCACGAATTTGTAGCCATTCAGCCTGCGTCCGCGAAGCTCATGCCAGAGTCCCTGTTCGGCATCATTATCGACTTTGCGCAGTTCACGGGCTCTCCTGGTTTTCCCAGCATTTCCTCCACGCATCGCGCTGCCCCTCATCCGCCCTTCGGGCACCTTCTCCCCGTGAACGGGGAGAAGGAATCACGCATCCCAGGTCCCCTTGGCCTTGCGCGCCTCCATTTCCTTTGCCGCCCGCTCGCGCAGGCGGGCATCGCGGATGATGCGTTCCACCGCCGCATCGTCGGCGCGGTCGGAATAGCGGAACTCGGAGTCGGCGTAGCGGTTGATCTCCTGCATCACCATCGCCATCGAGAACGGCCCGCGCAGGTCCTCGATCATCGCCTTCTTGTCGTCGTAGCTCTTGTGCATGAAGGCTTCCGGCGTCTCGAACCATTCGTCGGGCAGTTCGATGTCCATCGCCCGCATCTTGATGGCGTCAGTGATGTTCTTGACCGCCCTTCCGGTCAGGCGCGGCTCGACCTCCTTGATGCGGTGCAGATAGGTGCCGATATCGGCCAGCGTCTTCGGCTCGCCACTCTCCTTCATGAAGCGCTCATAGATCGCGATCAGCCCGTCTTCCCGCGGCCTGTCGTGGCCTTCATAGGCGTTTGCCACCGCGCGCTTGATCTCCTGCGCGGCATAGAGGTCATGCTTGCCGAGCGGGATCTGGTGGTTCTTGCCGGCCAGCAGCACGAAGATGTCGATATAGTCGTCGCGGCTCTGCGGCCCGTCGACCAGCCAGCGCGCGCCCGCACGCTGGCGCAGCGCGTCGTCGACATTCTCCGGATAGTTGGAAAACATGCCGAAGGAGCAGTTGCCGCGCACCACGGTCGAGGCACCCGAAAAGGCTTCCATCAGGACGCCGGTGATCTCCTGCTGGCCGGCGGACGCCCGGTCGTCGGAGCGGCGGGCCGCCACCTGGTCGATGTCGTCCACCGTGCCGAAGCCGATGGCGCGCGGGTTCAGCACATTGGTGATGAACTGCTTGCAGTTCTGGC
>JBARWP010000381.1:0-2281 GCA_049646905.1 Pseudaminobacter sp. | reverse complement strand
CTATAGGTAACATAGATGAAACTAGCTGGGCGCATCGTGCTATTTCGATCTGGCAAAAAATATCAATACCTGACCCAGGGTCCGGACCGCGCCTGTCGCAGCCGTCAAGAGCAGCCAATCTTCACCCGCGCCGGCGAGGTGCTTCCGCCTTGGCATGCCGTTTTCGTGGCCTTTTTCCTCTGCCAAGCACATGCCGCGTATGGCGCGGACGTCAGCGTGGACCAACCGAAGGAGCCGACCCCGGTTGTAGCAGAAGGTTCGACCTGGGCGTTGGAGATCACGCCCTATATGTGGGCGGCCGGGCTCGACGGGCATATTTCGCCGTTCCGGCGCGGCCCGACCATCCATGTCGAGAAGCCATTCTCGGATATCCTGGACGATCTCAACTTCGGCGGCTTCGTCAATGTGTGGGGCCGCTATGACCGGTTCGTCTTCTCGGGCGATGTGATGTATGTCGATACGACAGACAGCCATGGCGCGGGACCGCTTCCCGCGTTTCAGCTCCCGAACGGCATCCCCGTGCCTGCTGGCACCACGATCGATGCCGAGGTAGACACAAAGCAGTTCGTGGCGACATTGCAGGGCGGCTACCGTGTCCTCGATACGCCGGGCTTCACGCTCGATGCGCTCGCCGGCGCGCGTTTCTGGCACATCTCGAACGATGTGACGCTCACCGTGGCCCTCGGCGGCGGTAGCGTGACCGGCAGCTACGGCGAAAGCTTCGGCTGGGTCGATCCGCTGGTCGGCATGCGCGCCTTCCTTCCGCTGACGGAAAAGCTGTCTTTCCAGGCACAGGCGGATGTCGGCGGCTTCGGCGCGGGTTCCGATCTCACATGGTCGGCGCTGGCGACCATCAATTACGTCTTCAGCGATCACCTTTCCGCGTCCGCGGGCTACAAGGTGCTCTACGTCGATTACGATCACGACGGTCACGTCTATGACGCTCGCCTCAGCGGCCCGGTTCTGGGAATGACCTACCGATTTTGATTAGCATCTGCATCCCGCAGTCTTTTTATGGATTGGTGTTCATCATGTCTCGATTCACACGCATTCTCGTCACCTTGACCGCCGCCGCAGCGCTGCTGACTGCCGAGGCCCAGGCCTGCACGCGGGTCGTCTATCAAGGGCCTGACGGGCGGAATCTCACGGGCCGCAACATGGACTTCAAGGATCCGATGGTCAGCAATTTCTGGGTCTTTCCTCGCGGGATGAAGCGCAGTGGTGCTGCCGGTTCGCGTTCGGTGGAATGGACATCGAAGTTCGGCAGCCTGGCCGTCTCCGGCTATGACATCTCGACGGTCGACGGCATGAACGAAGCCGGCCTCAACGCCAGCCTGCTATGGCTCAATGCGACAGAGTTCCCCGAGGACGACGGGACGACGCCTCGTATGGCGCTCTCGATCTGGGCACAATTCTATCTCGATCAGTTCGCTACCGTCTCGGAAGCGGTCGAATACGCGCGCAGCCATCCTGTGCAAGTGGTGAGCGGTGAGGTGCCCGGCCGTCCCGGCAGTCTCGCACCGCTGCATCTGACGCTCTCCGATGCCACCGGCGACAGCGCTGTTCTGGAATGGATCGGCGAAAAGCTGGTTATCCATCATGACCGCGCATATCAGGTGGTGACGAACGATCCGCCCTATGACGCCCATCTCGCCAACCAGAAATACTGGAGCGCGGTCGACTCCCTCAAATTCCTCCCCGGCAGCGGCCGCTCCGAAGACCGCTTCGTGCGCGCCGGCTTCTACATCAACGCGGTGACCAAAAGCGACGACCCCCGGATTGCCGCCGCCGCTGTGTTCAGCGTTATCCGCAACGCTTCTGTACCCTATGGCGTGAGCCTTCCAGAGGCGCCGAACCTTTCCACGACACGCTGGCGTGTGGTGGCCGATCACAAGAGCATGGTTTTCTATGGTGAGTCAGCGACCTCGCCCAACGTCTTCTGGGTGGATTTGAAGAAGCTCGACTTCTCCGAAGGTGCGGATGTCCGCAAGCTGGACCTCGGGGTGGACATGGCCCGTGTCCTTGCGGGTGAGGCGTCGAATGAGTTCGTCCCTGCAGAATCCTTCGACTTCATGGTCGCCGAATGATGGAATGTCCGGCATGAAGGGCATCCTGGAGCATCGCTCCAATCCCTACGCATTCCGGTCGTCATATTCGCTTACGTCCCGTTGTCAGCAGGTGCCCGGGCGGTGACCCGCGCCAGGTGTGTATGGCGTGTTGCTCCTCGCCTTGTGGCAAGGAAAGTTCACCGTCATGACCGTTGAGTAAGGAGCCGCAGGAG
>JBARWP010000380.1:0-12603 GCA_049646905.1 Pseudaminobacter sp. | reverse complement strand
CTTCCTCGCTGCCAAATTGTTCTGCGGTGAAGCCGGCTGCACGCAATGTCGATGCGATGGTGTCGCGATTGGTATCGGACCAGTCCTGATAGCTTGAGGAAAAGCTCTCGCCATTGGCAAGGCCGGTTTTGAACTCGGCAAAGCTCTGGAACCGCTGCTTGAGCACATCGTCGATATTGCCCATCGAGAATGCGATCCCCTGCCCCTGATTGACGAGGCCCTGAAGGCGGGTGAGATCGCCTTCCACCTGTCCCCAGATATGGTTTGGGAGCTGCAACGTGTTTTGCAGCATGTTCTCGTAGATCCGGATCTGGTTCTGGATCTGTTCGGCCAGTTGCGTGATTTGCTGCACCTGGTTCTGGATTTGCTCAGCCGACTGGCCGACCAGCCCCACCAGCTCAGAATTGTTGAGGAGTTGCGTCCATTCCGTCGCCTGTCCGGTGACAGCGCCGGCATGAGCGGGTGCAGATGGGATTGTGCTGGTGATGGTGACCACCGCCAGGGCGATCTTAACGGTGTGCGAGAATGGTTTCAGCATTGCCGATCCCCCTTTCCGTAAGCCAGACCTTGGGCCAGTTAGCGCCATGGTCATGGCCAAGCTGCTCGATGCGTTTGAGATCGTCTTTGCCGGCGGCGCCAACGAAGGAAAGCGCGACCGGTCCAAGCGCCATGTCGAACAGGCGTCTTCCTTCGGGCGAGGCGACGTAATATTCACGCTTGGGCATCGCCATTGCCACGATCTCGATCTGACGCTCATTGAAGCCAATGCGCTCGTAGAATTCACGGGTGCCGGGTTCACGCGCCGCGCCATTCGGCAGGCAGATTTTTGTCGGACAGCTTTCTTTCAGCACGTCGATGATGCCGGAGCGCTCAGCGTCCGAAATCGATTGCGTGGCGAGCAGCACCGCGCAATTGGCCTTGCGCAGCACTTTCAGCCATTCGCGGATTTTATCCCTGAATGTCGGATGGCCCAGCATCAGCCAGGCTTCATCGAGTACAATCAGGCTTGGCGCACCGGTCAGGCGCTTTTCGATGCGACGGAAGAGATAGAGCAACACGGGCACGAGATTGCGCTCGCCGATATTCATCAGTTCCTCGATCTCGAAGCACTGGAAGGTGCCAAGCGTCAGACCGTCCTGTTCGGCATCAAGCAACTGGCCCATCGGTCCGTCGACGGTGTAATGGTGAAGCGCATCCTTGATCTCACGCAACTGCACGCCGCTGACAAAATCCGAGAGAGAGCGGCCGGGCGCAGAGGCCATCAGCCTGATCTGGCGTGAGATCGCATTGCGATGATCGGGCGTGATCGTCACGCCTTGCATGGCAACCAATGTTTCGATCCATTCGGTGGCCCAGGCGCGGTCACCATCACTGTCAAGTTCAGCCAGCGGACAGAAGGCGAGCATGGCATCGCCCTCTCCTGCCCCGATCTCGTAATGATCGCCGCCAGTAGCCAGCGTCAGCGGCAGAAGCGATCTGCCCTTATCGAAAGCAAAGATCTGCGCATCGCGGTAGCGGCGGAATTGTGCGGCGATCAGGGCCAGCAGCGTTGATTTGCCGGATCCGGTTGGGCCGAACACCAGCGTGTGGCCGACATCGTCAACATGAAGGTTCAGCCGGAACGGGGTCGAGCCGCTGGCAACCTGCATCAGCGGTGGTGAGTTGGGCGGATAGAATGGACAGGGCGCTGTTGCGCTGCCCGACCATACCGAATTGACCGGGATAAGGTCGGCGAGATTGCGCGTGTTGATCAGCGGTTCGCGAATGTTGGCGTACCAGTTGCCCGGCAGGGAGCCGAGATAAGCTTCGGTGGCGTTCAACGTTTCGATGCGCGCGCCAAAGCCTTCCGCCTGGATCAGCCGGCGGACCGCCTCGGCCTGTTCGCGCAGGCGGTTATCATCATGATCGAACATGACGATGACGGGCGTATAATAGCCATAGGCAACCAGTTGCGATGCGGCTTCTGCGATCGCGTCCTCAGCTTCGGCCACCATCAGCATGGCGTCCTGATCGACCGACCGGTTCTGGGTCTGGAACAGCTGGTCGAAGAATGGGCGCACCTTCTGCTGCCACTTCTTGCGGGTGCGCTCGAGCTTCTGTCGTGCGTCCTGCTCATCAAGGAAGATAAAGCGGCTCGACCAACGATAGGTCAGCGGCATCAGGTCAAGGTGGTTCAGAATGCCTGGCCAGCTTTCGGCCGGGAAACCGTCGATGGCGACGACTGCGAGATAATGACCATCGACCATCGGTGACAGCCCATGATGGAACTCGGCTGTCACCAGCCAGTCGAGATACATCGGGATTTCCGGCAGGCGGACCGGATGGTTCTCGCCGACGATGCAAAAGCGAATGAACTGGAAGAGTTCGTCGTAGCGGGCTTCACGTCCGGTTCCGGGATCAATAACGGTCCGCGTGA
This sequence comes from Pseudaminobacter sp., assembly GCA_049646905.1. Lineage (GTDB taxonomy): Bacteria > Pseudomonadota > Alphaproteobacteria > Rhizobiales > Rhizobiaceae > Pseudaminobacter. Next base: position 10,187 of record JBARWP010000380.1, on the reverse strand, counting down.
CCATGCGACGGATCGAAAGAACGTTCGCCAGATATTGCTCGACCTCGCGGATCGATGTCCGAAAACTGTCGAGCACGGTATCGGCATAGGTCTCGGAACGGCTTTCGACATCAGAATAGACATAGCGTGTCATGGCTGACCTGCGCCGCTCGGGCGGGCGATAGGTGAGGATCAGCGCATGCTGGCTTTCATAATGGCCGTGTTCCGCCTCAAAATGAGCACGCCGTTCATTGTCGATAGCTGCCGTCACTGCGTCGGGGAAATAGCTCTCTTCGCGTGACGGGTAGGAAACGGCCGGCACGCGCACGGCCTCAACCTGGATCATCCAGCCGGAACCAAGCCGTGACAGGACCGCGTTGATCTGGCGCGATACCTCATTGCGTTCGGAGTTGGTCGAACTTTCCGAATCCGGACCGGCAAAATACCAGCCCGCCATCAGGCTCCCGTCCTTGAGCAGGATCACGCCATTGTCGACCAGCCCGGCATAAGGGACGAGATCAGAAAACGACGGCTGTGTGTTTCGGAACTGACGAAGTGCGACCATGGACGGATCAGTACCTGCGCCATGGCGAGGATGTCGGGCGGTAGGCTTGCTGATAGCGAACGTGGCGCAGATAGACCTGTCGCATCATCGGATCGGCCTTGGCCATCATCCGCAATGCGCCAACGACACCAATCCAGATTGCGATGCCGAGCAGCGCAGAGAACCAGGTCAGCACGACAAAGATCAAAATGACCGTCGCAAGTCCGGTCAGCAAAACCAGTTCGCGATCGGCGCCCATCAAATGGTTCGGGCGCGATAGCGCCCGATGAATGCGGGATCGTGCGAGCAGAGCGACTGGCTCAACCATCACGGCCCTCCCCTGCCCCGCCCTTCCTTGCAAGGGTCGACTGGACAGTTTCGACTGTGCCGATAGATGCGCCGGAGGCACCGAAGAGCCCGACGATTTGGGTTGCGCCAAGCAGAATGCCGGCAACCAGCACGACATACATTAGCCGTCTGGCAAAATCGTTCAGCTCGCCGCCGAAGATCAGCATCCCGCCGGCGACGGCAACTGCCGCAAGGGCAATGAAGCCGGCCACCGGCCCAGTGATCGATTGCTGGATCTGCTGCAGAGGCCCCTCCCAGGGGAGTCCGCCGCCGCCGGAGGCCAGAGCCGGATCGATCGACAGGATGAAAATGGTGATGCTCGCCGCCAGAAAGGCGACGGTCCTGTTATGCTGCATCAAGGTGGCCCTCTTCCGGATAGGTTTCGATCTGGTAGTTCCCGTCGCGCCAGGCCTCGACATGGATAACTTCGCGCACACGCCGCCCGGTCGACGTGCGCTCAATCGAGACGACAAGATCCACGACCTCGCCGATCACGTCGTGCATCGGCTGCTGGCTGGCTTCGGCGGTGAGTTGCTCCAGCCGTCGCAGAGCCGATAACGCATTGTTGGCATGGATGGTGGTGATGCCGCCCGGATGACCAGTATTCCATGCCTTGAGCATGGTGAGCGCCGCACCATCGCGGACCTCGCCGACGATGATACGATCGGGCCGTAACCGCATGGTGCTCTTCAGCAGCCGGGCCATATCGACCGTATCGGTGGTATGAAGCTGAACCGCATTCTCGGCTGCGCACTGGATCTCCGCAGTATCTTCCAGGATCACCAGCCGGTGTTCCGGCGATGTCCGTACCATCTCGGCAATGACGGCATTGGCGAGCGTCGTCTTCCCCGAGCCTGTACCGCCGGAAATGACGATGTTGAGGCGCGCCTTGATCGCCTTGCGAATGAGGGTTGCCTGTTTGCACGTCATGATGGCGCTTCGGATGTAATCCTCCAGCGGGATCAAGCGCGAAGCTCGTTTGCGGATGGTGAAGCTTGGACCTGCCACCACCGGCGGCAGCAGCCCTTCAAAGCGGTGGCCACCGATCGGCAACTCACCGGAGATGATAGGCTGGTCTTCATCGGCTTCAGTCTGCAGTGCATGCGCGACGCTGCCGATGATGATCTCGGCAGCGCCCGGCTGCAGGTTGCCCATGCTGTCGATCCCCTGCCCCAGGCGCTCGACGAACAAGCGGCCATCCGGGTTCAGCATAATCTCGACAACGGATGTGTCCTCGAGCGCGGAACAGATGGTCTCGCCAAGCGCATCCTGCAGCTTGCGGACCAGACGGAGGTGGGAGCGCGAGGCGGTCATGCCAGACGCCTGCCTACGCACAGTAAAAGCAGCCGCATATGCCCGGACGTGGAATGAGTAAGTTGATGCTGTCGCACGAAGAATCGCTGCCCCCTTGTGATGGGGCTACATCAACATCAGATCGGCAGATGCGTCAGCCCGGTATAAATGCCGGGTCGCTGCCACAGTGAGTCGCGATGATTCTTTGCCGAACGATTGGCCGGGACAAGAAATCAGCTTGGAGTGAACGCTGTTGCCCCTGGCATTTATGCCGGGTCCCAAAACGATGGGGGGTTCAAGGAGAGATGGTAGGAAGTAGTTGAAAATACGTCATAATGTGAACTCGAGCGCCGCCTACTAACGCTTCACTCGTGGCGGGCGTTAACTCCTCATTAACCATTAAACTCTTGCGCCATAATGGTTCAGTGGTATCGTCACGGAAAAGGAGCGGTTTCGCTCGAAATTCCGTGATGAGAGATATTAATGTGAGCGTAGCGGTTCAGCCTACCCGAGAACTTCTGCCCAATGTCGACGAGACGATCGGCAATCAAGCTGAGCTGCTAAGTACGCATCTCCAGTCGATGAGTGAAGCACTCTTCGCACCTGATACGCTGAAGGTGCTTCGGCGCTTCACGTCCGGGGAAGCCGCCCGGTTAATTGGCGTCTCGGACTCTACGCTCAGGAAAATGACCTTGGCAGGTGAAGGACCGCAGCCAGAAACGACGAGCAATGGGCGCCGTTTATACACTTTGGCGGATATAAACGAGATCAGGAAGTTACTCTCTCACTCGCCGCGTGGTCGTGAAGCTATCGATTTTGTTCCCCACCGGCGTCCCGACGAGCATCTTCAGGTACTTGCCGTCACTAATTTTAAGGGAGGGAGCGGTAAAACAACTACCTCTGCTCACCTTGCGCAGCACCTCGCATTGCAGGGTTATCGCGTTCTTGCCATCGATCTTGATCCGCAGGCAAGCTTGTCGGCGTTGCTCGGTGTTCTGCCGGAAGTTGACGTCGTCTCCAACCAGACTCTCTATGCCGCCATACGCTACGATGACAACAAACGCCCACTCTCAGATGTAATCCGCCGAACCTACTTCGACGGACTCGATTTGGTGCCCGGCAATCTGGAACTTATGGAGTTTGAGCATACGACGCCAAAGGCTCTGACTACGGTAGGTCGTACTGGTGAAATGCTGTTCTTCGCCAGGGTAGCCGCGGCCCTCGACGATGTTGCGGATAAGTACGACGTGGTAGTGATCGACTGCCCTCCCCAACTAGGCTTTCTGACGCTGAGTGGGCTCTGCGCAGCGACTGCCATGATAGTGACAGTTCATCCGCAGATGCTTGATGTCTCTTCCATGAGCCAGTTCCTTCTTATGACTCGCGACCTGCTTGGTGTCGTTCGCGATGCCGGAGGCGAACTCAAGTATGATTTTGTCCGTTACCTCCTGACTCGTTTCGAGCCGCAGGATGCGCCGCAAACAAAAGTAGCGGCGCTGTTGCGCAACCTCTTCGATGATTTTGTTTTGACTAATCCAATGGTGAAATCAGCGGCCATTTCGGATGCGGGCCTCACGAAGCAGACGCTTTACGAGATCGGACGCGAGAACCTTACGCGTGCCACCTATGATCGAGCCATGGAATCCCTCAACGCCGTCAATACGGAAATCGAAGGGCTAATTAAGAAGGCGTGGGGTCGGCAATGACGAAGATGGGCGAAATGGACAGGCTGCCGACGTTGAAGTTGGACGTGTTGGGAGCTCCCAACATGCCGGCCGTGGACTTTATGCCGCTTAACAGATGGCATCTGTTGGGAGCTCCCAACAAATACAAAACTCTCCAAACCGATCTGATGCGGGAGGGGCTGAAGTGAGCAGAAAAGACGCCATCAACAATCTGTTCCTCAAACGCCCGGACACCGTTCCCACGGCATCTAAACCCCCTGCCCTAAAGGATGGCGAACGCGTGCGGACGGGGGCGATTTCTGCGATGGGCGCCTCGCTGCAGGAGCTGGCCGATAGCGCCAAGCAAGCGTCGCTTCTTAGACAACAGATCGCCGACGGTGAAATTTGGCTTGAGACTAGCAAGATCGTTGGCTCGCGTATCACCGATCGGATTTCGATCGACGTCGATCCCAAATTCGATGAGCTCGTAGAAAGCGTCAGAGAAAACGGCCAACAGATTCCGATCCTCGTCCGCCCTCACCCGGATACTCCCGGTATGTTTGAGATCGCTTACGGGCGGCGGCGAATGCGGGCGGCAGATATACTAGGGCGGCCGGTCCTAGCAATTATCCGCGACCTAGCTGATCGAGAACTAATAATCGCGCAAGGGCGGGAAAACTCCGAACGTACGGACCTGTCATTTATCGAGAAGGCATTTTTTGCGAAAAACTTGGAAGAGGATGGCTGCGACCGTACGACGATCGTCGCGGCGTTAGCGACCGACAAGGCTGATATCAGCCGATACATTACAGTGGCACGCCGTGTCCCAGAAGAGCTCGTCAGACGCATTGGACCAGCGCCGAAGATGGGGCGAGCTCGATGGCTCGCGCTCGCTGACCTGCTAGAAGCGCGATCTGCCTTGGTAGTCGCCGAGCAGGCGCTAGAAGCTCCTTCAGTTCAGAAAGCCGATAGTGATACGCGGTTCCAGGCAGTGCTACGCGCCCTTCAGGCTAAGCCCAAGCGGCGTAGTACCGACCATGCACAGATATGGAAGACTCCGCAGGGGAAGGGTGCTGCGCGCATCGAGACTCGCGGTAGCAAGACCGCGCTTGTATTCGAAGAGAAGATAGTACCGGCATTCGCTACATTCGTATCCGCGCGGCTGGATAATCTCTACCGTGAGTTTCAGCAAGAAACGGAGAATGGAGGAGGAGAGAGATGATGTGAGTGCCGCCGTATGGCGGCATTGAACGTGGAAATCGGCAAAGAAAAAGGCCCCCGAAATTAGTTCCGGAAGCCCTTCTCATAGGTTAGCAGCTAGAGAATCGCATTTCCGAGAATCGCAGTCAAGAGCCCATGAGGCTCAACGTCGTTTTGGCGGGGTGATTTCTTTTGCCTAGCGATAGGTGAAGGACAATGGAGACGCATATCTCAACGACGCCCTTTGGGCGGCGAACGATGACGCTTGGCCAGATTGCAAATCAGGCGAGAGCAAAGGCGATGCCAAAAGAGACGGTCGCCAATAAATGGCATGTATTCCAGCATATCCGTGAAGCCCGCGAACTGCTTGGCGCAACAGATCGCTCGCTCGCGATCCTCAACGCCTTGCTGTCGTTTCACAGAGAAACAGAACTCTCGGCCGAGGGCGAGCTCATCGTCTGGCCGTCGAACGAGCAGTTGATCGCCCGCGCCAACGGCATCTCGCCGGCAACGCTGCGACGGCATCTATCCGTTCTGGTTGAATGTGGATTGATCATCCGGCGCGATAGCCCGAATGGCAAGCGCTTTGCGCGTCGCAGCAGGGCAGGGGAGATCGAGCAGGCCTATGGCTTTGACCTGTCTCCGATCGTCGCTCGTGCCGAAGAGTTCAGGGATCTGGCAGAAGCGGTGCAGGCTGAGAAGAAGGCCTTCCGCGTCGCCCGGGAGCGTCTGACGCTGCTACGGCGTGATATCGTCAAGATGATCGATGCCGGGATCGAGGAGGGCGTGCCAGGGAACTGGGGCAGGGTGCTTCAGAGCTATCAGGCTGTCATCTCGAGGCTTCCCCGCACCGCCCCGAGGCAACTCGTCGAAGATATTTGCGCCGAGCTTCACGATCTGCACGCTGAAATCCGGGATGTATTGGAATCCTTTGCAAAAACCCAGAATCTGAACGCCAATGAGTCTCAATCTGAACGCCACATACAGAATTCAAACCCAGACTCTATTTCTGAATCTGAAAGTGGCTTACGAAAAAAGAAAGAAGCGAGCGGCAGCGTTGCGGAAACCGACAATGTACGGAGTTTGCCGAAACGGGATCTCCCCTTGAGCATCGTGCTGGATGCCTGCCCGAACATGCGGGAAGCTGCTCAAGCAGGCGAAATCCGACACTGGCGCGACTTTCTGGCGGCAGCGGAGCTGGTGCGAACGATGCTGGGGGTCAGTCCGAGTGCCTGGGCAGAGGCTCGCGAGGCCATGGGCGAGGTTCAGGCAGCAATTGCGCTTGCAGCGATCTATCAACGGGCGGACCAGATCAACAGTGCCGGCGGGTATCTGCGCAGCCTGACAGACAAGGCGCGAGACGGGAAATTCTCAACCTGGCCGATGGTGATGGCCCTGCTGCGTGCCAAACTGGACGAGGGAAAGCACCGACAAACCCTGGAAAACGTGACATCGGAACCCGGGCCACGGCTCGAAGTGTCGGCGTCGCTTCTCAACAGCCTGCGAAAGCGGAACCGGTGAACCCGGTGCGTTCGTCACCTGACAGAAGGCGCCGGATCAATTGGGTGGAATTGGATGGAAGAATAGAACGCCGTTGAATGCCTCGACGCTTCATATCACCCCTGAGGTTCGGCACCTGTGAAGTGATTTCCCTCACGGAGCTTTATGACACAGCTTGAAGAACGGTCTGGATGCAGCTATATGACTACTGTGGTTATAAAGGAGAGTGCGATGCGCGAGATCCAGCTCAAGGATGCCAAGGCAACCTTATCTGCAGTCGTTGATGCTGCAGTTCGTGGCACACCTGCCGTCATCACACGTCATGGGCGAAAGGAAGCCGTGGTGCTTTCCTTCGAAGACTATGAGCGTCTGTCTCATGTTCCCACATTTGGACAGTTCCTGACGTCGTTTCCGGGTGACGAGGGGGATATTCCGGAGCGCAATCGTTCGCCAGCCCGAGACGTGGATCTCTGATGTATCTGGTAGACACGAACGTCATTTCTGCACTCGCGCCCTCGAAGGTCGAGCGGAATGACGAACTGGTTGCATGGTTCAATCGGGCGAGCTCTGTCCTCTATCTGTCAGTGATTACGGGTGCTGAGGTCATGTCGGGGATTTCCAAGGCTGATCGGGAGGGCGCGACTACAAAGGCGCAACGACTTCGAGACTGGTGGGGAGCCATAGAGCATCTCTATTCTGACCGGATTTTGCCGTTCGACCTGGCTTGCGCGCACCGGGCCGGCAGGATTCTCGATGAATCGAGGGCACACAGACCGGGCTTTGAAGATATTGCTATTGCAGCAACCGCACAGGTTCATGGACTCACGGTGTTGAGCCGCAATTTGCGACATTTCCTGCCACTGGGCGTGGCTGTCCAAAACCCGTTTGAGGCAATTCCCACTCTGCCATGAGGATGAGCGCACTCCTGCTGTATCCGTTCAAGAGCTGGTTTCAAGAAGCCCGGAGCGCCGAGCGCGATCGAGCAGGTTTTTGACCGAGGAAGGCGACCATTTTGTCCCGCCGCGCGGTGTGCGCTCATGCAATCGCTCAAGCTGGCCGGCGATTTCGCGCAATGTCAGGCCGGGATTGGATGAATGAATGCCGGCAACCAGCGTCATCAGGCGATCTTCCGGCAGGCGAGGTGGCGATTTGCGGAGCAGGGCTTCATCCGCCATGCCCTCGGCAACCATCCATTTGACCGCGCGACGAAGGCGCTCCGGTGTCCAGTTAAGGCCGCGTTGCTTCAGGACATGGGCAATATCATCCCATGTGTGATCTGGCCGCAGACGCCTCACGGTCGGAAGCCACTGGTTTGCTGTCGCCTGGATGCGTGTACCGTAGGCCGCTTTCTGCGCAGCCGTCATTTTTGCCAGCGCTTCCGGCCGGCGTTCGCGTATTCCCGGATTGCCTGGCAACCGCCCTTTGGCCTTGGCTGCCTTTATCCCGGCCTTGGTGCGTTCGGAGATCAATGAACGCTCCAGCTGCGCCACGGCGCCGAGCACCTGCAGCGAAAACATGCCCTGTGGTGTCGTGGTGTCGATTGGATCGCGCAGAGACCGGAAATGCACGCCTTTTTCTGTCAGCCCCTCGATAACCTCAAGAAGATGGCTAACGGAGCGTGCCAGGCGGTCGATCCGGACGACGACGAGGGTATCGCCGCTGCTGATATCGCGAAGGAGCCTGGACAGGGCCGGGCGCGCGCGCGATGCGCCGGATCCATGTTCCTGAACGACAGTCTCGCAGCCGGCCGCACGCAGTTCCATTTCCTGCGCTTCGGTCGCCTGCTCGTCCGTGGACACTCGGGCATAGCCGATAAGCCGGCCCTGTGGTCGACGAGAAGCACGTTCTTGCATGTCAGCGGCCATTTGCAGCGCCTGAGAGAGTGGGGGAGGCGGATTTCCAAATACAGAAGATAACGATAAAGGATCGTTTGTAAACGTCTCTTGAGCGCCTTTCTGACACTCGGCCGAACGTGAAATCCCCGCAAATCGGGGCCCCTCGTCGATCGGAGGCACGATCGAGGAGCATCTGTTCAATCCGGGAGCTGCTGACGCACCCTATAGTACGCGCGCGTGGGAAATGTACCGCTATGACGGAAGGTAAGGCTATGATAGCTTCCGTATGGAGAACAAAGTGACGTTTTTACAATGAGTTATGAAATCGGAGATTTGCCCCTCCAAAACCTCCTGCCGGCGATCGGCAGGGCGGATGTCGGTTTTACTTCCCGATTTCAATTGAAGCGCTAAGGTGAAAATCCTGCCCTCCCGATCGGCTATTGCGTGGCCGAAAACGGGAGAGGGGAGGGGGGGCTTTCAGAGCCCGGACGCCTTGGTTAGGTTGGTCCGGAACCGATCGCGCCGACGCTGATATTTACGGGTCATCTCGGCCGAGGCATGGCCGAGCTGCTTCTGGACGTAGCGCTCCTCGATGTCGGCCGAGGAGGCGAGGCCGGCGCGCAGGGAGTGCCCTGAGAACAGCAGCGCGCGCTCCCCTTCCGGAAGATCGGAGCGAACGCCGGCGGCGAGCGCGGTCTGCTTCACCAGGCGGGCGACATGCTTGTCGGAGAGCCGTTCGACGTCGACGGTCTTGTTGTCCTTGAAGATGCGCCGGAAGAGAGGGCCACGCGCGATCCGGCCGTACCTGATCCAGGTTTCGAGCGCCACGACAGGGCAAGTCTGGTCGCTGGAGCCGCGGCCGACCTCGACCTCGCGCCAGCCGGTCTTGCCGCGCAAGGTCACCAGCACGCCCTTGTCCGGAAAGATCTCGATCCAGCCGGCGCCGTCACTGTGATCATCGCGGGCGACGTCGAGGCCGACGATCTCCGAGCGGCGCAGGCCGCCGGCGAAGCCAAGGAGGAGAATGGCGCGGTCGCGCAGGCCTCTCAGATCGTGGTCAAGCGTGTTGACCATCGCCTTGATGTCGTCGCCGAGCACGGCTTCCTTCTGCCGCGGCGGCTTCGCGTGCTTGCGGCGAATGCCGGCGAGCACCGTCGAGATATGCCGATCGGAGCGATCCATCGGCTGGCCGCGCTGCGTAAAATTCCAGGCGAGGCCGGAGAGCCGCCGTTCAATTGTCGCGACCGAAAGGGGAAGCCTGCCCCGCTGGGGTTCGCCGGCGGCGCAGGCGCCGATATAGAGGCCGATGACCTGGCTCGACGGCGGCAGCGGATCGAAGCCTTCGCGGCGGCACCAGGACGAAAAATGCCGCCAGTCCTTGGCGTAGGCGTTTTGCGTGTTCTCGGAGCTCGCGGCCTTCGCGTAAGCTGTCGCGGTCTCCACCAGGGCCTCCAGGCGTGCCGGCGACCGTGAGGCCTGGCCCATTTCCATGACCAGATCGACAATATCCGGGAGGTCGTCGTGGTCCGGGCCGTCGATTGTGGGCGGGTTTTCGGGGGCATTTTGCATGGTTTTAGGAGCCTATCAGCATACGTCCGATAAGCCAAGGTTACCGGACATAAAACAAGCGCGACAGGCACGGCGTATTTTCGCTAAAATTGTTGTCAAAAGCGCCGCGACGGATCATGCTGCGGTTCATGATTCTGCGCCCGAAATCGTCCCGACGCCACCTTGTTGAGCCTGTCGGCGCTGAGCCGTTCGCACCCGCGACGCCGGTGCCGTCGTGGCTGCGCCGGGCCGTGCAGCATCCGCAATCGCTTGAGG
>JBARWP010000379.1:0-3219 GCA_049646905.1 Pseudaminobacter sp. | reverse complement strand
CAGATACCGGGAAATTTCCATGCCCGCCGCTACTTGGCACATTGCAGGCTTAGTCCAGCTTTTCTTCATGTCTTCCTCCTTGCTACCGGCCCGTTGCCGAAGCCGATTCCGTCGTCCGTCAGCCCATGCCGCGGTGGCGGCAGGGCTCGTCCAAATGGACAAAAGAAAGAACAGGTTCTGAAAACTCGTAAATCATACTGCGAAACCAAACATGACTACAACGATCAATATTCACACTGAAATGTCTATTTGGTGGCGGCGTAAGGTTTAATTTCCACCAGAGGCAGACCGGCTTCTTCCCATCCATCCGTGCCCGACGGATACCAGACCACCGAACTGTAGCCCCATTCCACCGCCCGCCTGGCAGCATTCCACGACATCCAGCAGTCGGCCATGCAGTAGAAGAGTATGGTGCGCGACTTGTCCGAACCGGTGTGGCTCGCCAGGCCGTCGCGAAAATACTCGGTCTGTTCCCTGGTGAGCGCGCCATAACCGACATTGGCCAACCAGACGCTTCCGGGGATGTCCTTCCTGACCTTGTCGCGCCAGATCGTGCCGGCGGGCAGATCGGCCGGCTTGGGCGTGTGCGGCATGACGTCGAAGAATACCGCCGTTTTCTTCCGCCACAGCGTTTCGGCCTCCGTCGTGGTCATGACACGCGCGCCCTGCAAACTTGCGGGCACCGGGGCACGGTACTCGTCCATCCGGTAGCTTTCCGGCTCGACCGGACCCCCGGCAAATGCCAGCGGCGGCATCGAGCTTAGAAGGCCCGCAGCGAACAGCACGATTGCTTCCTTTCTCCTCATGGTTCAGGCGTTCAGCCCTCGAAAGCCGGCGTCCCCCGCCGACTGACCTCTATTGCGTTATGGCCTTGTCCTGCTCGTCCAGCAGCGGCACGTTGTATTCGAGCAGCAGCTTGTTGATCTCATCCTGGTTCTCGCGGATGAAAGTGTTGAGCGTGCGTTTCCACTCCTGATCGGAGGGGCGCACGCCCATCGTGATGCGATAGGACATCCGCGATCCGGTCTTCTCCTTGACCAGGGGCACTATCGCCAGATCCGCTTTTGCCTCCTTGACGTAGTAGCCGGCCATCGGACCCCAGACCAAGGCGGCATCGATGACGCCGGCCTGCATGTCCTTGACCATCAGTTCGGCCATGGAGGGCGCCATGCGCGTGTCGACCGTCAGCGGATAGACCTTGGCATTGCCCATGAGCTTGGCGGCGGCCAGGTTGGCTGTCGGCGGGGTGGCTTCCACGACGCCGATTTTCTTGCCGACCAGGCGCTCGTCCTCGATCGTTTCGACCCCGTCGAGGCCGGCACCCTTGGGATAGACCATGACATAGGACGAGCGATAATAGGCGTTGGTGTTCTGCACCAGTTCGTCACCCTGGGCATAACCCATGATAATGTCGCAGCGATTTGCCCGCAGCGTGTGGCGCACGAAACCCATCACCATTGGAAACCAGGTGTAGGAAACCGACTTGCGCCCCAGCTTGGCGGCAACCATCTCCGCCAGCTTGTTTTCGAAACCCTCGCCGCTCTCGTCGGTGAACGGCATGTTGGACGGATCGGCGCAGACGCGCAGCACTTCCGGATCCACCAGTTCGCCCGCTGCCCCAAGGCCCGCGCCCTGCGCGAAGGCCAGGCCGGGCAGGGCCGCGGAGAATGCGGCCGCAGCCAACACCCGCTTGATCGTGTGGGCTTTTCGAGGTGACATGGTCATCCACCCATGCAGGACGCTTCGTGTTCCCTGGCGCTCTCGGGCTTGTCCTCCTTCTGCGGCGGGCGGCCACGCGGCAGCTCACCGACGGCTCGCGCCCGAAGGTAGATGTAGAGATCGTCCATGTAACAGTAGACGTTCTTGTTGTCGCCGAAGGCCGGCATGACGCTTTCCTTGCCCGCGCTCAGATTCTTCCTGCCTTCCGCCACGATTGAAATGAAGGTGCCGTAATCCATCGACTTCAGGGAAGTGGCCAGGGCCGGCGCATAGCTGGAGCCCACGCCATCCGGGCCGTGGCAGACATGGCAATCCGAATGGTAGCGGCGGTATCCGCTGAACGTATACCAGTCGACGGTGCCGTTCTCGAATTTGAAGGTCGGATTGCCTTCGGCATCGAAATATTTTCCGTCCTCGTCAGAGGCGATGGCAGCTGCCTCCTTGTCGTCCGCCTGGGCCAGGCCAAGGCCGCCGGTGGCAAGCAGGAGCAGGGCGAGAGCCGGAAGTGCGATGCGAACTGTCATTCAAGACCTCGTAATTGAACGTGCCATAAAGGAACGTCACGCCTCTGGAGGCGCCCGTAGCGAGATATAAGGATGCGAATGCGAGAACCCGGAAGAAGTTCCCGGATCCGGGTTCTCGTACAGGTGCCTGCCTGAGCAGGCACCTGCCTATTCACTTGCGCCGATCAGTCCGGAAGACCGAAGACCGTCAACTGGCCGCCGAGCGTCGTGTAATCGGCAAGGGCGGCATAACCACCCACGGCACCCAGGCCGGCCGTTCCGACGCTCGTGCTTTCTTCGCTCGGGGCCCTGTCGCCGGAGACGGCGGTTTGCCATGCCGCGGCGTTTTCAGGCGAAAGCAGGCCACCGGCCAGGCCGATGCCGGCCCAACCACCGACGCCCGACAGGACGGCGATATATTGCTTGCCGTCATGTTCGTAGGTGGTGATGTTGCCGATGATGCCCGACGGGGTCTTGAACTTGTAGAGTTCCTTGCCGTCGAGATCGATCGCCTTGATGTAGCCTTCGAGCGTGCCGTAGAAGACCACGTCACCCTCGGTTGCCAGCGCACCGGACCAGACCGAGAACTGCTCGGGAATTGACCAGACGATCTCACCCTTCGCGGCATCCCAGGCGATGAAGTTGCCCATGCCGCCATGGCTGTTCGGGGTCGGATACATGGACACGGTCGCGCCGACATAAGGCTGGCCGGCCGTGTAGCTTACCCTATAAGGCTCGTAGTCCATGCAGACATGGTTGGTGGGGACGTAGAACAGACCGGTCTTCGGCGAATAGGCCGCCGGCTGCTGGTCTTTGGTACCAAGGGCCGCCGGGCATATGCCGGAAGTGTTGGTGTCTTCACCGTTCTGCTGGGTCGAATATTGCGCCACGACCTGCGGGCGGCCATATTGGTCGCTGTCCTTGTCCATGACGACTTCGGTGGCCCAGTTCACCGTCGGATCGTATTTTTCGGCGACAAGGAGTTCGCCGGTGGCGC
>JBARWP010000378.1:0-2121 GCA_049646905.1 Pseudaminobacter sp. | reverse complement strand
GACAAGTGGTTGTCCGGACGCCTAGCACTCGACACGCTGCTGCGCAATCTGGCGCAGGAGTGGGCCTCGATCCCCAAGCCGGACGGGAAGGGCCACTATGCCGGGCAGAATGCCGGCGTGTCTGTCTCTCAGGTCAAGGCTGCTCTGGCGGAGGTCAGCCGCCGGCACGCGGAAGGCCAGCCGGTGCGCGAGGTCACGGTGCCCGTGCCGGTCGAAAAGCCCGTCGTCCCCGAAAAGGTCGACGCCGAGGTGAAGAAGAAGACCAGCCTGTGGGGCTGGATCACCGGCATCTTCGGGTCCGGCGGCGTGGGTGTCGCCGGCCTGCTTGGGGCCGACTGGCAGACGGTGCTTGCCATCGGCGGGCTTGCCATCGGCGGCCTGATCGTCGTGCTGCTCCTGCGCAGGCAGATCATCGGGGCGGTGAAGGAAATTCGCGAAGGGCTGGCGTGATGGGCACGCGCGGCGTTCTTCGAACCGGCGAGGGCGGGGTGCTGATGTTCCGTTGCCCCGGTTGCAACGAGGTTCATCAGATCCAGACTGGCGATGGGCCGGGGCCTCGCTGGGGCTTCAACGGCGACTATGAGCGGCCGACTTTCTCGCGCTCAGTTCGCGTAGGCAGCTACAAGCTGGTCCGCGACAGCGCCGGAAAGTGGACTGGCGAGTGGGAGCGCGATGCTGCGGGGAACCCCATTCCATCCGTCTGCCATTCCTTCGTCAGCGACGGCCAGATTCAGTTTCTCGGCGATTGCACCCATGCGTTGGCCGGGCAGACCGTGCCGCTGGAGCCGTTCTGATGCTTACCGCCATCCTCGTCGCGGCGGCCCGGTTGCTTGGCATCTCGCCCGACGCGGCGAAGGTCATCGCCATCCTGATCGCCATCGCGGCCGCCCTAGGCTCCGCCTGGGGCGGCTATGCACTCATCAAGCATTCCGGGGTGCTGCAAGAGCGCGCCCGCATCGAAAAGGAGAACACCGATGCGATTGTCAAAGGCATCGCTACCAGCCGCTCTTTTGACGAGTGCCTTGCTACTCGTGGGGTGTGGGACTTCCGGCGTCAACGGTGTTCCAGCGCTTCGGGCGGCGGTCGGTAGCAGCCTTGCCGGTGCCCAAGGCAAGACCCTGGCGGATCAGGACAAGATCGACCGCACCATGGCGCCGGGCTGCGCCATCGGCCTGTACACGGCCAAGGAATGCGACAAGCACACTCAGGCCAGCGCGACGCGGAGGGCGGAACTGAAATGACCGATCTCGCCCTGATCCTCGGCGGCATCGCCCTGCTCGCCATTGTCATCTACACCGCCATGAGGCCGCTATGAGCGAAACAGCCAAGCGTTTCGATGATCTTCCCGACGAAACGAAGGAATTGCTGTTGGGGCTCAGTCCGGAGGACGCCAAGACCATCAAGGCCGGGCTGCCGATCATCCGCGCCATCATCGGCTTCGGCAAGGTGACGAAGTGGCTCGCCATTACGCTGGTTGGCATCCTGGCCGGCATCCTCATGCTCGGCGAGAGCGTCATGAAGATCATCGGCTGGTTCCAGTTGCCGCCGACGCCGTAGGGCGCGGCCAACACCTCAATACCGAATATCGCCTTTGTCCAACCGCCTGTCGAAAGGAGAGAGCCATGGGTGAGCCTGTGCGTTTCTGTACGTGGCTTCTCGGCCTGTGCGCCGCGATGCTGGTCGCTGCCCTGATCGCGGTGTCCCTTGCGACCCGGGCCCGCGCCGAAGCGATCTGCATGGCCTATCCCGATCTGGTCAGGGCGCTGGACAAGATCGGCGAGAAGCCATCCGGCTCGGGCATCATGGGCGGCGGCAAGGCGGTCATGCTGGTGTTCGCCTCGCCCGGCGGGACGACATGGACCATGGCGCTGCTAGGGCCGGGCGAAAGAGCCTGCGTCGTCGCGGCGGGACAGGACTGGCTCGAAGTCGTGCCGCCGAAGGGCAAAGGCAAGGAGACCGGGCTATGATCCGCCTTGGTGTCTACAATTTCGCCGGCCTGTGCGTGCTGGCATGGGCATGGTGGTGCGGCTACGTCGCCCGCCTCGTCGCGGCCGATGGTGCGCATATGACGACCGTCATCGCCGCCGTCTTCGTCATCGGGCTGGCCGGCACGTTCCGGCA
>JBARWP010000377.1:0-3419 GCA_049646905.1 Pseudaminobacter sp. | reverse complement strand
GAGGAACGCCTGACGGTGCTGGCGCGTGAAAACCGGAAGCTGAAGGCGGAGCGGACGTCGGGCGGCGGCGAGGCTGCCGCCGAAAATTCCCGCTTGCGCGAAAAGATGAGCGAGCTTGCCGCCGAAGTGGTGCACCTGACCGCCATGCTGGAGGGACCGGATTCGCCGATCACCAAGGCGCTCGATGCACCGAATGGTCAGGCGAAGGGGTCAGGCCCCAGCCTGGCCGACCGCATCAGGGCGCTGCAGCGGGCCGCTCATGCGCCGGCTTCTTCTCCCGCACCTGAAAAATGATGCAGCGCGATCGCTGAGGCGGCTGCGACATTGAGGCTGTCGAAGCCGCCGGCCATGGCGATGCGTACCGTATCCAGCCTTTCTATGAGTGTGTCCGGTAGCCCATCGCCCTCGGTGCCGAAATAGAGCGCGAGCCGTGGCGGCCGTTTCGCGTCGCGGCATTCGATCCGGCCGCGCGGCGACAGTGCGAACTGGGCAAAGCCGTGGGCGGCAAGCCTTGCCACCAGATCGTCCGTCGTTTCGGCCATCGCGAAGGGCACTTTCAGCGCCGCGCCGACGGAGACGCGGATCGCCTTGCGATAGAGCGGATCGCAGCAGGTCGGATCGAGCAGAACGGCATCCGCGCCGAAGGCTGCCGCATTGCGGAAGATCGAACCCATATTGTCGTGGTTGGAGATGCCGACCAGCGCCACCACCAATGCCCGGCCCGGCAGGCTGCCCAGCAGGTCGTCGAGCGGTTGCGGCTCCCGCTTGCGTCCGATCGCCAGCACGCCGCGATGCATGTGAAAGCCGGCAACCGCGTCGAGCACGGCTTGCGGCGCGACATAGACCGGCACGTCGGGCGGGGCGAGTTCCAGCATCTGCGCCATGCCGGCGACCCGGTTTTCCAGCAGCAGCACGGATTCGACGGCAAAGCGCCTGGCCGCAAACAGCACGTTGAGCACGACCTTGCCCTCGGCCACGAAACGGCCCTGGCGTCCGACCAGGTCGCGTTCCTTGATGTTCGCATAGGCCTGGATGCGCGGGTCGGTCGGGTCGTCGATGTAAACAGGATCCATGCGATCCTGTTTGGATCAAGTCGCGCTCGAACTCAACGGAGCCACGAAAATGCCGTCGAGCGTGCCCATCAATTGGCGTACGGCATCGGAATTGCAGGAATAATAGATCATCTGGCGGTCGCGGCGCGTCTCCACCAGTTCGACGCTGCGCAGCTTCGCCAGATGCTGCGAAAGGGCCGATTGGCTCAGATCGACTTTTTCGGCGATCGCGCCTACCGACATCTCGCCATCGAGCAGCAGGCCGAGGATAACGAGGCGCTTTTCATTTCCCAGAAGGGTCAGCAACGTGGCCGCAGCGCCGGCATTCTTCAAAACTGGTCTGGAAACCATCATTACCCCACAATTAACCGCTTCCTCGAACGTTAGGGGGCAATAACGTGCGAAGACCATATCATGGCGCGATGCAAGCCACCATCGCGCAAGCACATTCTAATGCATCGGACGGAAAAGGGAATCCGGTACCTTAGGACCAGCGCCTTGGGGCCGAGGCCTCAGGCCGCACGCCCGATCCGCGCCATTTCGACCAATACCTTTCGCAATTCGCCGGCCTCGGTGAGCGGCTGGGGAAAGAAAATCCGCCGCACCAGGTCGCCCGAGGCGAGGTCCATGCCGTCCGGATCGAAGCCGGTCACGGTCCAGCCATCGCGCTTTTCCTTGCCGAAGTGCTGGGCATAGACGGCAATGGCGTCGAGGTGGTCGGCATTCATATGGTCGAGCGCGCCCTGTTCGCTTGTCTCCAGCGCGTCGAGGGCAGGGCTGTTCGTCAGCAGATCCGCCGGTGTCAGCAGATAGGCCTTGCCGAAGCCGCCATTCAGGCTGGCGTTTTGCACCTCGAGGCGAAAGAAGGAGAAGTCGCCGAGGTCGACATAGAGCTTGGCCTTGGGATTGCGATTGAGGTAACGCCGCCTTGCACGCGCTTCCATCGCGCTGCCGCGCTCCAGCTTCTCGGCGCGGCAATGCAGCGAAATGCGCGGATGGGCGAGCGGATCGCCCTTGCCGGGCGCACCCAGCAGCAGCGAGCAGCGCGGATCGGCAAGCAGGGCGCGGGTGTGCGCGGCGAGCAGTGAAATCAGGATCAGCGGTGTGCCGTCCAGGTCGGTTGCTACGCCCGCCCGGCTGACGGATGGTCCTCCCGTCTCAGGGTCGAGCACGCCAAGGGCGCCGTAGCGCGCCTCGCGCAGCAGCGTCTTGGCAAGGAGGATCGCGTCCGCGTCCGTCTTCTGGATGACATCCTTCTTCTTGTCCAAGGCGACCTCTCTAATCCTGAATATTATGCTCCACTTATCGCGCAAGCACGCCCGACTTGGCAAGCGCTTCCAGTTCGGCTTTCGACAGTCCCAGCCGTTCCAGCACCGCATCGGCCTGGACGGCACCGCCGCTCGCCATTGTCGCCGGCGTGCGCGAGAAACGCGGTGCCGGTGCCGGCCGTGTCAGCGCACCGGCTTCAGCGAATGTCTGCCGTGCGCGATTGTGCTTGTGGCCCGGCGCTTCGGCAAGCGAGAGCACCGGTGCCACACAGGCATCACTTACCTCGAACAACTCGACCCATTCGTCGCGCGTCTTTTCATACACGCGCTGCGTAATCGCCGCGCGCATCTGCTGCCACTGCGACCTGTCATATTGTGCGGCCACGAAATGCGGATCGAGTGGCAGCAGCCGGGCGAATTCGGCGAAGAATTGCGGTTCCAGGCAGGCCACCGCGATATGCCTGCCGTCGGCGGTCTCGTAGGTGTCATAGAAGGGCGCGCCCCCGTCGAGCAGGTTTTGCCCGCGCCGGTCCTGCCAGATGCCGGCCGCCATATAGGCATGGGTGGGGGCGGATAACATAGCCGCGCCCTCGACCATGGCGGTATCCACCACCTGGCCCTTGCCGGAACGGGTATGTTCCAGCAGCGCCGCCAATATTCCCGTGACCAGGAACATCGTGCCGCCACCATAATCGGCGACGAGGTTGAGCGGCGGCACCGGCTTGCCGCCCTCCGGGCCGATCGTGTGCAGCACGCCCGAATAGGCGAGGTAGGTGAGGTCATGACCGGCGCGCTCGGCCAGCGGGCCGGTCTGGCCGAAGCCGGTCATCCGGCCATAGACGAGGCAGGGATTGCGCGCGGCGACGGTTTCCGGCCCCAGCCCCAGCCGCTCCATTACGCCCGGCCGGAAGCCTTCGACCAGCACGTCGGCGCGTTCGGCCAGCCGCAGCACCGTCTCGATGCCCTCCACCCGCTTGAGGTCGATGCGCAGGATTGCCCGCCCGTGCCTGTCGAGATCATAGGCCGGCTGCATGTCGAGGAAGGGGCGGCCGCTGTGCATGCGCTCGATGCGCACCACATCCGCGCCCGTTTCGGCCAG
>JBARWP010000376.1:0-1537 GCA_049646905.1 Pseudaminobacter sp. | reverse complement strand
ATGTGAAGCTGCCGGCGCATCACCTGATCGCGCTTCCGGATTCGGTGACCGACGAACAGGCGGCCTCGTTCGCCAACGCTTTCGGCACCGCCTGGCACATGGTCGTCGTGCGCGGACAAGTGCGCCCCGGCGAAACCGTGCTCGTCAATTCGGCAAGCTCGGGCGTCAGCATGGCGGCGATTCAGATCTGCAAGAATCTCGGCGCCTACGTCTATGCGTCCTCGAGCGCGCAGTGGAAGCTCGATAAGGCCATCGAGCTCGGCGCCGATGAGGTGCTGAACTACAATGAGGTCGATTTCCCCGAGGAAATCATGAAGCGCACCAAGAAGCGCGGCGTCGATGTGGTCATCGAGCATGTCGGCGGCGACTTCCTCGGCAAATCGATCCGTTGCCTCACCCGCGGCGGCCGTGTGGTGACGGTTGGCGGCACGCGCTCCTACAAGTGCGAGATCGACGTCAACTACGTCTTCCACAAGGAACTGCAGTTGGTCGGCTCCAACAGCGCCACCAAGCTCGATCTCGACGCGATGATTCCGATGTTGGCGAGCGGCAAGCTGCGCTCTATCGTCGACAAGGTGTTCCCGCTGAGCGAGGCGGCGGAAGCCCATCGCTATCTCGAATCGGCGAAGCAGTTCGGCAAGGTCCTGCTGCGCATCGAGCATTAACCTCAGAGAGCGTGGCGGCTGTTCGCGGTCGCCACGCTTGTCTCGTTATCGCCTCTCCTTCGTCAGCCGTCTCTCGTCAGGAAGTTTTCCGCCATGCGCGATGTTCAACCTCTCATTGCTCCCCGCTCCATTGCTGTGATCGGCGCCTCGACCAACACGGCAAAGTCCGGAGGCATTCTGTTCAGCAATCTCGTCAGCGGCGGCTTCAAGGGCGGGCTTTATCCGATCAATCCGAAGGCCACGGAAATCCTCGGCTGCAAGGCGTATCCGAGCCTCGCCGATGTGCCGGAGCCGGTGGACCTCGTTTATATCGTGCTGCCGAGCCAGCACATGGGAAGCTCCATCGTCCAGTGCGTTGAGGCGAAGGCGAAAGCAGCCTGCATCATCACCGCGGGCTTTGCGGAAGCGGGCCCCGAGGGCATCGCGCTGCAGGAGAAGATTCGTGAGATCGGCCGCAAGGGCGGCTTGCTGATGGCCGGACCGAACACCATCGGCATGGTCAACACCGATGTCCGGATGATGGGCAGCTTCGTCAATTTCCCGCGCTGGGAAGAGGGTGGCATTTCGCTGTTCACCCAGACCGGCATTTTCACCGGCGCGGTGATGCGCCAGATCATGGACAGCGACGTCCAGCGCCCGCCGATCTCCAAGAGCATCGATGTCGGCAATAAGATCGACGTCGATGAGCTCGACTTCCTGCACTTCGCCGAAAAGGACGAGGGCACCAAGGTCATCGGCTTCTACATCGAAAGCATCCGCGACCTGCCGGGTTTCGCCGCCAAGGTAAAGGAGGTCAGCCGCACCAAGCCGGTCGTGATGCTGAAGCCGGGCCGGACCGCGTTCGGCAAGATGGCCTCTGCATGTCACACCGG
>JBARWP010000375.1:0-9354 GCA_049646905.1 Pseudaminobacter sp. | reverse complement strand
GCCCGCCGCAAGACGGTTTTCTCGTCTTGATGCTGGTTGTAAACGACCGATTACGCGGCGTTTGAACTGCTTTCCTTGTCCAGAACCATATAGTCCAGCGGCAGTTC
Source organism: Pseudaminobacter sp. (assembly GCA_049646905.1). Classification (GTDB taxonomy): domain Bacteria; phylum Pseudomonadota; class Alphaproteobacteria; order Rhizobiales; family Rhizobiaceae; genus Pseudaminobacter. The sequence continues at coordinate 9,247 of JBARWP010000375.1, read as the reverse complement.
TGTGGTGTACTTGATCTGCTCCATGGCGAAGGACGAGGAAACGTCGCGGATTTCGATCTTCGCGATCAGGCGCTTGTAGAAGGCATCATAGGCTGCGATGTCGGGTACGACCACGCGCAGCAGGTAATCGACGTCGCCGCTCATCCGATAGAACTCGATGACCTCCGGGAAGTCCTGGATCACCTCCGAGAAGCGCTTGAGCCATTCATGGCTGTGCGAATTGGTGCGGATCGCCACAAAGACGGTAACGCGCGTATTGACCTTCACCGGGTCGAGGATCGCAACGCGCCGCTTGATGACGCCTTCTTCCTCCAGCTTCTGGATGCGGCGCCAGCACGGCGTGGTCGACAGCCCGACTTTCTTGGCGACGTCGGCCACAGCCAGCGTGGCATCTTCCTGCAGAAGGCGTAGAATTTTGCGGTCGAGGCGATCCATAACGTCTCCGATAGAAAAATATTCTACCATACTCGCTGGATCGGCACAATTTCACAAGCAAGAAATTCTCAGCACGCTGGCCCCTGAAGAACCAAATTGTCGTGAAATCAGGAAATACGAGAGCGGATTTCCGATCTCAGGAAAGGCAGCAATTCCATTTCAAACCAGGGATTCTTTTTCAGCCAGCCGGTGTTGCGCCATGAAGGGTGCGGGAGGGGAAGCACATGCGGCTTGCCCGAGGCCGCATAGATCGCCCGCCAGTCCATCACCGTCTCGCTCAGCGAAGGCCTGCGCGCGGACGCCATATGCCAGGCTTGCGCATAAAGGCCGATCACCAGGACGAGATCGATCTGCGGCATCAGGTCGAGAAGCGGCTTTCGCCACGCCGGCGCACATTCGCGGCGCGGCGGCAGGTCCGAACCTTTTGCATCCTGCCCCGGAAAGCAGAACCCCATCGGCACGATCGCGAGCTTATGGGGGTCGTAGAACTCCTCGCGCGACATGCCCAGCCAATCGCGCAGGCGATCGCCGGAGCGGTCGTCGAATGGAATGCCGCTGGCATGGACCTTCGTTCCCGGCGCCTGGCTGGCGATCAATATGCGCGCGCTCGTCGAGGCCACCACGACCGGACGCGGCTCATGCGGCAGCGGCCGGCCTATTGGGTGCTCCACGCAGATGCGGCAGGCGCCGATGGCCGCCAGCAGTTGTTCGAGATTGCCGCTCACGTCAAGCGGCAGCGCTTGGCCGGCTGGAAACCGCCTGGTACCAGCGACCGACATGCCGAAGATCCTCGGGCAGTGCGATACGGGCAGGCTTCATGAAATCGATGGCAATGAGCCCCGTTATGTCGGCGATGGAAAAATCATCCCCGGCCACGAACTCACGCCCTTCAAGCTCGCCATCCAGCAGTTTCAGGAATTCCAGCGCCTTCGGCTTGTTGGCCTCGCCCCATTCGGGGATCTGCGGGATCTCCCAGTCCTTCATCGCCGGATGGATATGGCGAAAAGCATGCGCGACACAGGAAAGCAGATTCAGTTCCATCCGCCGCTGCCACATCTCGACCGTGGCTTTGCCAAGTGCACCGCGCCCGAACAGCGCCGGTTCAGGATGCAGTTCCTCGAAATAGCGGCATATAGCCACCGACTCGGTGAGGATCGTGCCGTCGTCCAGTTCCAGCACCGGCAGGCGCTGCAACGGGTTGCGCGAGGTCACTTCCTCCCGCTTGTGCTGCATGGCTCCCATATCGATCGGCACGAGCGGGACCGCGATCCCCTTCTCGGCCAGGAATATCCGCACGCGCCTTGGATTGGGCGCCCGCCCGCCATCGTAAAGTTTCACCGGCTTCTCCCGCCTTGCAATTTGTCCCGACTATAGGCTCGCCGTCAGGAAAACCGAAGGATTTCGCGCAGCCAATTCAACATCGCGCCGAGATAATCGTGATTGCGCTCGGCCATGCCGCCATGGCTGTCGCGCCATTGCCGCGGGCGCTCGAATTCGCCGGCCCAGATACCCAGGCGTTTCTGGCGCGCGATCTGCTCGACCTCGTCATAGGCACCGTAGGCGACGGCCCAGCCCTGCTCGACCTGGCTGCGGTTGAGCTCGACGCCGCCTGCGGTGCAGACGGCAAGCAGGCGGCCATAGCGGTCTCGCTCCCAGCCCGAACAGGCGACGTCGCGGCTGGCGACGAGCCTGACCAGCGCTTCGCGCGCCTGCCGGCCGCAGGCATACTCCGTGCCGTTCCTGCGGCAAACCTGCCTGTATTCCGGTGCATCGATGCCGAGAAGCCGGATGCGCTCCGCGCCCAGCGTGATGGAATCTCCGTCATTGACCGTCGCTGTGCCACCCACCTGCCGGGTTTCCACACGGTCTATGCGGGCACTCACCAGAACGAGAAGCCCTAGAATCGCGGCAGCAAGGCAATAGTCGAGGAATTTTCCAAAGCGGTTGCGTCTTCGCACCGGAGGTCGGCGCCGCCGCCCGCTCCACAGCATTCGATTCATATGGAAAACAAAAAGTTAAGCATTAGGGCTTAGCCTGCGAGCACGAACCGGTTGCTCGCACAAGTTGAAGACATTCATGCCGTTGCTGCGCTCTAACACAGCGGACAAATTCATTGTGGACCGCAGGAAGCCACACCGCAACAGCGACGTGGCTCGTGCCGTGCGCAGATCTCGCGATCGGCTGTCGCAGCGCCCCGGCACGCTGCTTTTCGACCGCGAACTCCTGAAGCTCCATGCACACGCCATCGTCGGCAGTGCGGCCGCCATCCCGCTGCTGGTGCTGATCATCACGGCTGCCGGGCTGCTGGGGGGAATGTCCGGAGACATCCTGGTTTGGGCGTTCCTGACCATGATCTGCTATGCCGTTCTGACATTTGCGGCCTACCGGGTGCGCAAGGCCGACATCGGCAGGCTGGACACGGCCCGAGCCAAGCGCAACCTCCTGGCCGGCCATTTCGTGAGCGGACTCGGCTGGGTCTATTTCGCCATGCTGGGCTGCACCGAATGCCAGGTCGAGCAATTCCCCATCATCAAGGCGGTGATCCTTCTCCTGGCCATGGCGGCAACCGCGCTGATCACATCCTCCCTGCGCGGCGCGCTGTTGATAACCTTCATGCTTCCGGTCGCGATCTACGCCTATATCGGCATTGCCTCATGGGCACCGATCGAACTGGTCATGGCCGGCTTGCTGGCGCTCTCGCTGCCCTTTTTCAGTTACGTCGCCAGCCATTTCAACAGATCCTCGGTGATGCTGCTGTCCTTTCGCTCCGAAAAGGACGCCCTGATCGCCGAACTGGAGACGGCGAAGTCCATGTCCGATGAGGCGCGGCGGCGCGCCGAAGAGGCCAATATGGCGAAATCACGCTTTCTGGCCTCCATGAGCCACGAGTTGCGCACCCCGCTCAATGCCATCCTCGGCTTTTCGGAGGTGATGTCGAACGAGGTGCTGGGGCCGATGCAGAACCCCACCGATCGCGACTATGCGCGCGACGTGCATGATTCCGGCCAGCATTTGCTCGATCTCATCAACGAGATCCTGGACCTGTCACGCATCGAGGCTGGGCGCTACCAGCTCAACGAAGAGCCCGTGCGGCTGCTCCACATCGTGGAAGAATGCTGCCATCTGATGGAATTGAAGGCGCACAACAAGGATTTGCGCATCATCCAGGAGTTCGAGCCCGAACTGCCGCGCCTATTCGCCGACGAGCGCGCCTTGCGGCAGGTCACGCTGAACCTCTTGTCGAACGCGGTGAAATTCACCTCGACCGGCGGCGAGATCAGGGTGCGCGTCGGCTGGACGGCCGGCGGCGGCCAGTATGTCTCGATCAAGGACAACGGACCCGGCATTCCGCCCGACGAGATTCCCGTCGTGCTGTCGGCGTTCGGCCAGGGCTCGATTGCCATCAAGAGCGCCGAACAGGGCACGGGTCTCGGCCTGCCCATCGTGCAGGGGCTCATCCATATGCATGGCGGCGAATTCGAGCTTCACTCGAAGCTGCGTGAAGGCACCGAAGCGATTGCGATCTTCCCGGCCTCGCGTGTCATGGAAGTTCTGCCCGCACTTCCCACCCGCAAGGTTGCCGCTGGCGGGCGCCATCGCTGAAGACAACAGACTCCGAAACTCTCCGGGGCTAAAGTGCTGCCGCCATGCCGGTGCTGCATAACGCGGCTGCCTTGACCAACCCGGCGGCAAGGCCGGCCCCCACCCCCTCGCCGTGCGACAGATCGAGATCGAGCAGCGGCCGCATGCCGAGCTTTTCGACTGCCTTGCGCTGTCCGGGCTCAGTGGAAAATTGCGCGACAAGGCAATGGTCGAGCGCATGCGGGTTGACGGCATGCAGTGCACAGGCCGCCGCGATTGCCGCAAAGCCGTCCAGGATCACCGGGATTTTCTCCATCCTGGCCGCAATGATCGCGCCGGCGATTGCCGCCGTCTCGCGGCCACCGACCCGGCGCAGCACCTCCAGCGGGTCCTTCAGATGGCTGGCGTGCAGGGTAAGGGCCGCATCCACCGCCTCGGCCTTGCGTGCGATCATGGCAACATCGGCGCCCGAGCCCGGTCCCACCCAATCGGCCCCCGCGCCGCCGAACAGGGCCGTGAGGATCGCGGCAGCGACGGTCGAATTGCCGACACCGAGATCGCCGATACACAACAGATCGGTGCCCGATATCGCTTCCATGCCGAACGCCATGGTAGCCGCACAGCCACGCTCGTCGAGTGCCGCGTCCTGCGTGATATCGGCAGTCGGCAGGTGGAGCGCTAGATCGAAGACCTTCAGTCCGAGATCATAAGCCAGGCAGATCTGGTTGATGGCGGAGCCGCCAGCCGCACTGAGTTCGACGGCACGCGCCGTCGCCTCCATCGGACGCGGCGAAATCCCCTGCCCGACAACGCCATGGTTTCCGGCAAAGATTACAAGCAGGGGGCGGTTGACCGCAGGCGGCCGTCCGCTCCAGGTCGCCAGCCAGGCGGCAAGTTCCTCCAGCCGTCCGAGCGATCCCTTGGGTTTGTCCGCCCTGGCGAACTGCGAGCGAACCCGTTCGCCAGCAGCATCGTCACCGGCCGGCAGGCTGGCCAGAAGGTTGCGGAAATCATCGAAGGGAAGTGCACTGGTCATGTCGTCAATGCCCGCTAAGATCGTCGTTTGCAGCGGCATAGCCGTGATGGCCAAATGGCACAATGGGGCAGTTCGTCGGATGGCTTGGGGCTTGCATAGGCGTGTCGTCTGGCCCATCTGGAAGAGGATCAACCGGATTCAGAAATGGCGGCAATCGAATCACCATGCATCCTTGTGTGCTCGATCGATAGGAAGACCGGTTATTGCTTCGGCTGCGGGCGCACCCAGGCCGAGATTTCGGCCTGGATCGAGATGACGCCGCAGCAGCGCCGCGAGATCATGGCCGGGCTGCCGGCTCGCCTGGAAACCGTGGAACGGCGCCCGCGCCGCGAAACAAGGCGTTCACGCATGGCACGTGAACGCGAAGCCACAAGTTGATCCGCCCTTGAGATCGGGCCGCTTCATCTGGATCATTCTGGCGGTGATGGGCATCGGGCTTGCCCTGCTCATCTTCAACGACGCGAGCGGCGATGCATCCGGCATTTCGAGTGATACGCTCGCCCGTGTCTTCTATCTCGGCGTCCTGGGTGCGGTGATCGGGGCCGGCATACTCGCCTCGCGCCACCGCTTCGGCGACGTGGCCCGCAACCTTGCGCTCTGGCTGCTGGTCGTCCTGCTGCTCGTCGCCGGGTATCAATACCGCTACGAATTGCAGGACGTCGCCAATCGCGTGACCGTTGGCCTGGTGCCGGGCAGCCCGCTCTCGGTGACCGATTCGGCAGGCCGAAGCACGGTCACGCTCGAAAAGCTGCCCAACGGTCATTTCGAGGCGCGCCTGTCGATCGACGGCGAGCCGGTGCGGGTGCTGGTCGATACCGGCGCGACAAGCACTGTCCTGACCACGCGCGATGCCGAACGTGCTGGCTTCGATGCGGCAAGGCTCGCCTATACCATTCCGATTTCCACCGCCAACGGCAACGCCACCGCCGCGCGGGTCATTGCCGGCGAAATCAGGCTCGGTGCCATCACCCGGCGCAATATGCCGCTGCTGGTCGCCGCGCCGGGCATGCTGGAACAAAGCCTGCTCGGCATGAATTTCATCGGCACGCTATCGGGGTTCGATATGCGCGGGGATCGCATGATCCTGCGGGATTGACGGAGGCAGCAGCAATGCGGGTCAAACGGATCGTCACCAATATCGACACCAAGGACATAGGCGCAGCCCGGCGCTTCTATCACGATGTGCTGGGCCTCGACATCTTGATGGATCATGGCTGGATTACCACCTACGGATCCGACGAGAAGGCAAAGGTCCAGGTAAGCTTCGCCTCGGAAGGCGGATCAGGAACCCCGGTTCCCGACTTGTCGATAGAAGTCGATGCTCTGGACACCGCTCTTCAACGCATGAAAGAGGCAGGCTTCCGGATCGAATATGGGCCGGCCGAGGAACCTTGGGGCGTAAGACGGTTCTATGTGCGCGATCCGTTTGGCCGGCTGGTCAATATCCTCACCCACATATAGTCGGTAGCGCTCACGCTGCCCGGCGCGGTGGGTCGAGGTCGACTGCGGCGAAGGCGTCACGCAGGACCTCCACACCGGCTCCGGGACGTGTCGCATCGGTGGAAAGGATCTGGCGGAAACGCCGCGCCCCCGGCAGGCCGTGAAACAACCCGACCATATGGCGGGTAACGTGGCTTAGGCGCCCACCCTCTTCGATATGACGCTCTGCATAAGCGGCCATGCGCTCAATCAGTTCCCCGAAATTGAAGTCGGCTCCGGTATCGCCGAACAGGCGGGCATCGGCATCGGCCAGGATACCCGGCGTCTGGTAGGCAGCCCGTCCAAGCATGACGCCATCGACTTTCGGAAGATGCGCCTGCGCCTCATCCAGTGTCTGAATGCCGCCATTGATGCCGATGAATCGATTCGGGTTTTCTGCCTTGAGCCGGTAGACGCACTCATAGTCGAGCGGCGGGATATCACGGTTTTCCTTCGGGCTGAGCCCTTCCAGCCAGGCCTTGCGTGCATGTACCCAAAGTGCGTCTGCACCGGCGGCAAAGACGCCCTCGGCAAGCGTATCCAGCGCGATCTCGGGGTCCTGGTCATCGACGCCGATACGGCATTTGACGGTGACGGGGATTTTGACTTCCGACTTCATCGCCGCGACGCAATCGGCGACGAGCGCCGGCGTTTTCATCAGGCAGGCGCCGAACGTTCCGGACTGTACCCGGTCCGAAGGACAGCCGACATTGAGATTGATCTCGTCATAGCCAAAATCCTCACCGATACGCGCCGCCTGCTGCAGCTTGGCCGGGTCCGATCCGCCAAGCTGCAGTGCGACGGGGTGTTCTTCCGGCGAAAAGCCCAGCAACCGGTCGCGCGCGCCATGGATCACGGCGTCGGCTACCACCATTTCGGTGTAAAGCAGCGCGCGCTGCGTCAACTGCCGGTGAAAATAGCGGCAGTGCCTGTCTGTCCAGTCCATCATGGGTGCGATGGCAAGGACGCAGCCAGAATAGATGCCGGCTGTGTTGTGCATAAAGGCGCTGTCTCGATCGTCCGATATTTGGCCTGTCCTATCTGCCGGCGCATCCGGCTGTCAAACGGGCCCGCTTTGCATCATTCCATGATGGGCTCGCCGCAGGGCCGGTAGAGCAGGTTGATCCACCACGAGCGGTTGGTCAGTCCCTTGCCACCGTCGCGCTCGGCCAATGTGTCCACGCCGACGCACCATTCCACCAGTCGCGGCGACAGGCCGAACTCCTCGGCAAGATAGGACGCCGCTTCCTCGACCCCTTCGGTACAGGCTTCGGTCTTGCACAGATTGGCCTGGGTGGCGATATCGAGCAACGCCTCATGGCCCAAACTGCTGGTGCGATACCAGACACCGAACGCGGCCAGGGCGAGGACAAGCAACAGCGCAACAGTGATCTTTATGAAAATTTTCACTCGGCACTGCCTGTGTCGATCAACAACCACCTTGGACAGCGCATAGCTAGAGCATGTCTCCCGAAAGTGGCAACCGGTTTCGGGAGACATGCGCAAAAACAAGGACCTGAAGCGCGACAAGCGAACCTGAAAGATCGCGACGCGCATTGGTATCTCGGTCGAGGCAAACCGAGGCCCCGCTCACCTTCCGAGAGATGCCCTTGTAAGAAAGGCCGGCAGCATTGCCGGCCTTTCTTACAAGGAATGGCTTGGCCTTCACGCGTTCGCGGCGGCCACCGCGCGCTTGGCCATGACCACGATCAGATGCGCGCGGTATTCCGCCGATGCGTGGATATCGCTCATCAGATCGGCGGGCGAAAGCTGCAGCCCGTCAAGCGCTGAAGCGTCGAACTTCTTCGTCAGCGCCGCCTCGATTTCCCTGGAGCGGAAGACGCCATCGTCGCCGGCTCCGGTGACCGCGACCCGCACACCGTCCCTGCCCTTGGCCACGAACACTCCCGTCATTGCATAGCGCGAAGCCGGGTTGCGGAATTTTTCGTAACCCGCCTTGGCCGGCGCCGTGAATGTGACGGACGTGACGATCTCGCCATCCTTCAATGCCGTCTCGAACAGTCCCTTGAAGAACTTGTCGGCGGCAATCGCACGCTTGTTGGTGGTGATGGTCGCACCCAGCGCCAGAAGGGCTGCCGGATAATCCGCAGCCGGATCGTTATTGGAGATCGACCCGCCGATCGTGCCCTTGTGGCGTACGGCAGGATCGCCGATCAGCCCGGCAAGATGCGCGACCGCGGGCGCGACCTTCTTCAGTTTCTCGTCGGTGGCCACGTCGAAATGCGTCGTCGCCGCCCCGATCGTCACCGTCTTGCCCGAAACCTTGAGGCCTCTCAATTCAGCGATATGGGCCAGATCGATGAGATCGGAGGGCGCGGCGAGCCGGGCCTTCATCGCCGGAATGAGCGTCATGCCGCCCGATAGGAACTTGGCATCGCCGACCCTGGCGAGCTTTGCCGCCTCGGCTATGGAGGAGGCGCGATGATAATTGACCTGGTACATCTTCCTCCTCCCTCAGTGCCTGGTTGCTGCGCGCAGGGCCGCCCAGACCTTTTGCGGTGTGGCCGGCATGGTAATGTCCTCGGTGCCGATCGCATCGGTGATGGCGTTGATGACCGCCGGCGGCGAGCCGATCGCGCCCGCCTCGCCGCAGCCCTTGATGCCGAGCGGATTGGACGGCGACGGCGTGCTGGTGGTCGAGACCTGGAAGGACGGCAGGTCGCCGGCGCGCGGCATGGTGTAGTCCATGTAGCT
>JBARWP010000374.1:0-5641 GCA_049646905.1 Pseudaminobacter sp. | reverse complement strand
GTTTCCAATATTCCGCCCTAACCGATAAGGCGTGTGCAGACCGTCAGTCTACCCTTCCATTCCAAGCAAGCAACTCAGGATTGCGTTAATTTGAGCCGTCCGGGTTGCCCTGAGAGTTATATGCCTTTATAAGCCCTGCAACGTAAGGGGCTGCAGCGTACTCCCATCGTGATCCCCAATCACTGACATGATAGTCGATCATGTCCTGCGCGTATCTTGTGCGTACAATTTCGATTGTATGCTCTGATAGAACGCGTGTTTTTCAATCCATATACCTTCCGAGGATCATGTCTTCTAAAATTATCGGCAATAATCTTTACAAGATCTTTGGGGAGCATCCGGCCAAAGCGCTGGAGCTTCTCAAGGCGGGTAAGGGGAAAGACCGGATCTACGAAGAGACCGGACAGACTGTCGGCGTCAACGATGTCAGCTTCCAGGTGGCCGAGGGCGAGATATTTGTCGTCATGGGGCTCTCCGGTTCCGGCAAGTCCACTTTGGTCAGAATGATCAACGGCCTCATCAAGCCGAGTGCGGGAGAAATCCTGATCGACGGCATCGATGTCGCCTCGTGCTCCAGCGACGAGCTTCGTCACGTGCGGCGCGACAAGGTTGCCATGGTGTTCCAGCACTTTGCCTTGTTCCCGCATAAGACGGTCGCTGACAACGTGGCGTTCGGTCTCAAAATCAAAGGCATCAATTCTGCCGAACGCCGTGAGCGCGCGTTGGCCGCCCTTGAACAAGTGGGGCTTGGCCCTCGTGCCGATAGCTACCCAGACGAGCTTTCTGGAGGCATGCAACAGCGTGTTGGCCTGGCGCGCGGACTGGCGTCGGAACCTGAGATTCTTCTGATGGATGAGCCGTTCAGCGCGCTCGATCCGCTGATCCGGAGCGACATGCAGCACGAATTGCTCGAACTGCAGCGCTCGCTGAAGAAGACCATCGTCTTCATCACCCACGACCTGAAAGAAGCTCTGACGTTAGGCAGCACCATCGCCATCATGCGCAACGGCGCTGTCGTGCAGACAGGCACGGCGCAAGAGATCGTCGGCAACCCAGCTGACGATTATGTATCCGCCTTTACCAAGGATATTGACCGATCGCTGGTGTTCACGGCGCAGAGTATAGCTCGACCGGTTCAGGCGCTCGATCTGGATGGCGCCGACATTCCGTCGGCAATCAGGTTCATGGACCAGCTTGGCGTCGATGCCATGCATGTGGTGAAAGACGACAAGTTTGTAGGATTGGTGACCTACCGCGCCGTGAGTGCCGCGCTGCGTAATGGCGGCGCATTGATCGACGTGGTTTCCGGCGACTTCCCGACTGCCGCACCGCAGACCCACCTCTACGATCTCTACGTTCTGGCGGAGAAGGGATTGCCCATCGCTTTGACTGAGGGCGGCGAAGGTTCTGGACGACCCACCGGGATCGTTTCGCCGGGAGCGGTCTTTGCCCAGCTTTCCGATGGGAGAACCTAATCCATGTTTAGCCCATCCGATTTCTTTTCCATTCCCTTCGACGATTGGGTGAATCTGTTCGTCCGCGACTGGCTTGTGCCGAACTTCCGTCCCTTCTTCCGTTCGCTGCAATGGCCGGTGACACAGGTTCTGAACGGATTGTCGGGCTTCCTGAACGGCCTGCCCATGGTTGTGTTCACAGCGGCGCTATCCTTGATCGCCTGGCGCACCGCGGGCCGGGGCGTGGCCATATTCACGCTTGCCGCGCTCTGCTTCATAGATCTGATCGGTCTTTGGCCGGAAACGATGACCACACTCGCCATGGTGGTTACGGCCGTCTTCTTTTGCGTCGTGATCGGCATACCGCTTGGCGTTCTCGCCTCGCAAAGCGATACATTTCGCGCGGTACTGCGGCCGATCCTCGACATCATGCAGACGATCCCCTCATTCGTCTATCTGGTGCCGATCGTCATGCTGTTCGGGGTCGGGGTGGTGCCCGGCATCATCGCCACCATCATCTTCGCCCTCCCGCCGATCGTGCGCCTTACCGATCTCGGCATCCGCAACGTGCGCGATGACCTGACGGAGGCCGCCGTCTCGTTCGGGGCGACAGCCTGGCAAACGCTCGTCGAAGTGCAATTTCCCTTGGCAATGCGCACGATCATGGCCGGTCTCAACCAAACATTGATGCTGGCGCTGTCGATGGTGGTCATTACCGCGCTCATCGGCGCCGGCGGGCTGGGGCTGACCGTGTTCACAGGCCTTGGCCGGCTCGACGTCGGCAATGCGACAGCAGGCGGCGTCGGCATCGTGCTGATCGCCATCATCCTCGATCGCATCAGCCAGGCTCTGGGCGAAAAGCGCGCAGTGCGCCCCCCTTCCCTGTTCGCGACCTTAACATCTCTGTTCTCGCTCCGGCGCGGCGCGCCGGCAGCGAACACCGAAAGGGCAGGTTGAACAAACCTTCCCGGCCGCGTCCTGCGCGGTTCCCATGTTCCCTTCGGGAACGCAAGAAGAAGACAAGGAGACTATTCATGAATAATTTGCCACGGCTCTTCGCGCTCGCTTTGTCGGCGAGTGTAATGATGGCGGCGCCTGTCGCATCCCATGCCGAAGAAGGCCCGGGCACCGGCACCACGATCAAGATGGGCCAGGCCACCTGGGATACAGGCTGGTTTCACGCCGAGATTTACAAGCAGCTCCTGGAGAAGCTTGGCTACACAGTCGAAGGCCCAACCACGCTCGACAATCCGCCATTTTACCAGGCGGTCGCGCAGGGCGATCTCGACCTTTGGGTCAACGGCTGGTTCCCGCTGCATAACTCCTACGAGAGCACCTACTCCAAGGGAGCGGAACTCGTCGGCTATGTCGCCAAGGGCGGCGCACTGGAGGGCTATCTCGTCGACAAGGCGTCGGTGGAAAAATATGGCATCAAAACGCTGGACGACTTCAAGCGAGATGACGTCAAGAAAGCGTTCGACCGTGATGGCGACGGCAAAGCCGATTTGGTCGCCTGCCCTCCAGGCTGGGGTTGCGAGATCACCATCGAGCATCACCTCGATGCCTATGGCCTGCGTGACGACGTGAACCCGATCAAGGCAAGCTACGCCGCTTCTATGGCCGACGCGGTCGCCGCCTATCAGCAGGGCACTCCGATCCTGTTCTACACCTGGACGCCCAACTGGACTGTGAACACGCTGAAGCCCGGCAAGGACGTGATGTGGATCGAGGTTCCGAAGGTCGATCTGCCTGAGGCTCAGAAAAGCCTCGAGGACGCCGCCACGCTTCCAGGCGTCCCCGGCTGTGTCGAGGATCCGTGCAAGCTGGGTTTCCCCGCCAACGATATCCGTCCGGTCGCCAACTCGGCCTTCCTGAAGGACAATCCGGCGGCCAAGGCGCTGCTTGAGGAAGTCTCGATCCCGATCGAGGACATTTTTGCGCAGAACGCGAAGATGAACGACGGCGAAGGGAGTGCCGAGGACATCAAGCGCCATGCCAGCGAGTGGATCAAGGCGCATGGCGATCTCGTCGATGGCTGGGTGAAGACCGCAAGCGCGGCCTCGAAATAGCAAATAGCCAATGGCGGCCACCCGTCGCCATTGGCGCCTACGCCCGGGCAGGCTCCGCTCACATTACAATCAAGGAGGACAGGACCATTCCTACTCACAAGAATGAAGTTACCCCGTCGCATGATGATACGCTGGGCGGACGAATTTCACTGGCAAGGGAAGCCACGAACCTCTCCATCGCACAGGCAGCGCGCCGCCTGGGTGTCATGACGGCAAGCTGGAATGCCTGGGAATGCGATCGTGACGAGCCTCGCGGCAATAGGCTGGCGATGATGGCGGGGCTTCTCGGTGTCACTCCGTCATGGCTGCTTGCCGGCCAAGGAAATGGACCCTCGGAAAATGCCGATACCGACGTCATCAAATTATTACGTGAACTAGGCCGGGCATCGGAGGGTGCGGCAGCGATCAACAGGCGCGTGCAACAGATTACAGCCAGCCTTGAGCATATCCAGAAAGCGGGCGACGAGCCGAGTGCAACCTGAAGCGCACACGGGGTCGGCGACGAAAATATCGTAGGCGTAATTCGAGGTGGATCGCATGGACATGACCAAGTTCATGGCTGGTATCGATCTTCATCCGCTCATCGCGATGGCGATCGCGCTGGTCCTGCTGCTGTTTACCGCGCTGTTTGCAAACTATGTCGTCAAGGCCCTGCTGCTGCGCGGCCTGAACCGCGTGCTCGCCTTCACGGCCTATGGCCGCGATCCGGAGTTGCGTCGCCAAGGTTTTGTCGAACGCTTGTCGAACATCATGCCGGCCTTGGTGGTCTATGCCGGCATCCCGCTGGTGCCTGGCCTTCCGGCTTTCCTTGTCAGCGTCGTCCAGAACGTTGCCAGCGCCTTCATGATCCTGACGGTGGCAATGTCGATAGGTGCGGCCTTCAACATTGTCGAAACCATCTACCATCGAAGACCGGAAGCGCGGCTGAAGCCGATCAAGGGCTACGTCCAGGTCGTCAAGATCGTGGTCTATGTCATTGCCGTGCTGCTGATGATCGCGACGCTGATAGACCGCTCGCCGCTCATCCTGCTTTCCGGGCTCGGCGCGATGGCCGCGGTCCTCATTTTGGTCTTTCAGGATACGCTGCTGTCGCTGGTCGCCGGCATCCAGATCTCGTCGACCGACATGGTGCGTGTGGGCGACTGGATCGAAATGCCCGGCCTGAACGCCGACGGTGACGTGATCGAGATCGCCCTGCATACGGTGAAGGTCCAGAACTGGGACAAGACGATCACCACCGTCCCGATCCGCAAGCTGGTCACCGACCCGTTCAAGAACTGGCGCGGCATGCAGGAATCCGGCGGCCGGCGGATCAAGCGCGCGCTTTACCTCGATCAGAACAGCATTCGTTTCCTGCCGCCGAAGGAACTGGAACGCCTCGGCGCCGTCGGCCTGCTGAGCGACTATCTGGAAAACAAGCGTGGGGAACTTGCCCGGTGGAACGAAACCCTCGGAGAAAGCGCCAAGATGCCCGCAAATACGCGACGCGTCACCAATATCGGCACATTCCGCGCCTATGTTCAGAACTATCTTTCAAAGCATCCGGGCATACATCGCGGCATGACCACGATGGTTCGGCAATTGGAGCCGGGGCCTGAAGGCCTGCCGCTGGAAATCTATTGCTTCACCAACACGGTCGCCTGGGCGGAGTACGAGGGTATCCAGGCCGACATATTCGACCATCTTCTATCCATTCTGCCGGAATTTGACTTGCGGGTGTTCCAGAACCCTGCCGGAACGGATCTGCGGGTGTTTTCCGGCAGGGAAGACGGGCATTCAATGGGGCAACACAAACGGAATACGAAGAGCCGGCAATCTGTTCGGGGCCGATAAGGGCCAAGGCAATATGGAGCGAGCTTGCCGAATGAGTTGACCGCCCTCTGGTTGACCCCGAGGATATGAGCCCTACATGCTAGATGCTAGGGCAACGCGCACCGTAGCGCGTTTTTCGCAGGCGGCTGGCGATCAAGCCTTTTTCCGCCGCTATCCTATGAGAGCGGCGGTGCAAAAACCTACCACGGTAACGGCGGGATAATCTCGCCGTAGGGGCGGCGTAAAACCCGGCCACCTATTTTCCTTCTGCGACACGAGCAGGAGGGTTGGGGATCTATACCGTGG
>JBARWP010000373.1:0-2192 GCA_049646905.1 Pseudaminobacter sp. | reverse complement strand
GATCGCGCCGGCTATGACGGTCAGGCCCGCGCCCTCGAGCGCTTTGCTCCAGAGATGAGCTGTTGTCGGCGTCCAGATGCCTGCCGCACTCTCCGGCAACACGACCACCTTGGCACCATCGTCGGCTGCTTCCATGACAAGAGCAATGGTCGCGATCTGCTGCGCATAGTCGGCGTATCGTCCATTCTCACCGCGAAACCGGGTATCGACACCGACCCAGCCTTCAGGAACGTCGGGAGGTGCCCACGTCGCTGCGGACCACAGGCATAACCCTGCCATGGCGAGCGTCACGATTGGCCAGGTTCTGGTCGTCATCGCCAGAAGGCCGATCATGGCGGCCCCCAGACCTAGCCAGCCCCAACCGGAGAACACCATGCCAGCGCCAGTGATCGGATGCGCCCATCCAACGATACCGAAAGGCGGGACGCTCATCAGCACCGCTGCAATGCCATAGCGCAGTACGCGGCCCCATCCCGGCCGCGCGGTCCAGAGCACAGTGTGAACGAGCACAAAGCCAGCCGACGCTGCAACCCAAAGCGCAAGCCCCGCTCCGATGCCGCCGCCGTAAAAATTCACGACCCCTTGCGGAAGTCCGTGTGAGGCGGCCAGGAAATATCCTGCTGCGACCAGAGCCGCATTTGTCCGCGTCGGCGCCATCGCCCAGAGGGCCGGGAACAACATGGCGACCGGAAGCAGGAAAGGATTGCCGCTCCAGCCGATAATGCCGATGGCGATGGCGGCGACAGTGAAAATTACCGACTTTACACTGTCAGGGCACGACCGTGAGGATCGGACGGGCGAGACCAAGAACGCCCGAAGCGGGGATTGGCCCGAAATATCTCGAGTCATATGAACCTGCAAAGCTGGAATGAAGAAAGAGGTGGTCCGTCGGCACAGTGCCGCCGGGATGGGATGGAAGCGCTCTGTCCTCTGCATCGACAGTGCGAACAACAGACTGCGGCAGCTTCCGACCGTCGATCATGACGGCATCATCTATCTCGATGTGCTGGCCAGGCAGCGCGACCACAGTTTTGATGAGCGGGCTCAACCAGCCCGGACAAAGGCCGCGCCGGACGTATCCGCGCTCGAGACCAAGCGCGAAGGCGGCCGTTTCAGGCGGGCAGACGAAGACCAGATCGCTAACAACCACCGGCCGGGCCAGAGCCTCGATCCGCCAGAGCCCGAGCGGATAGCTGGGTGTCAGATTGAGACGAATCCCAGCGCCATAGGAGGCAGCGAGCATCACGGTCGGCAGAGCGGCGATCGATGCAACGATAATGACGCGTCGCCAGCTTATCGTCATTTCAGCACCTGCGACTGGCGCTGGGACTGGCGAAGCGCCTCGGTTTCCTTCAATGCCTGCACCGTGCGCTCGTGCGCGGCGAGCTGCTGTCCGGCCCGCATCATCGGCCACACCGTTGCCAGCTTCTGGCGCTCACCCGGCGACATGCCAAAAGCCTGTCTCTCGAAGGCCGGTCCTGTCGCCTCGCTCGCCGCATTGGAGAGCAGGCTGCGCTCGCCGAACCGCTCGGACACTGCCTTGTTGAACGTGTCGATTTCCGCCTTGGCCATTTTGTCGGCAAGGGCGAAGCCGAGCGCGGCGGGCAGGTCATTGCGATCGATGGCGTCGCGCACGCGCTCGAGCATTTGCCTCGCACGATCGGACAGTGCCGGGATATCGACGGCAACCTTGATGCGCCTGGCGCGCTCTTCGGCCTCATGCTTGCGTTCGGCTTCCGCCCGTTGGCGCAGATAACTGTCAAGATTGCGGGCCAGTGCCGGCGCATTGAGTCGGGCGGTTTCGCGATCCTGTTTGTCCTCGCGGCTGGCAAGGAGCCCGGTCTTCCCCTTGAGCGCACCGAAGCTTTCCGGATCACTGGCGATCTTCGCGGTCGTGGTCTTGGCGAGTGTCGAATCCTTGAGCATCGCGTCGACATTGACGGCCTTGAAAGCGGCTTCCGGCTGCGCATAGACCAGGCGGAAGCGCGTCGAGACGTCCTCCCACTGCGCCTTCAGCGCCGGGTCGGCCGAAAGCTTGTCCTCCGCAGCCTGTTCGACCGATTTGGGGAAGATGGTGATGCCGGCAACCATGGGTTCGATCTCATTGATCTGGCTGGAAGGCGTTTGCCGTGCAGAGCCGGATACGAGTTCCAGCCGGCCCGCCAGAGCGACCAGGCGGGAACCGAGATTGG
>JBARWP010000372.1:0-10650 GCA_049646905.1 Pseudaminobacter sp. | reverse complement strand
TTGCAGCACCGCAAGCTCGCAGCCTAACATCAAATCCCAGACGAGGCCCGCTCTCCGCTAGTCTACGCCCCAATCTGCGCCAAATGTTCTGACGACGGACACCTTATACGGGTTTTCGCTCACTGGAAAAACGACTGGTGAGTTGAGCTTGGCCTACAGACTCTCCACAACCCCTTTCAGCATCTCGCGTACTTTCGTGGCTGGTGTCTTGAGTTCGGGATTGTAGACTGCCATCATGGATGCAACGGGATCGATCGCGGCGACCTCGATCAGTCCATCGCCTGCGTCCTGGACAATCACATTGCAGGGCAACATAGTGCCGATCTTGTCCTCGATCTCGAGCGCCTCGCGTGCGATCGCGGGATTGCAGGCTCCAAGGATGCGGTAGTCGCGGTAATCGGCGCCGAGCTTCTTCTTGAACGTCGCCTTCACGTCGATCTCGGTGATGATGCCGAATCCGGCCTTGTTAAGCGCGTCTGTCGTGCGCCGGACGGCTTCATCAAACGAACATTGAAGCATCCGGGAGAAATAGTAGTTCATCGTCGGCCTCCATTGCTTATGTCGATTCAAGATGGACATGGTCCTGTGCATCAGGATCGGGCGTTGAAGGGTCCTCTTCTGAACCCTGCCCTCCTCTCAGCACGACGTAGATCGCCGGAATGACGAGCACGGTCAGCGCTGTAGAGGATGCAAGTCCGAACAGGAGCGAGATCGCGAGGCCCTGGAAGATCGGGTCGGTCAGGATCACCGCGGCGCCGATCATGGCGGCGATTGCGGTGAGCAGGATCGGCTTGAAGCGGATCGCGCCTGCTTCCAGAAGGACGTCGATCAGCTTCCGATCCGGTTGGCGGGCGTGGCGGATGAAATCCACCAGCAGGATCGAGTTGCGCACGATGATACCGGCGAGCGCGATGAAGCCGATCATCGAGGTCGCCGTGAACGGAGCGCCGAACAGCCAGTGTCCGCCGAGGATGCCGATAAAGGTCAGGGGGATCGGTGTCAAAATGACGAGCGGCAGTTTGAACGAGCCGAACTGGGCGACGACGAGAATGTATATTCCAAGGATCGCCACCATGAAGGCCGCACCCATGTCGCGGAACGTCACCCAGGTCACTTCCCACTCACCGTCCCACAAAAGCGTCGGATGAGACTCGTCGTTCGGCTGGCCATGCAGGACGATCGCGGGCCTGGGCAGGTCGCCCCAGTCTATCTTGTCGATCGCCTCCTGCACGGCGAGCATGCCGTAGATCGGCGCTTCATAGGCGCCGGCAAGCTCCGCCATCACCATTTCGGCGGCCCGGCCATTGTGCCGGAAGATCGGGTAGGATGCGGCCTCATGCGTAACGCTGACGACGTCTCCGAGTTCGACCACGCCGCGGCCGCCCGGCAATGCGTTGGCCGGAACCGGGGTTGCCAGCGCCCGTTCGTCGATCGTGCCGTATTCCTTCGGAAGCGCAAGCCGGATCGGGATCGGTTGGCGGCCTCCGCCACGGTGCGAATAGCCGACGGTCGAGCCGCCATAGAGATAGCGCAGCGTGTCATAGACATCCGATTGCTCGACCCGGTAATATTCGAGATTATCTTGGTCGATGGCGAGGCGCACCCGCTCAGGCTGGTTGTGGTAGCTGTCATCGACGTCAACGATGAAGGGCACACTCTCGAAGGCTTCCCGCACCTTGCCAGCAACGGCGCGCCGGGTCTGCGGGTCCGGGCCATAGATCTCGGCCAGTAGGGTGCCGATGACCGGAGGCCCGGGCGGCGGCTCCACCACCTTCACCGCGGTACCCTTCGGCAGCTCGAGATCCTTGATCCGTTCGCGCATGTCGAGCGCGATCGTATGGCTCGCCCGGTCGCGCTCGCCCTTGGGCGAGAGATTCACTGCGACCTGGCCCTGTTCGGGATTGGCGCGCAGATAATAGTGACGCACCAGCCCGTTGAAATCGAAGGGTGCGGCCGTACCGGCATAGGTCTGGAAGGAGACGATCTCCGGAACCCCGGCAAGCCTGCCGACCAGGGATTGCAATGCCCGGTCGGTCTCTTCAACTGAGGAGCCTTTCGGCAGGTCGAGCACGACCTGGAGATCGGATTTGTTGTCGAACGGGAGCAGCTTGACCGTGACGTCCCTTGTGTAGAGAAGCCCGAGCGAGGCGAAGGTTGCCACCCCGACCACGAGCAGGAACGCCCAGGCGCGTGCGCGGCTTGCAAGAACGGGACGCGCAACCGCGACATAGAGGCGTCCAAGCCGGCCGCCGCCTGCCTCGTCGTGGGCCGTTGCGGAATCACCTTCCCCATGGGGCGGACCGGCGTGTTCCTTGCCGATCCTGATCATGAGCCACGGCGTCAACATGACGGCGACAAAGAACGAGAACAGCATAGCCGCCGAGGCGTTGGCAGGAATAGGGCTCATATAGGGGCCCATCATGCCTGAGACGAACAGCATCGGCAGGAGAGCAGCGACCACCGTGAGCGTGGCGGCGATCGTCGGATTTCCGACCTCGGCGACAGCGTCTATGGCCGCCTGAATGCGCGAGCGGCCGTCCTGCATGGCCCAATGGCGGGCAATGTTCTCGATGACGACGATGGCGTCATCGACAAGGATACCGATCGAGAAGATC
The DNA here is from genome assembly GCA_049646905.1 of Pseudaminobacter sp. GTDB lineage: Bacteria > Pseudomonadota > Alphaproteobacteria > Rhizobiales > Rhizobiaceae > Pseudaminobacter. The sequence goes on along the minus strand of JBARWP010000372.1, from coordinate 8,035 downwards.
AGGGCGAAAAGCGATACGCGGTTGAGGGTATAGCCCATGATCCAGGAGGCAAAAAGCGTGAGCAGGATGGTCGTCGGAATGACAATGGCAACCACAAGCGCCTCCCGCCAGCCAATGGCAACCGCGACCAGCACGACGATCGAGACAGTCGCGAGCCCGAGGTGGAAGAGCAACTCATTGGCTTTCTCGTCAGCGGTCTCGCCATAGTTGCGTGTGACCGTCATTTCCACGTCGGCCGGAAAAATCTGGCCGCGCACCTGCTCAAGCCTGTGCAGGATCTCCTCGGCGATCACAACGGCATTGGCGCCAGGACGCTTGGCAATTGCGAGAGAGACGGCAGCGGCACGCTCAAGCTCTTCCCCGGCCCGGCGGATATCGGTCACTCGGTTTTCGGCCGGTGAGGTGGCCAAGATAACGCGGGCCACATCCCGAACGTAGACGGGACGGCCATCCCGTGCCGTCAGCAGGAGATTGCCGATCTCGGACAATGTCTGAAGTGTCTGGCCTGCGATGAGAGGGCGCTGGCCGCCTTCATCGCGGATCGTGCCGACCCGGAACGAGCGATTGGCGCCTTCGATCTTGGCGGCGAGCTGCTGCAGGGTGATCCCGAAGAGGGAAAGCCGCTCCGGATCCGGCTCGACGCGGAACTGTTCGGGCTGTTCCCCGACGGTGTAAGTGAGCCCGATGTCGGGCAGCTTGGACACTTCCACCTGGAGCTCGCGGGCGAGGCGGGTAAGGTCGTTTGCGGTCCAGCGCGCGGCAGCCTGCGCACTCGGACGCAAGGTGACGACGACGATCGCCACATCGTCGATGCCACGACCGACGATCAACGGCTCGGGGATGCCGACTGGGATGCGATCCATATTGGCGCGCACCTTGTCATGAACCCTCAGTATCGCGGCGTCTGAATCGGTTCCGACTTCGAAGCGGGCGGTGACAAGCGCGCCGTCGTCATCGGTCTGCGAGTAGACGTGCTCCACCCCGTCGATGCTCTTAATGATGGTCTCCAGCGGCTCGGTAACGAGCTTGACGGCGTCCTCCGCTTTCAGGCCGTTGGCGTTGACATGAATGTCCACCATCGGCACTGAGATTTGCGGTTCCTCCTCTCGCGGCAGCGTGATCAGGGCAACGAGGCCGAGGGCAAGTGCGGCCAGCAGGAAGAGCGGCGTGAGCGGCGAGACAATGAAGGCACGGGTGAGGCCGCCGGCGATTCCCAGTTTCATGGCAGCACGACCCGATCGCCGGCACGCAATCCGGAAAGAACCTCAACGCGCCTTGCACCATCGTCCCCGACGATCTCGCCAAGGATCACGGCGACATCCATCACGCCGTCGTCCGCGGCGAGGCGCACATAGTCGACGCCATGGACCGTGCGGACCGCGTCGGGCGGGACGACAAGCGCGGACCGCTTGCCCACGGGAATCGATACAAGCGTGCGCTCGTTGACAAAATAGTCGCCGATGCCCTCGATCTCGACGTCGGCGAACACTCGTCCTTCGGCAATTTCCGGGTAGACCTTGCTGATGCGGCCCGAATGTACCCTTGGGAGATCGTTGACGCCCTGCACCAGACCACGCTCGCCAATGACGACCTGCGCGCCTTCCACAATTTCGGCCGCATGCCGTTCCGGCAAGGAAAGCCGCAGATAATATGGCCCCGGCGCGATGCGAGCGATGTTCTCGCCGGCCATGACGACAGAACCAAGGGTCACGGAGACAGTGAGGACCCGACCCGTTGTCGGAGCAAGAACCTCGCCTTCCTTGGCACTTTGCTCGACGACTGCCTTCTCCGCCACCGCGGCAGCGACCTGATTGGTGGCGACCTCGAACTGCGTCCGGGCCTGGTCGACGCGGGTCTGGGTGCCGGTGCCGGATGCCCGCAACTGCTCGGCGCGTTCGAGCTCGAGACGAGCATTCCCAAGTTGCGAGTTCAGAGCTTCAAGCCGGGCGTCAGCCGCCCTCAATTGCAGGGCCAGCTTGTCGTCGACGATCAACGCGATGACCTCGCCTTTGGTGGCGTGGTCGCCCTCGCTTACCCGGACGTCCTGCACGATGCCGCCGATCCTGGCGCGGCCCGGTACGACGATCCAGCTCTCGACTCGTCCAAAGACGGCCTTCATTTCGGGAACAGTCAAGGGTTGCACGAGGAACTCGGCTGCCAATGATGTTGAGACGACAAGAGGTGTTGCTGCGACAAGGGTTGCGGCAAAGCGGGCAATAGCTCGAAGCATGGATCTAACGCTCTTTCAGACAGCAATGCTCAAGGATTGCGCCTGTTGTGAATTTACCAGGGGTGGTTGTTCCACCTACTCGAACGCACAGCCAGTCTTCACGCCGAGCTTTCGGAAGTCCATCGCCGCGGGACAGAAGCCGGTGAGCGATGCCTGCAGAAGATTGAGGCCAACAAAAGCATTCAGCAAAAACCACCAGGGCGACACGTAAAAGCCGAGCGCCAGGGACACGAGAACCATGAAGCCCGCGAACATCATCACCGCACGATCGAGTGTCATCCCAGCATTCCTTCTGTTGCCAATGCGTCTTATGCGATCACAGGCACAGCTCTCGCATTGATCCGGCTCAAAACGGCCGGACCAGTGGCGGTCCTGCGATGCGTGCGACTACAAAAAATCGTGCCTTGCACATAACATTCAAAAATCATAAATTCAAGAACATGAATGTTATGGAAATGATTCCCGCTGCCGAGCTGATGCGCAGCCTTTCCCATCCGCAGCGACTGCTGCTGCTTTGCGCCCTGGTGGACGGCGAGATGTCGGTTGCCGAATTGCGCCAGGAGCTCGGAATCGAGCAGGTGCCGATGTCGCAGCAACTGATGCGCCTGAGGGCGGACGGGCTCGTCGAGGCACGCCGCGAGGGCACGACGGTCTTCTACCGTATTACGCGACCACAGGTCCTGACCGTGATCAATGCGCTCCACACCGCCTATTGCAGAAGAGAACGACCCTGAGGTCGGCACGGCAGCCAGATGGGAAACGATGACGTGAATTTACGGCAAGGTGCGGGTGGCTCAGGCGGATGTCCCAAAGTTGACGTCCTCATTCGCCAGCCTTTCCAAGCCTCTCGGACATGTCGCCGTCCTCTTGCCTCATGACGTTGTGCGCGCCTCATTCGGCAGGGGAACGACCGTCTTGGCCACCTGCAGCTGGCGGTTCTGACCCGTGGATGTCCTGTTCTCTCGTGAGGCTGCTGAACGCCTCGAACTGGCTGAGATAGACCCTCCCCGTGAGTTCATCGAGAAACGCAGCCCGCTTCAGGCGATCCATTACAGGGCCTTTAACCTCCGTCAGATGGAAGGCGATGCCGGCATCCTTCAGCCGGTGATTGATCTCTTCCAGGCTTTCCAGCGCGCTGGCGTCGATGGCGTTGACCGCCGAACACATCAGCACCACGTGGCGAACCTCGGGGCGCTCTGCCACTAATTCGGCGATCCGGTCCTCCAGATACCGGCTGTTGGCGAAATAGAGGCTCTCGTCGACCCGGACCGACAGGATTCGCGGATCGGTGAGCACCTGATGCCGCTCGACGTTACGAAAATGTTCGGTCCCCGGCACCTGGCCCACGATCGCCATGTGAGGCCTGCTCGTACGGTAGAGATGGAGGAGGAGCGAAAGCGCGACACCGGCCACGACGCCCGGCTCGACGCCCCAAAGCAGGGTAACGAGGATCGTCGCGGCCATCGCGGAAAAGTCGGCCTTCGAATAGTCGAAGACATGCCGGATCGCCTTGAGATCGATGAGCGACAGTACGGCGACGATGATGGTCGCGGCAAGGGTGGCCTGCGGCAGGTTGGTGAGCAACGGCGTCAGGAACAAGGCTGCGAGCGCGATGCCCGCCGCCGTGAACACGCCGGCGGCGGGGGTTTCGGCCCCGGCGTCGAAATTGACCACGGAGCGGGCGAAGCCCCCCGTTACCGGATAGCCAGCCGACAGGCCGGAGGCGATGTTGGCCGCGCCGAGCCCGATCAATTCCTGATCCGGTACGATGCGTTGGCGCCGCTTGGAGGCCAATGTCTGTGCCACGGAAACGGATTCGACGAAACCGATGATGCTGATCAGAAAGGCCGGCACAACAAGGGTGGAGATGAGATCAGTGGAGATTTGCGGCAAGCCGAATGCCGGCAGGCCTTGCGGAATGGTGCCGACGAGGGCAACGCCCTTTCCTCCAAGGTCAAGGTAGATCGCCATCAGGATCGTCACGGCCACCGCGAGGATCGGCGCGGCCTTGGTCACCAGATCGGCAGGCCGTTTGGCGATGCCGGCGCCGATCAGCAATGGCTTTAGCCGCGTGCGCGCGAAATAGAGAAAGGCCAATGCTCCAACACCGATAGCCAGCGTGTAGGGGTTGCTTTGTCCAATCGAACCGGCAAGAGCAAAGACGATGTCGAGGAGCGTATCACCCCCCGCCGTCATACCCAGGATATGCTTCAGCTGGCTAGCGGCGATCAGGATTCCGGATGCGGTGATGAAGCCGGAAATCACCGGATGGCTGAGGAAGTTTGCGAGAAATCCGAGGCGGAACAGCCCCATCAACACGAGCATGACGCCGGACAGAAGTGCCAGCACGATCGCTGCGGTGAGGTAGTCCGCCGTACCTTGCGCAGCGATCTGGCCAACGGCCGATGCCGTCATGAGGGACACCACAGCGACCGGCCCCACGGCCAGGGTTCGACTGGTGCCGAAGACGGCATAGGCGACCAGCGGCAGGATCGAGGCATAGAGGCCGACTTCGGGCGGCAGCCCCGCGAGCATCGCGTAGGCCAGCGATTGCGGTATCAGCATGATCGTGACGATGACAGCGGCCACCACATCATTGACCAGGGTCGGCCGATCATAGGTCCGCGCCCAATCGATCACGGGCAGGTACCGGCATATCCGCATCGCGAGGCTGCGCATTGTCGTGTCGCTTTCAGTCGATCAGGCTGCGTCCGATTGGGCGCGCAGCGCTATCGCGTGATGCGCCAACCGGGCAGCCGCGATGCCTCCCAGCATGGACCCGACGAAGAGCAGCGCATCCGCTTCGGCCAGACCGAGGGCCGGGACGGCGCCGCCGGGACAGAAGCCGGTGATCCCCCAGCCGACGCCGAACACGGCGGAGCCCGCGATGAGCGTCGGTTCGAGATTGCGGGCGGTCGGAAGATGGAAGGTGCGATCGAACAGGGGCTGTGGTCGCCTCAGCACGAAACGATAGCCGATAGCCGTCACGATGAGGGCCCCGCCCATCACGAATGCGAGCGAGGGATCCCACGTGCCTGCGATGTCGAAGAAGTTGAGCACTTTGGCCGGATTGGCCATGCCAGAAATCGCGATGCCGGCGCCGAAGACAAGACCGGCGAAAAGGGCAGACAGGGTCCGGATCATCAGAAGCCTCCAAGAACGTGACGAATGACGAACACGGTGATTGCCGTCGATGCCATGAAAGTAAGCGTCGCAGCGATGGAACGTGGCGACACACGGGCGATCCCGCACACGCCATGGCCGGAGGTGCAGCCAGAACCAAAATAGACGCCGATGCCGACGATCAGACCGCCGGCGACAAGCCATGGCGTCGGAACCGTACTCTCGAACGGGATGGCCGGCGCGCCGGCGACAGCGACAATCAGGGCCGGCGCGGCGACCGCCCCGGCGATGAAGGCCGCCCGCCAGGTCCAGTCATTCGAGAAAGGCGGTAAAAGGCCCGACAGGATGCCGGTCATGCCCGCAATGCGGCCATGGAAGGCCATCAACAGAACGGCGGCAACGCCAATCAGCGCGCCTCCGAAGAGGGAGGCTATCGGTGTGAAGTCGGTCATCGATCAGTCTCGTGGTTGGTGGGGGGTACAACATCGGTCGTGCAGAACAGCCGATGCATGGTGTGGATGAAGGCCGCCACGCGTGGATCCGCGAGGTGGTAGAAAACATGCTTGCCTTCCTTGCGACCGGCAATCAGACCCGCCTCGCGCAGTTCGGCGAGCTGCTGCGAAAGTCCCGGCTGGCGGATGCCAAGCACATCCTCAAGGTCACGCACCGAGCGCTCGGCCTCGAGAAGTGCGCAGCAGATCAGCAGCCGGTCGGGATTGGACAACTTCTTCAGAAAGCCGGACGCCTCCTCGACATTGGCCTGCAGATCGGTTGCTTCGCAGGAAAGCGGTTCGATCACGGGTTCAATCCCAAGGGGCGCCGGTCAGGACGTCGAGCGGGATCTTAAGGTAACGGCGTCCGTTGGATTCGGGTACGGGCAGCCGTCCGCCATTGGTGTTGATCTGCAGCGAGTGCAAGATCAGCTTAGGCATGGCAAGCGTCCTGTCGCGGGCCTCGCGGGCGGCGACAAACTCCGCTTCCGTCCTGAATTTCGCCATATGGATGTTCTTTGCCTTCTGCTCCCTGACCGTCGATTCCCACAGCGGTTCGCGATCGCCGGGCTGGTAGTCGTGGCCGGTAAACATGCGGGTCTCGTCCGGCAGGGCGAGAATGTCCTGGATAGACTTCCACAGCACCTTGGCGCTGCCGCCCGGGAAATCGGCGCGCGCCGTGCCGCTGTCGGGCATGAACAGCGTGTCGTGTACGAATGCGGCATCACCGATGACATAGGTGATCGAAGCGAGCGTATGACCCGGCGAGAACATCACTCTCGCGTCGATATTGCCGATCTTGAAGGTGTCGCCGTCAGCAAAGAGGCGATCCCACTGGGAGCCGTCGGCGGGAAAATCCGGCCAGTTGTAGAAGTCCTTCCAAAGCTTCTGCACCTCAGTCACCTTCTCGCCGATCGCTGTGGGCGCTCCGGTTTTTTCCTTGAGGTAGGCGGCGGCCGAGAAGTGGTCGGCATGGGGATGGGTGTCGAGGATCCACTCGACCGTGTAGCCCTTCTCCTTCACGAATTCGAGGATGCGGTCGGCGTTCTTCGATGCGGTCTGGCCGGATTTCTCATCGAAGTCATAGACGGGGTCGATGATCGCGCATTTCTTCGTCTCGGGATCGGCGACCACATATTGGATCGACCAGGTCCGCCGGTCGAAGAAGCCGGTCACTTCGGGTTTCTGTGCCATGGGAATTCTCTTTCTGCGTGCTGCTTTTGGGTGAAGGTGCTAGCGGCCATGTGTGGCGAGCCAGGCCACGCCTCCGGACAGATCGAAACCATGCCTGGCTCCGAACTGCATGAGGTCGGCCTTAGCCATCCGGCCGTCGAGGACCTCTCCGATTGCCCAGAGCGTCAACGATCGCGTGCCGGAGCGGCAAAAGGCCACAACGGGTCCGGCGCTTTCGGCAAGCGTCTTCTGAAAATCGCGCACGAGCTGTTCGGTGATGTCGGGCCCTCGCACCGGCAGATGGGCCGAACGCAGTCCGGCCTTCCCGGCGGCGTCGGCGATTGCGCTGGCGGTCGGCTGCAGAAAGCCCTCCCCGTCCGGCCGGTTGTTGACGATTGTCGTATACCCGGCTTGCGCAAGACCGCTGATGTCCTGCGGACTGATCTGGCCGCAAACGGCAAGCCGTTCGTCGATCTGGACCGGCTTCATTTGCCACCTCTCTTGAGAAGACAGGTGTTCAGGCCTAAGATCGAATAGAGCGGGCAGGTTGAGAACAGGCCCGTGAAAAGCGGCACGAGACCGACCAGCCTCAGCGTGCGATCAATCCCACCGACATTCTTCGACATGTCCGTTCCTCGTCCTTGCTTCCGTTCAATTCGACTTCATCATTACGCAGATACGATTGCAAACAAATGCAATCAATAAGTTGTTTCGGGCCTACAGTTCCTTTCCAGAATTCTCTCTTGCGTGGTGTGCACAGCCGGTAGGTCGTGCCGGATCCGGCGACAGGACCTTGTCCCCCGTCAGCGGCTCTGGCACAGATTTGAGGTTGTGATTTAAGGAGGATTTGGGCTTCGTCGTAGTGACGAAGGAACGAAGATGAAGCCCAACTCCTCCAATTCAAAATCACCGACCAAGCCCCCTGCAGAGCGGGTGGTCAAGGACATCCGGCGTCAGACCCGCCGCCACTTCTCGGCCGAAGACAAGATCCGCATCGTGCTTGAAGGTCTTCGCGGTG